>NZ_JBVVPB010000005.1:0-332102 GCF_055807435.1 Bradyrhizobium sp. Ken51 | reverse complement strand
TCTACGACTTGACAAAAGGCATTTTCCCGACCGCCATCTATCAGAACACAAACTACTTCCGCGACGTCGTGTTTGCCGCGGGCTCGTCAAATCCCAGCAATCAGCCCGGCGCGGTGAGCGTCAGCGGGACGCCGACGCAGAACCAGACGTTGACCGCAACGGTGAGCGATACGGACGGAGTGCCCGGTACCATCTCCTATCAGTGGCAACAGAGCGCGAACGGCAGCACCTGGACCAACATCACTGGCGCGACCGCGAAAACGCTGACGCTGGGGCAGGCCCAGGTCGGCAACTTCATACGCGCCACGGCTTTCTACACGGACCTGCTGGGCAGCAGCGAGACCCCGGTGAGCTCCGCGACCGCCACGACAGTGGCGAACGTCAACGACGTCGGTGCCGTCGCAATCAGCGGCACGGCGACCCAGAACCAGACGCTGACGGCCAGCGTCACGGATCCTGACGGCGTCCCGGCGAGCATCGCCTATCGCTGGCAGAGCAGCGCCGACGGCACCACCTGGACGAATCTCGCCGCCACGACCTCGAGCCTCACTCTCGACAGCAACCTGGTCGGCAAGCGGATCCGGGTAAACACCACCTACACCGACCTGCTCGGCACCAGCGAGAACGTGACCAGCGCGGCGACGGCGACGGTTGCTGCTGCGAGTTCGGGCACCACTCTGTTCACCACCCAGGCACCGTCCATCCCCAATGCCACCGATGGGTCAGGAGCGGATTACGAGCTGGGGATGCGCTTCACCAGCGACACGTCCGGCGTAATCCAGGCGATCCGGTACTACAAGGCCTCGAACGAGACCGGCACCCATATCGGCCACATCTGGTCGGCAACGGGCCAGGAGCTGGCGACGGTCACCTTCACCAGCGAAGGCGCATCGGGCTGGCAGCAGCAGGCGCTCGCCACCCCGCTCACCATCGCGGCCGGTACGACCTACGTGGTCTCCGTCAATATCAACAGCTACTACGTCTCCACGACCCAAGGCTTCGCCTCCGGCATCAGCAATGGTGGCCTGAACGCTGCGGCCGGCGCCGGCGTCTACGACTTGACAAAAGGCATTTTCCCGACCGCCATCTATCAGAACACAAACTACTTCCGCGACGTCGTGTTTGCCCAACCCAACGTCATCTCACTCCTTAACAGTTCCACCGTCTATGTCAGTGAATCGGCGGGCACGGCCACCATCACCGTCGTACGCTCTGGCGACCTTCAGTCGCAAACCACCGTGGAGTACACGACGAACGAAATCGGCACCGGCGGCACCGCTACGGCGGGCCTGGACTACATGCAGCCGACGTTCAATGGTCGGTCGAACACCGGTCAGATCGTCTTCGGATCCGGGGAGAGCACCAAGAGCTTTACTATCCCAATCGTGAACGATCAGCTCACCGAGGGTACCGAGACGTTCGCTGTCGGGCTTCAGAATCCCAGTTCCGGCTCCCTTGGAGCTCCGCGCACTGTACTCGTCTCCATCATCGACGACGACTCACCCGCGTCCATCGCAATGGCGGACGCCGCCGTGAGCGTTGCCGAGGGCACACCGACAGCGACGATCACGCTATTGCGCAGCGGCAGTGCCTCTCAAGCTGCCACGGTCGGCTTCACAACAAGTAACGGCAGCGCGGTCTCGGGATTGGACTACACGGCCTCGTCCGGCACGGTGGCGTTCGCCGCTGGCCAGGTGACCCAGACCATCACTGTCCCAATCATCAACGATACGACACCGGAGAGCGACGAGACCTTCACCGTCACCTTGAGTAACCCGACTGGCGCCACTCTCGGCGCACAGGGGATGACGACAGTAAAGATCCTGGATAATGACAACCCCGACCTCGGCAATTTGGTGGGCCAGACGGCCGTGACGGGGCTGAACGAACCAACGGCGATCGATTGGACTCCCGACGGCCGCTACATGCTCGTCGCGCAGAAGGACGGCATCGTGCGCGTGGTGGACAACGGCACTCTGCGATCTACGCCGCTTATCGACCTTTCGAGCGAGGTAAATGACGTCAGCGATCGCGGACTTCTAGGCATCGCGGTGAACCCAAATTTCTTCGCAGGCAGCCCCTATGTCTACCTGCTCTACACCTACGATCCGCCCGAGACGACGGGCCAGACGGGACTCGCAGGACCCGATCAGGCCGGGAATCGGCCTTCGCGTCTGGTCAGGGTGACCGTCGACCCTAACACCATGGTTGCCAATCCGGCGAGCGAGTTCGTACTCGTCGGCAAGAATAGCATTTGGGCGTATACGAGCCAGCCGGACACGGACAGCAACGGCGATCCCAGCATTCCTCCATCAGGTATCGTCAACGGCGCCACCATAACGGCCCCCGCCAGCCAGATAGAGACCGGAACGCAGGACAACGATCCAAACCACGCCGGGATCCAGAACCAAAACATTCGCGATTATCTGGCAACGGACGGCGACTCGCATTCCATCGGTGCCGTTCATTTCGGGCCTGACGGCTATCTCTATCTCACCGTCGGCGACGGCACGTCATACAATTTCGCAGACCCTCGCGCGGTACGGGTCCAAGACATCCACAATCTCTCCGGCAAGCTGTTGCGGATCGATCCGACCACAGGTGAGGGAGCACCCGGCAATCCATTCTACCAAGTTAGCGATCCAAACAGCAATCAGTCGAAAGTCTTCTACTACGGCGTCCGCAACGCTTATCGCTTCAGCTTCGATCCGGTCACCAATCTGCCCGTGCTCGGAGATGTAGGTTGGGACAGCTGGGAAGAGATCAATACTGGCCCGGCCGGGTCGAATTTCGGATGGCCCTATCTCGAGGGCCCGAACAGGACCGCCAGCTATCAGGACCTCGCCCAGGCAATCACCTTCTACAACAATGGCAACCGCAACAATACGTCGGACCCGCCTGCAGTATTTCCCATCCTGGCCGAGAGCCACGGTGCCCCGGACAATTTTCACGTGATAACCGCGGGAGATTTCTTCAACCGGAACACCATGTTTTTCGACGATGTCTACAATGGAACGATCTTCGCTGCGACCTTGAACGCAAACCGGCAGATCGCCAGCGTTCAGTTGGTGGACAACAACGCACAAGGCATCGTCGACCTGCAGAAGGGGCCCGACGGGTGGCTCTACGGAGCCGACATATTTGATGGCACAATCCGACGTTGGGTGGACCCCTCAGCCGCACCCGCTCTGGGACTCGCCGTGGGATCCTGACTGGCGCGCGCCACAGGATGCGTCGAACTGCGACCGTTTCGGGGATAGCGATCGACCGTGCCGCGTGAAATGGCATGCATATGGACGCCTCGGAAGATCGAGGCCGTTTAGGGGGATTGATGAGATCTGCAACAATATTGACGTCTATCGCGTCGATCTCTTTGAGTTTGGGGATTGGAGCAACGTCGCCGACCCTGGCGGCTCAAGAGCAGAACTCATTTGAATCTTCAACGTTATCGCTACCGCCGAAGTCCACGCCTAGGCATCGCGTCGATGCTTGGCGGCAGATGGACGATAAGCTCGCTAGTCCGACGAGCGCAAACGGTTATATCCCGTGGCGTCTCGCTTACGATAGCGGCGTAGATGGTTCTAGCGGCAAAGACAGACCCGCCGCCGCACCTGCTCCTGCACCCGCTCCGTCATCGAAACCTTTGACTTTGAGTGGACCGCCGCTTTCCTTTAACGATGCGCGATTTACCAGTGCTATTTCCTACAGCCGTCTGGACAATGGCGTACCGGATGGAGGATCGCTCGCAGATCGAAGCTATATTTATTACGAAGTCGGTGATAACACGGTTGGATGCTGGGGCAGCTGCACATTAACGAGGCTCCGAATCCAATCCCGCGAATGTATCAGGGCGATTAAAGGCAACATCGTAATCTCGGACTCTTATCTCGAGGCGACAGGACAAGACGATGACCATGCCGATGTGATCCAGACCTATGGCCCCGGCAATCACGGAACGATCACTGTGCGAAATACGTCCATTGTCGCGCACAACACCTCAGCGACCGCCGGCATATTCGTAGCCGACAGCTGGAAGCCCGATTTGGTTGATCTAGAAAACGTTATGTTCCAGGGCGGACCTTTTGGTCTGCGTCTTCACGCCGATGGTTACACCAACGCACATTTGCGAATGAAAAATGTTTGCTTTGTCGGACCGTTCCGCTTCCGCAAGTTTTTCGTCACCGAATTCATCATCGACGAGTGGACGAACGTGAATGACTGCGTCATTCAGAACGGCCAGCTTGTTGTCGTGAGCCCCATCCGACGCCCTTGACAGCGCCACGAGTGAATGATGCGGAAAGCCAGGGCGGCGCACATCGGCCTACCCTGCTCACATGGGTCAGGTGCTGCTTCGATCAGCGTCCAACTGGCGTGATTCCGGGATTTTTCCGAACTGCCATAAGCGACTTGGTCATTCCGAGATATCTTTCCGGGATGATGCCCGCGTCCGGAAAAAGCGCAGAAAACATCCGCCTGTCGAGCAAGGTCGAAGATTGAACGGTCCTCATCGCGTCATCGACGGTTGCGGCTTTGGACCAATAGGGCCCCAACTTGCGGGCCATGACCAAGCGGAATTTAAGGGACTCGGGAAGCCAATGCAGGAGCGGTGTTCTCGCGTGTGGCTCGATCGGAAACCAAAAATAGGGCGTCTGCACGAAATAGTTTGGGGCGATCCTGCGAATCTCCTTCGCCATTGCCATCATGTCCGACCACTGGCCGACATGTTCGATCACCGAATTCGAGTGGATCACGTCGAAGCTGTTGTCGGCGAATTCGGGCATGTGACAGGCATTCCCGTGCAGGAATGTGAATCCCGGCTGGGCTGCAGGTTGCGCATCGTCCAAGTTGACCAGGGTTATCTCGACAGGCCTGCGTATAAGCTTTCTCTTATCCTTCCAGTAAGCCTCAACTCCGCCTACATCGAGAATCCGCAGAGAACGACCCGTCACCGGAATCGAGTTGACGAGGTCGAGAAATATGGAAAAACGGGCCAGCCTGAAACTGCTTGACGCCGCCCTCTCATAACCACCAACTTCGAGCGCCGGGGAAGTCGCCATTTCGGTCTTTCTCAATGGGAAGTCCGGCTTTGATTATATACCCATATTTAAATTTGCTTCAAATAAAATCGCCATGATATTATTCTCCGACTTGGCAAGATCGAGCGTGCGAGCCTGAAGGGCTTTGCCCGACCAGGCCAGGAACGGCGCGCAAGCTCTCAGCCAACCAGCTGATCATGCCTCATCGCCGACTAATTGCCGCCCACAGGCGGTGATTGTCGCGGTTCTGTACGCGAACCCAGCGATAGGGCATCTGCGACCACGGCTTGATCTGCGGCGCGAGATTGTCGAGGACGAAATCGCCCCCCCGCGTGCGCACGAGAAGCACCAGGTGGTGCTCTCCGGAACTGACGATGACTTCGCTCAATAGCAGGACTCGCGCAGGCCAGCCGCGCCGAAGCAACTCGTGACGCTTGCTTACCGCGTAGTCATTGCAGTCGCCGCGATCAGGATTGATGACCCATTCCTCTCCGGCAAGGCCGCGTTCGTTGCGTGCCGGCACGATGGCGAGGTTGACCGCGCGATTGACCTCCTGCAGCGCCGCCCAGCGGTCTTCGGTCAGCCGGATCAGCCCACCGCGAAACGAGCGCCGCTGGAGACATTCCGCCTCGTAGCGCAGGCAGAACACCGTGTACGCCATGGGCGGGAGTATCGGGCTTCCCAGCTCGATGTGCTGATGCCCCGCCCGCAACGTGGCCGGCAGGGCCATGCGCCCTGCACCCGCCCATTGACTTCCTCCGATCATGATAGCGAGGGCGGCAGCGACTGAGCCGGCGGTCCGATACATCTGTCGATCCCCTCGCAAACGCCAAACTGAGGCTGGGGTATGCCGGCGGGCCGAGAACGTCAGCAACGCGGCGATATTTCTTCCTTGATTTTATTTTAATTAATTTAAATGTCAATTAAATATAAATCACAATTGGACTCCGACTCCTCGGCATCCAAATTAATGTTCTTTGCTGGAGCACTTCGGGCTGATTTCGCCTCCGTTCGGGCGCTTTTACAGCTGCCCGGGATCACTCGGCGTGGCCATTGAAATTAAGGCATCAAACGATCCGGATAATTTAATTGTTGAATTAAATGCGACCGCGCAGCAAATTCCACCCGGAACAGGCCCTCCTGCCCGACAATTAAGATTGCACCGCAAGCGAATGGATGTGCTGAGGAAGTTGCACCCCCGAGCGGCTCGCAGGTTCGCCGGCCAGCAGAGCAAGCCTTCGCCGCACTCGGTCCGTGCGCGCGCATGGGTTGTCGCTGCCGAAGGCGTGGATCGGAATTGGTAGACTCACCCCAGCCAATCTCTGGCGGCTGCTTGGAAGCGCCCGATCAGGCCTGACGGACGGGCGAAAGCTGCGTACCCTTATGGCTCGTTCCTGGCGCCCTTATCCCGCTTGAGCCACGCCCTCCTGCTCCAGACGCATTGCAGGAGTTGATGGTCAACTCGATGCTCGTTGATGCGCAGGCCTCGGGCGGCTGATGCGCGCGGGGCCTGCGTCATTCCTCGCCTGGCAAAGGCTCGGTGTTCCTTGAGCGCCGGCCCTGCCTTATCCTGCGGGGGCTTGAGAAGGTAGGACAGCGCTGCGCGATGTTGCGCCTTGATGAAGACCTCGACCGGCACGCCAGACAAACGCCTGGCCGACCCGAGTCTCACCAGCTACTTCGGCTTTAGGATGACGCGAGCGATCTAGTAGCTGGTGTCGACACGCTGCTCCAGATCATGTCCGCGGAGACCAAGCCGCTTCGCGTCGATTTCGGGGGTGGCCTTCTAATAGAACGCCGGCCATCGCAGCGTCGCGGTCTGCCCCGCATGGATCTGATCGACGTCGCGCGGCCCAATCTTGACGTACGGCCGCGGCACGACGATAGGCTTCGGAGGATGCAACCCGACGAGCGGCACGCCATCTGCTGCGAGCAGGTACTTCTCGCCGATCGCTCAGCTCAAAGCACCGTTCGCAAACCCGGCCTCGCCCTTATTCAGTTGAATTTCTTTTTCGTCTTGAACATCAATGTTATCCGCAGCAATGGACAAACTCTTGAGATTCCTCTTGCTGCGTGCGGAACATCCCCCTGGAAAAGCACTAACCGATTTGGGCGTGGCAATACTGCTGCGACGATGTCTGGCGGTGGCTGTTGGGTCAGGAAGACGGTCTCACCAGCCCAATTCGGATCCCAAGTCGGATTAGAATAGAAGACTGCCGTGTAGTCGTTGGGATCGACTGAATCCAAATGAGCCGAACCTTCGCATCCGTATGGATAGCCGTTTGCATAGCACCTCATCAGGGTGTGATCTTTGAAGATCGACTGCTTCAAGAGGCTCCACATTTTCCAGATGACCGGAGCTTCCTTCAACAACGCATCTGAACAGTCTGACGTATCGGCTTCGTCGTATCCCCCGGCAAAATGCCTGTACCAATAGCGATAACTGCCGGGTGCCTTGAATGATACTGCTCCAAATTTCCACGATGTATTTTGCAGATAATCTTGAACGTTCGCCAACACCTGTTGTTCTAGGACATCATCATAAACACGAATGACCGGGGCGTGTGAGAGTATGATGGGCTGCGCTGTCATTTGTCGAATAGCTCCTTGATCGCGAGCTCGGTGCTCGTTGATATACAGGCCCCGAGTGCCGGTGCACTCGGGGCTGTGTCATTACGCGTCCAGCAAGGGTTCACCGCTCCTTGAATGCGCGCTCCGCCTGATCGTGCAGCGGCTTGAGCAGGTAGGATAGCGCGGTCCGACCTGCCGTCTTGATGAAGACCTCGACCGGCATGCCGGGCAACAGCTTGGCCGACCCGAGTTTCGCCAGCTCTTCCGGCTTCAGCAGGACACGGCCCGTGTAGTAACTGGTGCCGGCACGCTGATCCTGTGTAATGTCTGCCGAGACCATGCTGACCTCTCCGTCGATTTCGGGCGTGGTCTTCTGGTTGAACGCCGCGAAGCGCATTGTCGCGGTCTGCCCCATATAGACCTGGTCGATATCGCGCGGTGCGATCTTGACCTCGACCGCAAGCGAGTCCGCATCGGGCACGATCAGCATGATCTGCTCGCCGGGAGAGATCACACCTCCGACCGTGTGGACGCTCAGCTCGTGGACGCGACCGGTTTGCGGTGCCCTGATATCGATCCGATTCAATTGATCGACCGCCGCGGTCTTGCGCTCGCTCAGCTCGGAGAGCTTCGATCGCGTTTCGATCAGATCCTTGCCCACTTCCGTCCGCAGGTCCTGGTCGATCTGAATGATCTGGAGTCCGATTTCGGCAATCTTGCCCTTCGACTGCGCAATCATTCCTGCCAGCTGGCTGCGCTCGCCTTCGAGGCGAGCGGAATCCCGCTCGAGGGAATTGAGCCGCGTGATCGGCACCAGATTTTTTTGCCAGAGACTGCGCACGCCCTCCAGCTCCTGCCGGATAAATTCGACTTCCTTCTGCTTGGCCTCGGTCTGCCCCGTGAGGCCTTTGATCTCGTTTTCCAGCTGCGCGCTTTTCTCCTGCAACTGCGCTTTTTGGCCGCTCCGCGCCTGACGACGCAGCTCGAACAGCTTTCGCTCCGCAGTAATCGCACGGCTCGCCTCCGAGTTGCTCTCCTTGGCCCGGTCGAGCAGCACCTTGGGAAAGACAGCCTGCTCGGCGCCATCGCGCTCGGCCTCCAGACGAGCCTGCCGCGCGAACAGCTCATCGAGGCTGTTCGTGACGATGGTGGCATTCGCGAGCGTCTGCGTCTCGTCGAGGCGGATCAAGATATCCCCTGCATTAACCCGCGCGCCCTCCCGCACGCGCAACTCTCCCACGATCCCACCAGTGGAGTGCTGAACCTTCTTGACGCTCGAATCCACCACGACCACGCCTTGGGCGATCACCGCGCCCGACAATTGGGTCGTTGTCGCCCAACCGCCGACCCCAAAGGTCACCAAAGCGAACAGGATCATACCGACGATTATGTAACGCTGGATGGATTGTAAGGCCGGCGCTATCGCTACCTGACTGTTCATTGGCCGCCTCCGTGAGCTTCCCCGACGACCTTGAGCGGGACTGGATTTCGCAACACTTTCCTTAGAACTTCTTCTCTCTTGCCGAAGGACTGAACCCTGCCTTCCCCAAGGCACAAGACGTGGTCCACGCCTTCTAGCGCCTTCGGACGATGCGCGACAATCGCGACAATTCCGCCCCGACGGCGTACATTCAGGATCGCCTCGGTCAAGGCCTCCTCCCCCTCCGCGTCGAGATTGGAAGAGGGCTCATCAAGTACGACCAGGAAGGGCTGGCCGTAAAAGGCGCGCGCGAGCCCGATCCGCTGCCGCTGCCCCGCCGAGAGCGCCAACCCTCCCTCGCCGATCTTCGTGCTGTAGCCGTCCGGCAGGGAGAGGATGAGGTTGTGCGCGCCCGCCGCATGCGAGGCTTCCAGAACAGCGGCGGCGGTTGCCTGCGGGTCGAACCGTGCGATGTTCATTGCGATGCTGCCGTCGAATAATTCGACGTCCTGGGGCAGATAGCCGATGTGCTTGCCGAGGGCATCTGACGACCAGTGATCGAGCGCGGCTTTGTCGAGCCGGATCCTGCCGCGAATGCACGGCCATACCCCTACCAGCGCACGCGCCAGCGTCGACTTGCCGGATCCGCTCGGACCGATGATTCCGACCGCCTGCCCGCTCCGCAGCTGGAACGATACTTCGCTGAGGGTGGGCCTCTCGGAGTTCGGGGCACCGATATAGAGGTTCTCGGCGGTAAGGGTTTCAACGGGCGCAGGCAATGCCAACCGCTCTTCCTCGTGAGGCAGAAGCTTCAGCAAGTGATCGAGCCGTTGCCCCGATTGACGCGCGGCGACGAATCCCTTCCAGTTCGCAATGGCCAATTCGACCGGCGCTAATGCCCGCGCGGTGAGGATCGATCCGGCAATGATGATGCCTGCGGTCGATTCCTGGTTGATGACGAGAACGGCGCCGACGGCAAGAACCAGCGATTGCAGGATCGCACGAAAAATCTTGGAGGCACCACCGAGTCCGTTGGCGACATCGCTCGCCCGCTCATGGGCGGCGAGATACTTCGCGTTGACATCCCGCCAACGTAGGGCTGCCTGCTGCCGCATGCCCATGGCCTGCAGAACTTCGGCATTTCGCCGCCCCTCGAGCGCAAGGGCAGTTCTCGAGATGGCCAGACGCGAGGACGCCTTTGCCGGCCCTCGGGTGCGAGCTTCCGTGAGCATCGTAATGCCGACCAGCACCATCGCGCCGGCGAGCGCAGTGACGCCAATCCAGAAGTGGAAGAGGAAGCAGACGCCGAGATAGATCGGCATCCAGGCCAAGTCGAAGAGCGCCGTCGGCCCTCCGCTCGACAGGAAGCTGCGGACCTGATCGAGATCCCGCACCGGCTGCAAGCCATCGCCATCGGCCCTGGTCTTGAGAGGCAGGCGAACAAGCGCGTCGAATATGCGGATGCTCAGCCTTTCATCGAAATATCGGCCGACTCGAGCGCTGATCCTGTTCCTGACGAGGTCAAGCCCACCCTGAAACAGGTAAAGGACCGTCGCCAGAACCATCAAGGCGACCAGCGTCGGTATGCTGCGCCCGGGCAGCACTCGGTCATAGACTTGCAGCATGAAGAACGAGCCGGTGAGCATGAGTAGATTGCTCATCCCGCTGAAGGTCGCTAGAGCCCAGAAAATCCGACGGCAAGACCGCAGGAAAGCCGACAGCTCTGACTGCGACTCGTCATAGTGCTCCGCCGGGCCGGGTCGGCCAGCGAATATCCGTTGCCGCAGGGCTTCGACCGAGTCTTTTACCCATCCGATCAGCCGCGGCGTCAGCAATTGAGCGTCTTCCGCCCACTGCCGTCCGGCCGCCCAGAGCCCTGATATGTGCAGAAGTGAAATTCGATAGAGATGCGCGGGCGGGGGGAGTACCCCCCGCCGTCCAAAGTCAATCATGGCTGCCGCCCTTGAACCATGCCTTTGTCGGAAGATCCCCCAAGAGATCCCCAAGGCAGTTGTTGAGTACTACTTGTGTGGTTACCCCGTCCCCTACGCGAAGTGGAAGTCGTGGCTGGTCAACGCATCCAGCTTGGTGTTCTTCAGCGTGAGCGTGTCGCTCCCCGTCGCGAGGACGACGTCGCCGCCCGATTGGGCCGCGTGGGAGAGAACGCTCGCGAAACTGTCGAACACAGTCTTGCTGAACTCGATCGTGTCGTGAGCAGGACCGCGGGCAACGAAGTCCTTGATGACGTCGTGACCGAAGTTCGCGCCAAATACGAAAGTGTCGGCCTGGCTGCTGCCAACAAAGGTGTCGTCGCCAGAAGTGCCCTTCAGTGTCGTGTTGCCTGTTGAGGCGACTAACGTACTGCCCGAAGTAGCCACGGTCTGACTGGTAGCGGATAAGGTTGACGACGAAGCTGTGGTGGTTGCACCGATCTGCCCGTCACCGTTGAGATCCTGATGGAAGGTTGTCTCAAGCGACTTGAGGCCGACGTTCGAACCCGACACCCAGCCGCCCGACGAGGAGCCGGTCAGGCTGCTGACATGGGAAACGTAGTTGCCGTTGTCGTCGGTATTCCAGGCCGTATAGAGTCCGGAGCCCTCCTTCCAGACGACCTGATAGCCGCTCGCCGTCTTCTCCGCAGCAATCGGTGCCCAAGTGCCATCCGACCCGTCTACGAAATCCACACCGTGGCTCTTCAGCGAGGGGCCAGATCCGCTACTTCCGTTGAGGTAATATTTGCCGCTGCTCTCAGCTAGAGTTGTCGCACCGGCGGACTCAACAACCTTACTGGGCGTCGGCGACGTCGGTGTGGTTGCAATGGAAGTACCGATTTGACCGTCACCGTTGAGATCCTGATGGAAGGTCGTCTCAAGCGACTTAAGGCCGGCGTTCGAACCCGACACCCAGCCGCCGGACGTGGAGCCGGTCAGGCTGCTGACATGGGAAACGTAGTTGCCATTGTTGTCGGTGTTCCAGGCCGTGTAATAACCACCGCCCTCCTTCCAGACGACCTCATAGCCCGTCGCGGTCTTCTCCGCAGCGATCGGCGCCCAGGTGCCATCTGAACCGTCCACGAAATCCACACCGTGGTACTTCAGCGAGGGGCCCGATCCGCCGCTGCCGTTGAGGTAATATTTGCCGCCGTTCTCAACGAGCGTCGTCGCACCAGCCGACTCGATTTGCTGACCGGAAGTTGGCGACGTCGGCGTGGACGGCGCCGAGGTGCCAGTTTCGATGCTCGCCGTGACCGCGGTCGATGCCACACCGGTGTTGCCAGCCGCATCCATTGCCTTCGCGGTGAGGCTGTGCGAGCCAGCCGCGAGGGAAGCGGTGGTATAGGTCCATGCGCCGCCGCTGTTGGCAGTCGCGCTACCGATCTGGGTCGTGCCGTCGAACACCTTCACCACGCTGCTCGCTTCGGCGTTGCCGGACATCACCATCTGATTGGCGCTGTCCACCATATGGCTGCCAATGGTCGGCACAGTCGGCGCCTTGGTATCGACGGTGACGGGCAGTGCAGAAGAGGCCGGGCTGGCTTCACCCGACGCGTTGGTCGCCGTTGCGGTGAGCGTATGCTTGGCGTCAGTCAGGACCTTCGTGATGTAGTCCCAGCTGCCAGTCGAACTTGCAGTCGTGGTGCCGAGCTTGGTCGAACCATCGAAGATCGTAACGGTGCTACCAGCAGCAGCAGCGCCCTTGAGTTCGAGCGTATTGTCGTTAGTGATCTTATCACCAGCGACGCCGCTGTCGTCTGAGAACGAGGCGATAGTGGGTGCATCCGGCGTGCTCGGTGGCGTCGGCGTGCTTCCCCCTTCAACCGGCCAAGGCGGCGGGATGAGATCACCCGGAACGAGTTGACCATTCACGATCGTTGCGGAGCGTACGTTTTCCCACTGGGTGATGTGGATGGGTGCATTGACCTCCTGAAAGAGATAGGTCGTTCCCACGAAATACACATCCTTCAGGGAGACGTAGATATCGCTCGTATCGGCAGCGATGCGCAAACCAAACTGACCACCTTCAAACACCACGTTGTCGTACGTGAATGTCCCGCTGTATTCGTCTGCGACGAACATCCCAGCGGTGTCATTGCCATTGGCGTGGCCGACAATCGTCGTGTTCTTGACGGTCACATTTCCAGTGCCTCCGGGAGCGTAGGCCTGAATGCCATCGGCGTGATCGCCGGCTTCGCCCGTCGTTTCGATATAGGAGTTGCTGATGGTAATATCGCCGCTTCCCGCGATGCGCACACCTTCGCGCGCGTCGATACGGATGTGATCGAGGTTGAACGAGCCAAAGCCTCCCACGACCGCGTCGCCGCTGAAATCGGCAATGCTTGCGTTCGAAAGCGTCCCGCCATCGGGAATCGCGCCCCCAGTCGAGTTCGTAACGCTACTGAACATCGGATCATCCCAGCTCAGAGGAATGGTCGCCATCTAGTTTTCTCCTATTAGATTAGATTTGATTACCCCTGGCCCGCGCCCATTTCGATTTGCCGAGCGACGGTAACCTAAGCGCAGCCCTGCTGGCGCAGCGCCGTTGTGTTCCTCTTCTCGACGGGGGGAGGCTTTTTTGCGACGACACGACGGCCCACCCAAGGTAATTTCTGAGTTACCTCAGCCAAAGTCGCATCGCGCAAATTTAAATAAGACGATAATTCCTCAGTTTGATCAAGCACTCGTGCATCGCATTGAAAAAGGCCCAAGAGAACGAACGAACATATACCGACGTATGAGTGATACGAAAATCGCCGTCATCGCCGGCTGACAGCGCGCCAAAAGCGTCGGCCCGCGCCTCTACGAAGAAAAACCAATTAAATATTCACTTTCGATATTACATCCCGCCAAATACCTCCGCCGACGGCTCATCGCTTGGACAAGATGGGTCACGATCACTTCGCCCGCGGACAATTAAGAGCAACACGGCATTGCTTATTCAGGTCAATTGCCGCTGAAGCGGAACGACAATCTCCATGCCGACGGATTCCTCCGCACAACAGCGCGTTCAAATCCGCGGCTGAGGTGCTGATGGGGATGGTCGCAGATCAATCGAGCTGTTGCAGTCCGGGCGCGGCATCCGGCCGCCCTGTCTTGCCTTTGGCGCCGTCGAGCAAACCTGCGAACGCGACTCTTCCGGCCGACAAGGAGCCTTTGAGCATGTATCGTACTGCGAGCAACAGTCCGACCCCGAAATGGCAGATCCAGCGCGATCCCGCAAAGCGCCGGGCATAGACAATGCCATTGCGGGCGGACAAATAGATCGAGAGATGCGAGCGCTTCTCGGGAGCAACGGCCGAGCCGATGGTCGTTCCTCCAATATGACGAATGATGGCTTTGCTCGCGAAGCCGATGCGGTGCTTTCCCCGCCGCCGTCCCCAATCCAGATCTTCCATATAGAGGAAATAGTCCTCGGCCATGAGACCGACGTCTTCTACGAATGCTCGCGTTGCAAGAACGCACGCTCCGCTTACCGCATCGATCCGGCCGAGGTCTTCGTGAGAGGGTTCACTGCCAATTGGCGCATTCCTTCCTAGGGCAACAACACGGCCTGTCGTTCGAGACCAACACAGTCCGTAGTTAATGATCTTGTCGGGGGTGTTGTGGAAGACCAGGCTTCCGCCCACCATGCCGAACCCCTCAGTAGACTTGGCAATCAATTCAGACAGACCACGGCTATCCACTTCGGTATCGGGATTCAGGACAAGCACTGAACCCCAGCCGGGTACGCCAAGCAACGGCTCGAGCCACGCGTTGACGCCACCTCCGTAACCGAGGTTATCGATTGCGAGCCCAACTCGGACGGTATTCGTGCGATCCTGAAATCGGCATCTGACCACTTCGGCCAGTCTATTCTGTGGCTGGTCAAGAGTAGCCGATGCATCCGAAATTCGTTGCAACGTTCGATCCGGTCCCACGAGCGCAGCCAGCAGTTTTTGGTAGGCTGCTTCCCCGCCGTTTTCGCAAATGAAGACCTCGAACTGATCCCAATCCGAACGAGCGAGCGACTTCAAGCAGCGATCGACGTCGGCGACATTGCGGTAGGACACGATGATGACAGCAAGGTTGACGCTAGCGGCCGACATAGCCCAGACACCCTCTCATTTGCCTTCGACGATGAAGAGCGACCATTGCCGAGGTAAACGCTTGCGCAGCTTCGAATACGACTTCCGACAGACCCGCCCCGGAGAAGTTATCGATATCGCCAGCACATCAGGAGACGATAGAGCCCAAGCTTCGTACTGATCCGCCAGCCAAAGCCGCGCATCGCATCCGGATTAAGCAAATGCTGGCGCATGTACTTCGCATCCATATTGTTCGTCAGGCAAAGGCGGGAATAGAGGAAGGGCTCGAATCCGCGATGATGCCCAAGCTGGATTGTAAAGAGGTGTGTGTAGCCCGCCCTTAGCGCCGCCTGCCAGACGCGTCGGGAGAAGCGCCCGTATGGAAAAGCGAAAAGAGTAACCTCTTGCCCGAGGCGATCCTCAAGCATCGACTTCGACACCCTAAGCTCGCGGTCGAGGTTTGCATCCGAGACAGTCGTCAAATCGACGTGGGCCATGCCATGTGAGCCGATCGCAACGCCACCCCTGCCGAGCTCCTCGATCATGCCCCAGCTCATACGTCCGGGCGAGCCTACCAGGTCTACCGGGATAAAAGACATGAAACCTGGAATCCGACCGGTCGTCATGTAACGAGCATAGACATGCGTGTAGTCAGAAAGAAATCCATCGTCGAAGGTTAAGAGGACCCCACTGGTGCGGCTCACCTTCGGATCGGGGCAATGCCTCAGAAAACTCTGAGGCGAGACGAGCCCATTCGAGCAAAGCGAGAGATGCGCCTCGAACGCGTCATGCGTCAGGGACCACGCATTTGAAGGCGAGGCTTCCACCAGCTCGTGGTAGTTCAGGACAATCATAGAGTTTGTATCAGATTTGAGACGCGTTGGGCCCAAGCCTGCCAATTCAATCGGACCTCGAAGGCATCGCGGCTCGATTGTCTCAGGCGGGCCAGCCCATCCTGATCCGCAAAGGTCTCGAAGATGATGCGCGCATAGTCCGCCGCCTTCGCATCTGGCGGCAACAAGATGCCGGTCTCTCCGTCGCGGATAGCACAGGAGACACCACCGGTGGCAGGCGCGATGCTCGGTACGCCGTGGGCTGCCGCTTCGCAAAACACGATTCCGTAGCAATCTGCCCGGGTCGGCAACAGAAAGAAATCCGCGTCGCGATAGAGGTGATCGAGGCGGTCGCGCTGTTCGCGATCATTCTTGTTGAGGTAAGGGATGATCGTCAGGCCATCCTGGTTGATAGGCTTGGGCGAAGTGCATCCGCAGATCACGAGCTCCGCCTCCAGGCCCCTGCCCTTTAGTTCGGCGAGAGTCCCGATCGCGATGTCCGCGCCCTTCTCTTCCCAATTGGCACCGATAAAGAGGAGCCGGCACGGACCCGGCTTGCGGCGCCCCAGTACAGACTCACGCTTGGGTGCTTCCTTGAGGTTGGCGCCCCAGGGAATGACATGCACCCGCGTGCGGTTGGCGCCGTAATCTCTAACAGCAGATTCGGCCGCCCATTCCGACGGGTAGAGGACAAGATCCGCGCGTGCGATTGTATCGCGTTCCAGGCGTTCAGCTACCTCCCGGGCGTTGCGCGTCAAATTCCGATAGTTCGGATGGTAATTGTCGACCAGCCGAAAGGTCGCGTCAGACACATAGACGAGCGGAATGCCCTTGGGCACTCCCCAGGCGAAAGTGGAGCCGGCGGGCGCGAACACGAAATCGGGCGAGGCAGCGCGGATTTTGCGTGCAGCGTCCGCGGCATATTGTGCAACGACAGGTCCCGCATGGAATGGAGAGAGGCCCCGCCCGCGAAAGGCCCGGCGAACCTTGGAATACGTCTTGTAAAGAGGCAGGATCGGTGCGCTCAGGGGACCGATTTGGATCACCTCATGACCTTCGGCTGCGAGCGATTCCGCCATATGAAAGGGAGTGCCGGACCAGAACCTGACTTCGCTTGCGTCGCCGATAGTGGCGAAGCCGATCCGCCGCACCGTGTGGCTGCCGGAAAGGTGGCACTGCCTCATGTTGTTCCCGTACACGGCGCACACAACCGTAAAAGGAGCATAGCACCTTTCGGGGAGACGCGTTCCGCAATCTTTCGCGCTAATTGAATGATGGCCCTCCCGGCACATTCTTCCCTCCTCGCCCCGCAGGCGAAGCTGAGAGACATCGAAAACTCGACGACCCCTGCTGAGAGATCCCGAAACGATTCCGCGCGAGGATAAAGCATTCTAAAAATCCGATCTTATTCCAGCCCGGATCGAAGAGGCCCATCGGGCGCGGGCATCGCAGACAACAGCGCCTCAAGACGAGTCTCGATGTCCTCAGAATGGCAAAACCTACGATCATACCTGCAATTCGACAATAAGGCCGTACTGCTCCATCCGATCGGACTCTTCAGGACTCGGCGCTGTGTCGCAGCCCCGCCGTGTCGGCGGCCCTTTATACTATCCGAATATTATTTTTGTAATGCAATACATTTAATTCGGATCATAACCTGACGTACCGCCGCAGAAAGACCGCTCGAAGCTCCGAATTGGGGACTTCGCCTGCAAACGTGACCCATTGTCCCGGGCGCAAGATCTGCGTTCGTAATCCTGCCACTGCCCCCTCCAGTAGGGATTGGTACGGGGCTCAAAGCGCCCATATGGCTTGGTGGAGGCTACGGAGCGGGGCGCAGGGGTACGCCAGGGGACTTAAAGTGGCGGTATACATTGCGTACCTGAGAATAGATATGATGCGCTGGAGTGGAAAGCCATCCGTCCATAGAAACTATGGGGTCCGAGAGCGACCCGTAATACCTGCCAAAAAGATTAGAATGATCGCTATATATGTTGAACTGCAGTGACAGCTCCGTCTCGTTTGCGACCATGCGGTAACTGTTCCTACTCATCAGCGGCTCGATAGCCAGCGTATACGCTATGGGACCCGTTGTTCTCCAGACGCCCTTGTTTCCGACGCCATGCACCCACGATCGGTAACTCTGAATATTCATCAGAACGCGCTCAATCACTGCCTTCAAAAACGGATGACCCGCCGCGGCAATGATATGCCACTGTTGCAATTCGCGTTTCCTGTCGGCGCCAAACTCTTTGTGCACGCCCCAGCCTGCGTGCGGCTCTCCAGGGCTATTCCGCCAAAGCGACAGAATGAACCTGTCGTCCGATCGGATGACTCCGTCGAGCGGCTCGACAGTTGTGCTTTTGATATCGAGATAGACGCCGCCGCACTTATACATCATTAGATAGCGAAAGAGATCAGCCTGCGCCGCTCCATACTGCGGATTGATCTTGTGAAACAGGTTCGCGATTTCTGGGCCATAATGCTCGACGATGAAGCTATCGATCGCTCGATCGTCGTACAGTCGGTGCTCCCAGCCGGGGTTCATCGCTTTGATGGCTCGTATATTGTTTGCCAAGCTGACCGGTAACGGATTCTTCGAGAAATATACTTGATGAATAACTCGCGGGATCTGAACCCCAGCGTCAAAAGTCGGAGTTCGAATTTCATGGATGGCCATGACCTCTATCCTTGGCTCGAACTTTCCCTGGCGTGCGAGCCACGGCCTCGCAGCAAAACTCGCTTCCGCCAATTGAATCAAGCCTCCGCCGCTCTCGCGGCTCTCTCGCGCAGTACCGCGATTTCCGCGAGGTTTGCCCGCATTCCGGCAAAGACAGCGATAAGGATGAAACAGATTCCCCAAAAGTGAACTATGAATCCCACAAAAACGACAGTTGCGATGACAATTCCCAGTGCCACCGACAACCGTCCCTCTTCAGCCGTGAGATGAGGCGATCTATCGATCGCACCAAGCCAGCATGAGCTCACAAGTGTAAAAAGGATTAGCGCGCTTCCTGGAATTCCATAGTTCATTGCGGCGCCAAGCCAAAAGGCATCCACGCTCGCACTCACAAGCGCGCCGTGAGACTGCCAATTCCAGTCGCCGTTCAGACCAATCCCGAAGATCGGCGAAGCGAGTACGACAGGTCCTCCCGCCTCCCAGATCGCCTGACGGTACCAGGCCGCCTCGGCACCCACGCCGCCAAGGCGCACGAGTGTTACGACAGGCTTGCCCGAGAAAGTGAAAACAACAACGAGCAGAACGGTAACAGCCAGCCCAACCAGCTTCCATCGCTTTGTGTAGCGAGGCGTTGCTGCATAGAGAATCGCCAGAGCAAATCCGATTACATAGGCCAGCAATGGACTCCGCGCCTGAGAAACCAACACACCGACGAGCGCGATGCCCGCAACAGCCCAGCCGAATACCCGAGTCCTGAACGTCGTGAAGGCCAAGGTCCCGAACCAAACGCAGACGGCCCCGAACAATATCGAATGCTCCATTGGACCCATGGCGCGAATGCCCCCGTTCCTAAAGAACGTTTCGGACCTCAACGCCAAAGCGTCCTCATAGCTAGGCTTCACATAACCAGTAATGCCTTTGATGAAGTCGTAGGTGAACGGCCTGTCGGTCAGAGGATCAAGAAGCGCGACACCGATAACGACAAGAATGAGCTTGCAGGAGAAGCGTGCGACACGCACAGTGCTGTCACCCGGACCGAGAAGATAGCGGAAACTCAGATATGCACCGGTAAACGAAATTGCCTCTATCCCAGCTCCTTTAAGACCCGTGAGACCATCCATAACGGTGGCGGCCAACATCATCCAAATGGCCGCAAGCGGAGCCACGATATCCGAGGGGACGCAGACTACAGTTCCCCTACTTCGCTGGGAAAGTCGCGAGATCGCAGCAATGGACATAACGAAAATCAGAACTCGAGCGACGGTGAGGCGAAAGTCCCCGATAAAGAATGACAGACCCTCGGGCAGAAAGATCGTGACCAATAATAGTTTGAGGTATAGTTCTGAATTTGAAGGCGAACCTTCTGCCGCCCGCCTAACGAATCTCTGCTGCCGATCCTGCAGATAGGCAAGTTGAAAACCCGGGTCGAATTCCAAGCTCTTACGGTTCAATGCGAATACCTCGAATTCCCAAGACATTCCGCCAACAAGAAGCAGCGCTCCAAATCGAGACGCCGCGGCAAGTCAACTATTCCATCCTGAACAAGCACTTCATTTCGTCGTCTCCAGGGGAATCGCCAGGAAGTCGCGACGTAGCCGACTCGTCACGCTGGGTGGCATCAGCGCGTAGGCAAGCGCCTTGTAATAGTACCGATCGGCAGGATGCAGACGAGCACATTGGCAAGCCGTCTTAAGGGCTAATAATCGACGGTCTGACCGACGTAAATCCAGTACGCTGTTGATGAAATGGGCAGCGATATTGTTGTCCAGCAAGCTGTTACGGGACCTTGGGCTTCTATTATCACCCTGTTGCTCGAACCGCAGACCTCGCCGCTCGCACGCTCTCCTGAAGGCCTCACCCTCGAACTCCTTTCGCCGCGTTGGCGCACGTCGAGTAAGCGAATTGGGAAGAATGCGGTAGGCATAAAGACACTCGCCCAACACAATCATTGGATGCTCTTCGCCAATTCTCAATATGTAATCGTAGGTCTCGGCAACCTGCAACGAAGGCTCGAACCGCACATGGCCGACCAAAGACATTCGAAACATTCCAGTGGGATCCAGAGCAGGCATTCGAAAAGCTCTATTCTCAGATCGGCAGTGGTCTTCGCTCTTCGGTGAAAACACGGGGGCCATAAATGTCCCATTAATGATAAGCTCGTTACCGCAGAATACGGCAGCCAAATGCGGCCTGCTTAGCAGCGCACGAAGTTGCCTCTCGATTCTGGTAGGATAACTGATGTCATCCGCGTCTTGAATTGCGTAGTAATCGCCGCGGATCTGATCGAGCGCCCGATTGATAGCCACAGGCTTGCCTGAATTCGCCTGATGGATCACGCGAATGCGCTCGTCGGTCAGCAGATCCCGAATTGTGTCGAAGCAGCCGTCCGTGCTGCCATCGTCGACAACAAGGATCTCCAGCTTCCTGTAGGTCTGATTAATTACGCTCAGCAGCGAAGGCCGCAAATATTCTCCTGCATTGTAAACGCACATCACAACAGTAACGAGGGGCTGTTCAGCCATCCCTTCAGCTTTGGGCGAATGTGCTTGGGACGCCATGAAGAGCTCCTGATCATGAGAGGATGTTGTTGTCTTGGTTTCGACAGGCCGGCATATCCAACCAGGGGTCCCGCCCTTGAGCCGGAGACACTGATTGACATTGCGGCAGGGCGCAAAGCGAGTTGCGGACCACGGACTCCCGTCTCGAGACAAATTGCGCGCTCCCTCGCGCGCGCACTCGCATGATCGACCTTTGGCATGATCTCTCGGTTGTTTCGCCCGGAAACTGGTATCCCTAGACCCGGCTGCCCTTTGTAATCTCGACATTGGGTTATTTAATCACATTAATCTGCGAAATAAAATAGATTTTGTCCAAGCACGGCGATTATCTCCAAGATCGATCGACGTCCGCTGGCCCGGGTTCGTTCACACCTGATTTCCATCGATTCCAGCGCGAATCCGCCCGATAGCGCTGCAGGCCGGCGCAGTACAATATTCAGCATGACGGGGATTAATATCTCGTTTACTTCATGCTAGACTAAATGACGTTAAAATAGCCGTGCTTGGGATTAAATATGGAGATGGCGTGATGGTCACAGTTTCTTCGCGAACGTTAGAGATCGCGCGCGATTGGAAGAGCACAAATTATTACGACAAAGCGGAGTCCGATGCCTGGACCGATCCGTTTTGGAAGCCCGGGACGGAATTCCGACGCCTGTTCGATAAACTGGATACGGCACAGACCGTGGAACTCGCGTGCGGGCACGGCCGGCATTCCGCTCGCTTGTTGAACATGAAACGCGATCAGGCTGCGCCTCAATCGCTCGTTCTGCTCGACGTCGTCGAGGAGAACGTGCTGCATTGTAGGAGAAGATTTTCGGACGTTTCAGGGGTGAGCGTGCATACCATTAGCGGCTACGATTTTCGTCCCGTCCCGCATGGCTCCGTCTCCGCGATATTCTGTTTTGATGCAATGGTGCATTTTGAGTATGACGCCGTTTCTTCCTACCTCCAGGATACTTGGCGTATTCTGAGACACGGCGGCCGGGCACTGTTTCATCACTCGAATTTGGACAAATATCCCGGTTCGGATTACAGAAGTAATCCTCATTGGCGCAATTTCATGAGCAAGAATCTGTTCGCGCATGCGGCCGCTAGATCCGGATTGCGTGTCCTCGAGCAGGTTACGATAGATTGGGACGAGGCCCGCGACTTGGACTGTCTGACTCTTGTCGAAAAGGGGCAGGATCGTTCGCTAAACGTGGAGACGCCAACATCGCACGGCGCGGGTAGCCTGCTAACTCGTCTGGCGGGCAGAGCCAGGCGCATGGGGTTCCAAAAATAGAAATGGATGGGCCGATCCACAATGTGAATAGCCGGCTCGCCGCCACTGTCATCGTTCACGCGATCGCCCGGAGCAAGGCATCTTCCGACGAAGCCTCTTCGCCGGCTTGCCATCCGGCCTCCGGGTCTCTCTGATCAAGTCGACCAGGCTTTGCAACCTCGAACCTTCGCTCGCGGCGAGTTGAGGCCGGACACGGCTTCGAGAGAACAGCGACTTGAATCCCGCCCGGACGGCAGTGCTCACTTGGGCATTGGCCGACTCTCGCGATTTGGGAGCGGAGACGCTGTTCGACTATTTGAGCTCGTCTGATCAAGCTGGCGATCAACCATCGCGCCCGACCGAGTTGATTTGCCTCGTCTCGCCTCCCTGAACCTTTTTATGCGCGACCAGCCGATACGGAGCGTGCTCTCCATTTTATCCATGGAGCTACGCGCGAAGCGCGTGCGGCCTCGGAATGAGTCGTACAATGCGGCATTCGCGTTGGGTACGCCAGGTCTCCAAGGTTTATTCCAGGTCGTGAAGTGAACGATGCTGGGTTTGCACTCGCCTGCCAATTCAGAGACGTCGAGGTCCGTGTTGTAAGCTAGATAGTTCCATCGGGAAGTGAGCCTTTTCCAAAGGCCATCGCACGCAACATTCAATGCGTCTTGATCCGAGTATGGCGATTCAGGATAGCGCTTGAGATAGTCTAACGCTGTCTCGGAGATCTTCGCCTCTCGCCACTTGTGGAGGTCTATTAGAAGTACACCGGCGTTAAAGTAATCTCGCACGCGGGGTACCGCTCCACGGACGGTTTGATTTTTGAGCTGAGAATCGAGGCCATCCAGGACCGCGCCCAGAACATTTCCCCCGAGATCTGTTGCGCAGAGCGCCTGCAAGTCATCAAGAGCGAGGAGATCGGAGTCGAGATACAACACTCTCGAGACGGTATCCGGAAAGATACGGGGGATAAGGAAGCGGGCGTAGGTGACTTTTGAGATATACCTGATGGTCGAGAACTCTCGAAACATCTCCAGGTCTACTTCGATCCATCGGATCGACGCAGAACCGCGCGGGAGAGAGTCGAATATTCTCTTTCGAATGCGCTCGGAAACGCCGTCGACAAGCACGTGAAACTCGAACGGTTCGCCGCGTCTATCCGTCTCCACAATTGACCGCAGGGTCGTTGCAAGTGGCATAGCATAGCGCCGGTCACAAGCGAGGACGATTGGACATCGCATCTGTTTTGATTCCATAAGGAAACGAAATGATTGTTGTCGACCCCGCGCGCCGGGATGTATTCGTCACTCCAGCAGCCTGCGTGGCGCTCTTCTGATAGCGGACAATGCCCATTGACGACCCTCTTTGCCTGGAATCTTCAGTACTCGCCAAATTGGAGGAAAGTATCGCAACCGGCGATCCATGGTCATCGCTTCGCGTATGTAGCAAAGGCCGTCCCTGAGGCGACCACGTCGCAGCAATCCGATCCCGCTGCGAAACACCTGATGAGCCAGTCCATAGCGCGCCTGGGCGCGTAAACCTCGCGAATTCGGAACGCGATCCTCGCAATCGTCAAAGAAGCTCTCGAATGCGAGCAGGCACTGCCGATAATCCAGTATCCTCTTGGCGAAGTAGGCGTTGGACATCGCCGACGAATGCTTCCGATAAATTCCCTGCACCGCATCGATCTGCGCAACTGTGCCGTGCGCGGCAAAACGTAACCACATTTCCATATCGCCGGCGTGAGGGAGCGATGTGAGGTATCCGCCGATCGCCTTCTGTGTCCGTGTCCGCACGATTGCGGTCGCTGAGGGAACGTCATTTCTGGCCGTGGTGCACATCTCCTTTATCAGATCTTGCCGTGTCCAAGAATGAGTCTCGCTCGCGGGTAACGCAGGAAACGGCAAATCGTCAAACCAGAGGATGCATTCTCCATATGTAAGAACAACGTCGGAGTTTGCGTCCATGATCTCCGTTGCCCGCTGGAGGGCTCCGGAAACCAGCAGATCATCAGCGGACAAGAGCAAGAAGTATTCGGATGATGCCCACGCGATTCCTTCGTTGAACGTATTGATGTGACCATGATTGCGCGAATGCGCTCTCACCGTCACCCTCGGGTCGCTTTGCTCCAATTCCCTTGCGACTGACACCGAATTGTCCGAGGAGCAGTCGTCGATGATAAGTACGCGCAAATCCGAAATGGATTGGCTGAGAATGCTCGACACGCAAGCCTCAAGGAAGCGCCCATAATTGTAACAGGGGACAACAATATCGACCTTCGCCATTCCCGTTATCCTGACTATCAAGCTATTCGGATATGCTGCAGCAGGGCACCGATGACTTGATTGATATCCTCCTGGCTCATTTGCGCGTAAATCGGCAGCAGTATCGATCGATCCTGCGCGAGTTCGGATTGACGGAGATCATGGCGCGGCTTCCCATTGGCGTAAGCGGGTTCGCGGTGCGAGCACATGATCCCCCGTCGTGTCGCGATTCCCTTATCGAGCAGGCCTTGCATCACGGTGCGCTGGTCAAGGTGGTCAGGCAGACGCACGCAATAGCTTTGCCAATTGGACCTGGCCCACTCGGGCTCCTCCGGTACGCGCAGCCCCTCGAAATTCGACAGTAGCTCGGTGTACCTGGCAGCGATGGCGCGGCGGCGCGCCACCAGTTGCGGAAGGCGTTCGAGCTGTTTGCGACCGATCGCGGCTTGTATGTCGGTCATGCGGAAATTGTACCCGACGACCAGATAATCCTCGAAGATTACTAGAGGCGAACCATGCCGCACCGTGTCAGGGACGCTCATGCCATGTTGGCGCAACAGTCTGAATTTGCCATCAAGCTCCGGATCGGCGGTGGTCAGCATTCCGCCTTCTCCGGTTGTGATCACTTTCCGAGGATGAAAGGAAAAGCAGCCGATGCGGCCACGCGGTTTTCCAATCGACTCCCATTGCCCGTTCATGCGGATTTTACTGCCGGCAGCACACGCCGCATCCTCGATCAGGACAATGCCGTGGCGGTCAGTTATCTCGGTAAGTGCTGCAAGATCGCAAGGCATGCCCATTTGGTGGACGGCGATGATCGCGCGCGTTCGCGGAGTTATCGCTTCCACCAGCCGGGTGGGATCGATGTTGTAGGTTAACGGATCGATGTCTACAAAAACGGGTGTTGCGCCTTGAAACCGGACCGAGTTGGCCGTTGCGATGAAAGAATGACTCGGTGTGATCACCTCGTCACCGGGGCCGATGTCCAGCGCCGCCAGCGCGAGCTGCAGGGCTGTGGTACAATTTGATACAGCGCATGCGAAGGGTGCGCCGACCAGGGTCGCGAATTCTTGCTCGAAGGCGGCGACTTGCGGACCTTGCGACACCCAGCCCGATAGGACGGCTGCGCGCGCGGCACCAGCTTCTTCGTCGGCGAGGAGCGGCATTGCGATCGGGATCACGATGCAACCGCCTCTCGCGGGCTAACCGCAGCGAGCTTGCGTTCCACGCGCCGCCACTTCACGAATTGCGGCGGGCCCTGCTCCAGCGCACTGCTGGCGGCCCGATTATTCGGCAGGTGCTCCGCCTCCATTACATGCGCGCCGGCGTGAGATTCTTTCATTTCCACTTCCTTTGACGAGGTCCGATGTCTAGAGCTGCGTTGCACGCGCGTCGCCACGCTGCGGATAAGCTTAGAATTTGAAGGCGCGTGCCTGGGATATCTGCGTCTCTGCTACTCCACATTGCTCGTTTCCACCCACAACAATGGCACTATCCGACAAACCAATGCGTGCGGTCGTGCGATGCTTGTGTGCCGAGTCGCTCAGCCCTATTGGCACTCATCAACCGTGTGGATGAAGTGCTCAAGATATCTAAGCGTTCTGCCCATCGCGAAGCTCACAGCACCGCGCCTGTGTAGTGGGGTCCATCGGGTCGCGCCAGATGAGGCCATTGCGTTAGCCAGAGGTCGGCGCAATGGCCAATTCGGTCTCCCGACATCGAAAGCTGCTCAACGTTGGCGATGCTGTCGAGCCAGATGGTGCGCGCACCCATCATTTGTCCGAACCGCAGCGCCAAATATCCCGGAGCAGCACCCGTCGAGACTACGATGTCCGGCTTTTCATTCCAAACGATCCAGGCGATTCTGCGCGCTGCTTTCAACAGTGCGATCTTGGTCCAGCGGTTAGCATCGTTGACGAGGTAGAACTTGTGGTCGGGCACCTGCGTGCGATAAGATTTATGGACGGTGACGAACGTAACATCGCAATGCTCGAAAGCGGGTTTGATCCGCAACAGCTGCACCCAATGGCCCCCACCCGAGGAGACTGCCAGCACTTTCGGCCGTACGTTGCGTGACTGCTCCGTATTGGGGTTCAGCACCGTGTTGTGGTGAAAGACCGGGCTCCGAAGCATTGGCTGGCCTCCCTAAGATGCTGCAAGATTCGCGAGCTCCCCCTGAACGAGCGGATCGAAAGCCTCGAATTGCTTGCATTTATTATTAAATTACCATTTAAATTAACAGGCGGGGTATTTAAAATCAAGCATTTATGGCGCGACCCGTTCGATTTTCCTATCACGCGCCCAACCGAACTGGCGCCTCATTTGATCGAATCCGGCAGCGCCACCCGCGAAGTCTCGTCTCGTTGCCAGAGATGATCTCCAGGTCGGCCGCCTGTGGTAGCGTTACATCGAGCAGCAATGTTGACACAGCAATAGATCAACAAGCCGAGCCACAATCGAGGTTCTTTGAACAGTGTGACGAGTGTCCAGTTATTGGCCGCTCCCTTGTTTGCGCGCAGCTCGGGAAAGCGCCGGGCGAGCTCGAATGTTCCCCTATAGGCCCGTGTTCTGACGGTGACGAGCTGCAGCAGAGTGCGTGGGGCGAACACCGTGGACCTCACGCAGGCCAGAGTCTCCCGCTCTTCCCGTCTGAACTGAAGTCGGACATAGGTGTCATCAGCAGTGATGTCTGGAAATTGGCCGAACCGCCTGCGTCCAGCCTCGGACAAGGCGTACACGCCTGAACCGCCGATTCCCTCGCGCGAGGACGGCAGCCGTGACCGAATTCCGAAGTATTTGCGAACCAGCCAGGAACAGCCCGCCAGATTGATCTCTGCCGTAGGCGCCACCGCCAAAACGTCACCTACATTCAGGCGTCTTGCCAAAGCTAGAATGGCATCAACGGTAATAACAATATCGGCGTCAGCATAAATTCGCGGAAACATGTCCGCGATTTGATCACCAAGGTTCAGAGCGTGGGTCTTCCTTGCGGTGTCCGACTCCACAACTTTGACAGTTGGGCCGAAACGCCGGGCGACATTCGCAGTGTCGTCTGTACAGCCGTTACAAACGACGACAACGCGCAGCTCGTCCGAAGCTGGCTTGCCAACCCATTGGCTCAACGTCCGTGCAATCACGGAACTCTCGTTGTGAGCTGGGACGACGATCGAAATCATGGCGGGCCCGGTGGAATGAATCAGATTTCCGTACCTCTCTGAGGCGGCCGCAGGGTCCATCAGTCTCTGCGGCGCATCCCCTGCTAGAGCTGCTATCCGCGGCACCAACGAAATCTATTCAGATGGCGCGGCCGCGCGTTCTGCCTCAGCCGCACTCACGATGCTGCTGCCTGTCGCTGACGGTCCGAAGCGAGATCGCGTTCGGATCGCCACCATTTTACGAGATCGGCGAGCCCCTGCTCAAGCGAGACCGTGGTGCGGAAACCAAGCAAACGCTCTGCCTTGCCCGTCGACGCCAGCCGTCGCGGCACCGGATTGACCGAGCGCTCGGGCGCGAATTCGGGTGTCAAGCCGCGGTGTCCCATCACGGACGCAAGCACAGTCGCCAGCTCGGTCAGACTGGTTTCAGTGCCGCTCCCGACGTTAAAAACCTCATCAGTAATCTTGGCCCTGGCCGCAAGGATATTGGCACGCGCGATGTCGCGGACATGGACGAAATCCATGGTCTGGCGGCCGTCACCAAAAATAATCGGAGGCAACCCGGCTTCCAGGCGCTCCATCCAACGGATCAAGACCTCGGTGTAACGTCCGTGGATATCCATGCGGCTGCCGTAGACGTTGAAATATCGGAATGCCACATAGTCGAGGCCGCTTACATCGTTGAAGGCCCGCAGGAGCCCTTCGTTAAACGCCTTGGCAGCCCCATAGAGAGTTCGGTTGTTGTACGGATTCTGCCGCTCGGTCGTCGGAAACTCCTCGGCCATGCCATATACGGACGCCGACGACGCTGCGATGATCTTCTCGATATCGTGCTTGATGCACAACTCCAACAGGTCATAGGTGGCATCCACCATGACCTCCTTGGCAAGGCGTGGTTCGGCCGCACAATGAGTGATGCGGAGTGCGGCCTGGTGGAAGACGATATCGGCAGCCTTGACCAACGCTTCCATCAGCTTGCGATCTCGGATGTCGCCGTGAACCAATCTCACCGGCCCACGCCCGAGCGCGCGCCGGAGATTTGCCGGCCGGCCTCTTATCATGTTGTCGATGGCAACAATCTCGATGCAGCCCTCATCGCAGAGCAGATCAACGATGTGGGAACCAATGAAACCTGCGCCGCCGGTGACCAGAACGCGTTTTCCCTTGAGATCGATCAAGACGCCCTCCTGCTGTGGGACCATGTCATGACGTGTTGTGGATGCTCCGCTCGATTGCTGACGGCTTCGCTGGGCTGCAGCGCCGCCGCGTTCCTCAATGTCGAGACAACTTCAACCGCCTGTTCCGGCAGCAACTCCGGATAAATGGGAAGAGAGAGGAAGTCGTTGGCCAGCATCTCAGTGACGGGGAGATCACCGGCACGATAACCGAGGTCCGCATAGGCCGTCTGCAGATGCACGGGAACGGGATAGTGGATCCCGGCGCAGATGCCGGCGTCACGCAACAGCGTCAGCCCCTCATCGCGGCACGGCAATCTGACCGCATAGACGTGGTACACGTGACGGGCGTGGTGGGGAGGCTGGGGACGCGCGAATGGCAGATCAGACAGCAGTGCATTGTATCGCTCGGCGAGCGACCGACGCGCTTCCGTCCAACGCTCGATGTAGTCCAGCTTGACGTTCAGTATCGCGCTCTGAATTTCGTCCATGCGATAGTTGTATCCGGGAATGACGTGATTGTATTTCGTCTCCTGTCCCCAATCCCGCAGCAGTGACACGCGGCGCGCCAATTCAGGTCGATCGGTTACGACGGCCCCACCCTCGCCAAAAGCTCCAAGATTCTTGCCGGGGTAAAAGCTGAAGCATCCCAGATCGCCAATCGAGCCTGCGCGACGTCCGCGGTATTCCGCGCCATGCGCCTGCGCGGCGTCCTCGATGACGACGAGACCGTGACGACGCGCGATCTCCATGATGGGATCCATGTCGGCCATCAGCCCGTGGAGATGGACCGGCAGGATCGCTTTGGTTCGTGGTGTTATCGCAGCTTCGATCGAGCCGGGATGCATCGTCCATGTTAACGGGTCAACGTCGACAAACACGGGCCTGGCGCCGCTGTAGAGAATGGCTGCGGTTGTCGCAACGAACGTCATGGACACCGTGATGACTTCGTCGCCGGGTCCGATGCCGGCCGCCAACAAGGCAAGGTGAAGCGCCGAAGTTCCGCTGTTCACCGCGCGGCAATGGGCGGCCCGGCAATACTCCGCAAAGCGTTCCTCGAAGGCAGCCACCTCTGGGCCGAGCACAAAGTGACCGCTGCCCACGACTCTCGCGACCGCGGCGTCGATCTCCGGCTTGATCTGGCTATATTGGGCTTTCAGATCCAGGAAGGGTATCAAGATTCAACACCTTGGATGGAGTAAAATTGTATAAACAAATTAACTCGCATTATTCTATTAAATCAAGCATTAAATTAGATACCGTGCACATCTAGATTTAAACTGGTTTATCGCCCAGAACGGTGTTCTCAGTTCCGAACAGAAGCCGAGCGGGCACTCCGGCGACGATGGCGCCGGGCGGAACGTCCTTCGTCACCACCGCACCCGCGCCTACGGAGGCACCCGCACCGATTGTCACACCGCACAGAATGGTCGCGTTCGATCCGATGGAAGCTCCCCTACCGACATGAGTGCGCTGCAGTGTCCAGTCCGACGCTTGCTGAGGACGACCATCCGCGGTCGTTGCCTTCGGGAATTTATCGTTCGTGAACATCACACCATGACCAACAAACACTTCATCCTCGATCGTGACGCCCTCGCAGATGAAGCTGTGGGACGATATCTTGCAACGCGCGCCTATCTTTGCCCCCTCCTGGACTTCGACGAAGGTTCCGATTTTGCTCTCGTCACCAACGGTGCAACCATACAGGTTGACTAGATCGGGATGAAAAATCCTGACGTCCCTACCGAGCTTTACGTCGTTCGTAATGGGCATCTCCGCCTCCAAGAATCGCAAGGCCTCACAGGGCCGAACGCGATGGCCTCAGCTTCGGTGCAACACGGGCCAGACTAGCTGCAGCGAGATGGAGCTGATGCAGCAGCGGGTGGCCGGTCAGCAGCAGCCCTAGGCACCAGCAAAGCGCCGCAGCACACAATCCCGAGGCCAAACCGACAAATGACGTCAGGATACCCTGTTCCGTCAGCGCCGCGCAGCCGAATGTGCCCAATGCTGTTATCGCTGTGACGACCCCACTCTTCATCAGCGCGCGAGTAATGTCCGTTGGCCTAAGGCCTAGGTGCCGGCCGATAAAATAGATCGCAACTGCAGCTTGGAAGGGCAACGTCAAAACGGCGGAGGCGGCGACAGCCTGCACACCGAAGAAGGATGCGCAAAAAATTACAAGAAGCGACGGAGGTAGGGAGATGAAGGAGGAGATCAAAGCGTCCCGCACCCTTCCAACCGCTACAAGCATGGGATAACTCAAGCACGCTGCAAAAAGCGCCATGTTTGCGATGCAGAGCAGCCGCACGAGAGGCACGACCTCCAGCCACGTCTCGCCGAGCCAGATCGCGATGATCGGTCGCGCCATAATGGCCACGAATATCAGGAACGGCCAGTGCGCGGCGGAAAGCAGCTCGATCGCCTCGAGATAGATGGCCTTCAGGTCGTCCCCCGCTTCGCGCCTTGCGACAATCGCCGGCATGATCACAGGGTTCAATACTTGCGTAACGAGCTTGTCGAACGTTTGCGTTAGGTTAATCGCGCGGCTGTACAGACCGACGGACATAAAGTCCAGAATTCTTGCAAGGAATAGCTGGGGCGCCAGATTGTAGAAGACGTTGATGACGCTAACCCCGCTAGCATAAAGGCCAAAGCTGACGATCTCGCGGTATTTGAGGAGCGAGGGACGCAGTGCGTTTAAGTCCCGATGACTGGCGAGCAGCGCCAAGGTCAAAATCACGCTTCCCGTCAGGGCTCCCCAGACCGGCGCCATATAGCTGAATCCCGCCATCGCTAGCCCGATCGAGACCAGAGCAACAGCCACACCCGCGGCGAAGTTGCAAATGGCTAACGTGCCGAACTTCATGTCCCGGCGCAGCAAGGCCGAAATTGTCCCCGAAACTGGTGCCAGGAAAAAATTCATCGCCGACACCTCAATGCCCCTCTTGAGACCGTCCTGGGCGAAAAGATCTGAGAGCGCGCCTGCAAGAACAAACAGAAGAAGCGCTATGGCCACTGAGATCCCGAGCGAGATGGTGAAAGCTGAGCGAACATCGGCTGGAGATAGATCACGCTTCTGAATCAGATAGTTTCCGCCCCCGAACTCCTGAAAGGATGCACCAATTACCGCGGTGACGGCATTGACGACCGCGTACACTCCGAATTCCGCGGGCGATAGCAGACGAGAGAGAACCGCGGTAGCGACCAGGAACAGCACAAGACTGCCATAGCGATCGACCGCCGAAAACAGGATGGAGCGTTGTACCGCACTAATCGCAAGACCGTCGCGCTGTTCGCGCATTTGAATATCGCCCGCCAATGATTCAGACCGTTGCCGTCGCACGTTCCGGGACCCTGCGCGGCTGGCGTTTCAGCAGGACCGGTTTGCCATGCTCGGCGATCGAGCGGGATGCAGCCTCCAGGACCTCGATCACCCGCAGTCCGGACATCCCACTTGAAATCGGTCGCGTCCCGCTGCGCACACAATCGATAAAGTGGTCGACCTCGACCTGCAGCGCTTCCTTCGGGGACACGTGGGGAGCCCACATATCGCCAGCCCGATAACCGATCCGGAATTGATGGGCTTTGTCGGAGGGGCCATCAACTGTGATGCCCTTGTCATATACCTTGATCTTTTCCGTCGGTTCAAGATCGTCGTAAACGATCATCTTCTTGCTGCCTCCGATGAACGTCTGGCGGACTTTGATTGGCGAGAGCCAGTTGACGCTAATGTGGGCTACAAACGCGCTATCGAAGAACAACGTTATATGAGCCATGTTTTCCGGCGAGCCGACCACATGGCATGATCCTGTCGCCGAAACGGCAACGGGCTGCTCATCGAAGATATAGTGGATGATCGAAATATCGTGCACCGCCAAGTCCCAGATCACATTGACATCGCTCTGGAACAAGCCGAGGCTCGCGCGTGTGCTGTCGTAGTAGTAGACACTACCGAGCTCTTTCTTGACCAAGAGTTCGCGGATTTTCCGCACCGCGGGCGTGTAGATGAAAGTGTGGTCCACGCTCAATATCAGGCAGCGCCGAGCCGCCTCATCGATCAGGCGTCGGGCCAGATCTGAATTTTGTGCAAGCGGCTTCTCCACCAGAACGTGCTTGCCCGCCTTCAGTGCGGATAGAGCGAGTTCATAGTGTGTATTAACCGGCGTAGCGATGGCCACGGCATCGACGGCAGGGTTCTTGAGCAGCTCGTCGCAGGAGGACGTCGTTATCACCCCCGGATAAAGCCGCTTGCTTGCCGCGAGCTTTTCCGAATCAAAGTCGCATACGCCGACTAGACGAACCGAGGGATGAGCAGCGAAATTGCGGACCAAGTTCGGTCCCCAATAGCCGTATCCGATAACTCCAATTCCTATTGTGTCGTTCGACATAACTGCACCAGTGGTTTGAAATCGGGTTAAATGTAGAATTTACTTGGCTATGGCTTTCGGCTGCTCTGGCGATAGCCGAACTGCTGGCCATACCCAGTCGAAAATGAACGCCGGCACACGCGCAGTGTATCTCCGACATTCCATCTCACGATCATGGAGGATACGTCGAGCATGGCTGCGCGTTCATTCGGCAGTCCTCGTTGTTGGAAAATGCACCCCTTCCATCATCGTTCCGGCGCGACCGGCGAGGAGAAGAGGCTCGACTGTCTTGTAGCTCCATATTAACCGCCTAAGCTGAAGCGCTGGTAGGTTGTGAACGGATATGTCCCGTTTCAATAAAAGTCCGAATTGTCAGAATCAGCTGTGGTGATGCTTCACCACCAAGGCGCTCGCATCGGTTGAGGACGTCCAATTGATCGAGTTTGTCGGATAATTCCCTTTCCTCGAAAGCGACCTCAATCCGGCCCTGTGCGGCGAACTGTTTTGCCGTTGCGACCTGATGATCGTTTCGGTGTTCGCCCAAGCTCGCACGACGCGGCATGACAATGATTCGCTTTCCAAGTTCGAGGGCGGTGATAATGGAGCCCATGCCTGCATGAGCGATCACGAGGCTTGCCGCCTCAACGCAATTCCTGAATCCACTGGGGTCAACAAATCGTTCGGTGCGGATGTGCTTGCACTGATGCTTTGATGGCCCGATCTGGGCGAAAACATCGCTTCTCGCCCGTGCACCGGCCCAATCGTCGACCGTTTGGATCAGACGGTCAAACTGGACTTGCGTACCGACGGTTACGAAGATCATGACACGCTCCTTCATAGCTAAGCGCTCGGCAAGCAGTCTTGGTCCTGATGTATCGCCGCCACATGCGCTGCCGGCTGCGCATGGCCTCGCTCGCGGTCTCGGTCATGTTTCGAATATCGACGCTGCGCGCGCATCACGGCTCCTGCGAGGAAACACGACCATTCAAATTATTTAATTTTGGTATTTGATTTATAATCTTATAATACAGGGGCGGCTTTTATTTTCAAGTGATTAAACTATCGGGTTTTTAAAATACGTAATCGCTTGCAAACCCCGGGTATTTTTGAATAATTTCGCGTAAGGCGGATTATCGGGGCCAGATAAGCCCTGTTCTCGATTATTATTCTGCACTCAGCGGCCGACGCGCTTTGCAGTCTCGATGCGCAGAACATTCCAGGCGATCGGTTCGCCGCTGCACGTGGCTCTGCCGGGTGTCAGTCCCTTCGCAACACCGGTGTGGCGCGGACCAGGCGACGTTCGTCTTCGATCGGCCCCCGGCCCGCGCCGTGACCCCTGTGCAAAGTGAGACAGGCAGATCGCGCATTACCGGAATATGCGGAAGGCCGCCCACCCCCGCAAATACCGCTGATAGCAGGCACCGCTCGTACTCGCATCGGCATTAGCTGGTATCTTCACGCCGCGAGCCAGCAGTCCCGTGCATTCCGTCGGTACTTGAGCCATTGCGGTCCTGTGTGCCATCCGATCCCATCGGATCACGTCGATGGTGCCTCTGCTGTGCGGCCGTCGGACGATGGCCTGCAATCGTCTGCAATTCATGCGAAGCGTGCTGCATGCCGTTGGAATTGCTTTCATTGAATCGCCGTTGGCGCTGAATGCCTAGTACTCCCGGATGCTTTCATCCAGACCGCGAAGCAAGGGGTACAGGAAATAAGAAATCACGGTGCGCTTGCCGACTTTCAGTTCGGCCGTCACCGCCATACCCGGAATCAGTTGAATGCGCTCAGCCGGCAGCCGAAGGTGCGTGTCGGACAAATCGACCAGTACGCGGTAATAGGGAGCTGGCGCGCGGCGCGCTCCTTCGGCCTTCGGATCCGGCGAGAACGTGTCCTGGCTGATGACGCGGACCTCGCCCGTTGCCGTTCCATACTTCTGGAAAGGAAACGCTTCGAACTTGATCCGGACCGCTTGTCCAAGCGCCACCTGACCGATATCCCGACCCTCGACATTGACCTCCGCCTGGAGAGGCACATCACGAGGAACCAGGACAAACAGCGTTTCCGCTTCGCGAACCACCGAGCCGACTGTGCGGTTTGCGATGTCCAGCACCACGGCATCTGCCGGCGCCTGCAGGACGATCAGCTGCCGACGACGGTCGGCTTTCTTCAATTCCTCTGCTGCGCTGTTGCGCTTCGGCAGCGTCTCTGCCAGTTCCTGATAAGTGGTGCGACGAAACTCCTCGGTGAAGACCTTCTGGTCAGCGCGGGCCTTGTCCAGCCGATGGGTCGTATCGGCGATACTGCCACGAACGCGCGCCAGATTGCTCTCAACCTCGAGCCGTGCATCGCGAGACAGTAGAAAGTTCAGCCTCGAACCGACCTCTTTGTCCATCAGCGTGGTGCGCATGGCTTCAATTGAACGCATCGTATCGAGTCGCTGAAGGAGAACCGTCTCTTCGTCCTGCGCTGTCTTCAGATTGGCTCGAGCGGAAGCGATCTGTGCGTCATAGTTCTGGATCTGCGCCTCATAGGCGGCTCTCCTCTGCAAGAACAACTTGCCCTGCAGGATTTGGTCCGCATTTGTGAGCTCCTTGGCGGCATACTCGGTTCCATTCACTTCGGCGCCCAGGCGATCGATCGACGCATCGAAACCAGCCACCCTGCCGCGCAATTGATCGAAATCAGCCTGCGAGAAGGTCGGATCGAGCGTAGCCAGAACGTCGCCGCGGTTGACGCGATCACCGGCCTTGACGTGGATCTCGCGTATGACCGACGTTTCCAACGGCTGTACGACCAGGTTTGGACGTGTCGTGGTCAATTTCCCCTGCGCCGTGACGATCATCTCCACTTGCGAAACGGATGCCCAGGTGACCGCGAAGGCAATTAGCCCAAGCACGCTGTAGAGGGTAAGACGCGCGAGCCGCGGCGGCGCTTGCTGCTCGACTTCGGTTGCATCCGACTGGAATTCGGCGATCACAGGCGCTCGCCTCGGCACCGGCCTGAATAACTTCCGCCGTCGCTCGACCGTTCTGGCCAGGACCAGACCGTTCGTGTTCGCGTCCGTCCGTGGTTGCCTTGGCTCCATCATGCAATCTGTTTCATCTGTTGGTTCCACAAATGCCTGTAGATGGTGCATTTCGACAGGAGGTGGTCGTGGCGATCCACGTCAACGATTCGGCCGCGGTCCATCACCAGGATCCGGCTTGCTTCAGTCAGCATTGACAGCCGATGCGAGACGATGATGACGGTACGCCCTGCCGCCAAACGGCGGAGGTTGCGCTTGATGATCATTTCGCTTTCGGAATCGAGGGCACTCGTCGCCTCATCGAAAATCACGATCCGTGGATTGACGATCAGAGCCCTCGCAATCGCGAGCCGCTGCTTCTGCCCGCCGGACAGGTTCGAGGCATCTTCCTCGAGCATGGTGTCGAAGCCACGGGGCAACCGCTCGATGAACTCGTCGGCGCCTGCGAGCTGCGCCGCAGCGACGACTTCGGCAAATGTCGCGTCCCGTTTTACGCATGCGATATTGTCGCGGACCGTCCCTCGAAACAGGAAATTATCCTGCAAGACGATTCCGAGGTTTCGGCGCAGGTGTGCCAAGTCGAGTTCCCTCGAATCGTATCCGTCGACACGGAGCAGCCCCTGTTGCACCGGATACATGCCCGAAATCAGCCTTGTGAGCGTCGTCTTGCCGGAGCCGCTTCGGCCCACGATCCCGAAGATCGAACCTGGCTCGACGGTGAAGGAGACATCATCGAGCGCCGGCGCTCCCTCAGCTCCGTAGCGAAAAGAAACACTTTCGAACTCGATTTTTCCGGCGAAGTCGGGCCGAAGCCCATCTTTCTTGCCATCTCGCTCAGGCTTCTGATTCATCACCTCGCCGAGCATTTTCACGGCAAGAGCAACTTCCTGGTATTCGTGCACCATGGTCACGAGTTGGACCAGTGGTCCGGAGACCCTGCCGGCCAACATGTTAAACGCGACCAGCGCGCCGATTGTCATTTCTCCAGCGAAGACATCGAGCGCTCCGACAGCGATGATCCCAAGTGTCATGATCTTCTCGAGAAATCCGGTGAGCGCCTGGGCACCGGCGGAAATCTTCTCGACACCGAATCGCATGGTAATCGACTGTGCACAGCGGCTATCCCAAATCCTGCCCTGCACGGGCTCCATCCCCAGCGACTTCACCGTGCGCATACCGTGAACTGTTTCGACGAGGAGAGCCTGCCGCGCACCTTCCGCCTGGTAAAGATCGTAAAGACGTCGCCGGAAAGGGCCCATGAGCAGGCCGACAACAGCACCGCTCGCGGCAGTGAAGGCCAAAACCATAAGCGTCAACTTGACGCTGTAGATCGCAAGTACCGGCAGGAAGACGAACAGCGATAGCGCGTCGAGGGTGGTTAAGAATAGTCGGCCGGTCAGAAACTCACGGATCCGCGCCGCTTGCTGCATGTGCTTGACTAAGACCCCCGCTGCCATGTGCTCGAAGAAGGTGACCGGCAGCCCGAGGAGATGACCGAACGTCTTTGTAGCAACTCGAATGTCGACCTTATTGGTCGCATAAAGTAGCAGGTAGCGCCGCAGAAAGCCGAATATCGCGTCAAAGACGAGTGCTGCGGCCGCGCCTGCCGCGAGTACGTAGAGCGTGGTGTAGCTCTCGTGAACCAGAACTTTGTCGATGACGAGCTGGAAAAAGATCGGGACGACGAGGCCCAACGCATAGAGCATGATGGCGGCAATCGCGACGTCCCTGAACAGTCGCCATTGAAGAAGCAATTCCGGTACGAACCACCGGAGGCCGAAATTTCTGCGCCCATCCTGTGTCAACTGCTCGCGCTTGATCAGGATGGTGTCCCCGGCCCATTGGGCACAGAATCGGTCCCGGTCGACAACCAAGACCTCGTCCTTGCGGTCGGCGAGCGGGTCGAAGACGCTGACGACCTCAGTGCCCTCAGCTCCCAGTCCTGCACCAAGGACAACGATCCAGTTGCCATTGGTTAGCCGCGTCAGCGCCGGATAGGCTTCTCCGAGACGGATCAGCGCACCCCACTCGATTTTCGTGCTTCTCGCGCGCAGACCTGCATCCTTGGCCATGCGCAACAGAAGGTTCAACGAGAGCGGAGCGGCTACGGCATAGGCGTGCTTCAGACGCTCGACCGGCAGGTCGATCCCATGATAACCGGCAATCTTGGACAGGCACTCCAATGCCGTCTGCGTCGCCAATCCAGACGGGTCCACAACCCGGCCTTTCGCGCCACCAGCGGCGTCGATTTCACCGGAAGTTCGAAGAGACATTATGAGACCGTGGCGTGCTGGGCGCGAGCGCATCGCGTACGACCGACGTACTGTTGTGCGACTCAGCTGGCTGATTTCGCCGGACTACGCCGGCGTCGACCAACCCCTGAAGCGCCTTCTGCATCACATCGACCGAATTGGCGAAGGATTCGACCGAAAAGATCAGCCGCTGAGAAAACACGCGTTTCGGGACATTGTTGGCGTCACGCTCCGTCGCTGAAAGACTGACCAGATCGACGCGGACGATGGTTCCGCTAACGGTAATTTCTTCGATTCCGTCGGTATAAAGTTCGGCGTGCATCTGGTATCTCCTATGCTGCGAGCTGCTGCCTGAAAACCACATCAACGCCGTAGCTCGTGGCGTTGTAAGTGTTGTTTGGAAATAGGCTATCCGGCCCATACGCAAACACACCGTTGCCTGCGATCGATGCCGAGGATGGAGCCGTCAGAGGTCCGTTGGTAATTGCGTTGGCGAGGAGGCCAGGATCAGCCGCGTAATTTCCGGCGGTGTGATAGGAGGCGACGTAGGTGGTTCCCGGCATGATCGTCACGGGCGTGGCAAAATTGACCTGCTGCCAGCCGCCGGCCGATTCGCTGGTAAATGTCGCGGTTGCCAGCAAATTCCCAGTGCTGCTCCAAAGATCCGCAACGTGGGTGCCCGTGTTGGACGGCCCCTTGTAAAAGCGAATGCCGACAACATCGCCTGGGGTAGACGTCTGAAACTTGACGCCCAGTTCCACTGAATTTGGATCATTGGCTGCCACAATGCTAGGCACCTGACTTGCGCTGAACAGGCTCACAGTCGTCGAAGACGCAGCGGTCACATTGAGAGCGACGGATGTACTGGCGGTGCCACCATGGCCGTCGGAGATGCTGTAGTTGAAGGACGCCGATCCCGTGTAGCCGGTCGTCGGAGTGAAGATCACGCTGTTGCTTTGGGCGTTGAAGCTGGCAACGCCATTCACACCGCCGCTCGCGCTCGTGATCGTGAGCTTATCGCCATCGGGATCGGTGTCGTTGGCAAGCAGTACCGAGGTCGGTATCGCGAAGGGGACGTTCTGCGTGGCGTAGAGGCCGCTGTCGTTCGCAGCGACTGGTAACTGGTTGGCGCCGCCGCTCAAGCTGTTGAACATGACATCCACCCAGTAGTTGGCGGCTTTGTAGGTGCTGGTCGGGAACAGATTGCTCGTTCCGTAGGTGTAGACGCCATTGATGTTGGCAGGAGCCGTGAGCGGACCACTGGTGCGAGCGGTGGTGAAGTAGCTGGTGCTGGAGGCATAGTGGCCGTTGCTGTGAAAGCTCGCGACGTAGGGGATGCCAGCGGCGATGGACACGGGATTGCTGAACGTGACGGTCTGCCAGCCACTGCTACCCTCGTTGGCGAAGGTCGCGCTCGCCAGCAGCGTACCGGTGCTGCTCCACAACACGCCCGTATGGGTCCCGGGGTCATTTGCACTCTTGTAGTACTTGATGCCGGTGATCGTGCCTGCCACGGAGGATGTGAATTGCACACCAAGGTTGACTTGCGACGTATCGGAATTCGACAGAATGGCCGGCGTGTCCGAGGTCGAGAACAGGCTCACGGATGAGGACGCTGTCGTCACCGCGAGATTGAACGTCTCGCTGGCTGACAGACCGCCGAAATCGGTGACCGATGTCTTGACGCTGAGGGTGCCAGCACTGGTGGACGTTGGTGTCCCGCTGAAGGTCCGAGTCGAGGCATCGAAGGTCAGCCATGCGGGAAGTGCCGTGCCATCGGCGGCGGTCGCTGTATAGGCGAGCGAATCCCCGGAATCGACGTCGGTGAAGGTGCCCGCAGGCAGCGTTAAGGAGAATGACGTGCCGACTGTCGCGGTCTGATCGCCGGTCTGGACGGCCAGCACTGGCGCGTCGTTGGCGCCATGAATGGTAACGGTGAACGTTGTCGATGACGTGGCGCCGGCGGTGTCGCGCATCGTGTAATTGAACACGTCGGTGAGCGTGTTGGTCGACAGCCGCAAGGCCTGCACGGCTGGATCCGTCTCGTTGACCGCGTACGTGAAGGCGCCCGAGGCATTGAGCACCAGGCTGCCGTGCGCTCCAGAGAGCGCTGAACCGAGTGTGCCACTGGTCGAGCCGAAGCTGACGGCGGTGACCGTCTTGGTATCGTTCGCATCGGGATCGGTATCGTTGGTCAGCACGTTGCCCGTGGCCGCCGTGCCACCGGTGCTGTTGTTCACCCCGCCCTTCTCGGTGGCATCACCGACGTCAGCAACCGCGGTGGGCGGCGTATTATTCGTCGTGGAGGATCCGCTGAACACGACGTCCACCCAGTAGTTGGAAGCTTTGTAGGTGCTGGTCGGGAACAGATTGCTTGTTCCGTAAGTGTAGACGCCATTATTGTTGGCAGGAGCCGTGAGTGGACCGCTGGTGCGAGCGGTGGTGAAGTAGTTGGCGGTGGCAGCATAATGGCCGTTGCTGTGAAAGCTCGCGACGTAGATGGTGCCAGCCGCGATCGACACGGGATTGCTGAACGTGACGGTCTGCCAGCCACTGCTACCCTCGTTGGCGAAGGTCGCGCTCGCCAGCAGCGTACCGGTGCTGCTCCACAACACGCCCGTATGGGTCCCGGGGTCATTTGCACTCTTGTAGTACTTGATGCCGGTGATCGTGCCTGCCACGGAGGATGTGAATTGCACACCAAGGTTGACTTGCGACGTATCGGAATTCGACAGAATGGCCGGCGTGTCCGAGGTCGAGAACAGGCTCACGGATGAGGACGCTGTCGTCACCGCGAGATTGAACGTCTCGCTGGCTGACAGACCGCCGAAATCGGTGACCGATGTCTTGACGCTGAGGGTGCCAGCACTGGTGGACGTTGGTGTCCCGCTGAAGGTCCGAGTCGAGGCATCGAAGGTCAGCCATGCGGGAAGTGCCGTGCCATCGGCGGCGGTCGCTGTATAGGCGAGCGAATCCCCGGAATCGACGTCGGTGAAGGTGCCCGCAGGCAGCGTTAAGGAGAATGACGTGCCGACTGTCGCGGTCTGATCGCCGGTCTGGACGGCCAGCACTGGCGCGTCGTTGGCGCCATGAATGGTAACGGTGAACGTTGTCGATGACGTGGCGCCGGCGGTGTCGCGCATCGTGTAATTGAACACGTCGGTGAGCGTGTTGGTCGACAGCCGCAAGGCCTGCACGGCTGGATCCGTCTCGTTGACCGCGTACGTGAAGGCGCCCGAGGCATTGAGCACCAGGCTGCCGTGCGCTCCAGAGAGCGCTGAACCGAGTGTGCCACTGGTCGAGCCGAAGCTGACGGCGGTGACCGTCTTGGTATCGTTCGCATCGGGATCGGTATCGTTGGTCAGCACGTTGCCCGTGGCCGCCGTGCCACCGGTGCTGTTGTTCACCCCGCCCTTCTCGGTGGCATCACCGACGTCAGCAACCGCGGTGGGCGGCGTATTATTCGTCGTGGAGGATCCGCTGAACACGACGTCCACCCAGTAGTTGGAAGCTTTGTAGGTGCTGGTCGGGAAAATGCTTCCGGATCCGTAGCCATAGACACCATTGCCGCTAGCCGGAGCCGTTAACTGACCGTTGGTAAGCGACGTCGTGAAATAGTTCTGCGTACCGGAATAATTACCGCTCGTGTGGTAGGACGCGACGTAGGTGGTGCCTGCCGTGATGGCCACAGGAGTGGAGAAGTTGACCTGCTGCCAGCCGCTGGCTGTCTCGTTCGTGAACGTGGCAGTCGCAAGCAGGGTACCGGTCGAGCTCCAGAGATCCGCAACATGGGGACCGGTATTCAAAGATCCCTTGTAGAAGCGCAGGCCGGTTATTGTCCCGTTCACGGATGAGGTAAACTTGACTCCAACTTCGACGGGGCTGGTATCGCCGGAATTGGGGGCCCCTGGCGCATCATTGGTGCCGAACAGACTCTGCGCAGAGACTGGATAACTGACGTTGAGCGATACCTGGCCGGACCCGCTTTGCCCGCTCGTGTCCGTGATCGTATAGGTGAAACCCGCTGTCCCGGCATAACCATTGGCAGGGGCAAAAGTCACGGTCTGATTTTGCGAATTGTAGCCTACGCTTCCATTGACCGGATTACTGACGCCACTAAGTGAGAAAGCCAATCCGGACGGGTTGGTGTCGTTCGCGAGCAGCGTTGATGCCGGAATGTTCAGCACACCATTTTGACTAACCGTGAAGCCGCTGTCCCCGTTAGCTTGTGGTGACGTCGTGCCGGAATCAGAGAAAACGACGTCGACCCAGTAATTTGCGGCCTTTGTAGAGGAAACGTCGTCGGGGAAGATCGGGCCACTGCCATAGGCAAAGACGCCGTTGAGGCTGCTGCCAGGCGCAGTGAGCGCCCCTTTCGTAAGGCCTCCATAGTTGATGAAGTAGAAATCAGTTGAGGAATAGTGGCCGGTGTTCGTGTGATAGGAAGCAACATACGTCACGCCAGCGTTCACACTGATAGGCGTGGCGAAATTAACCTGCTGCCAGCCGCTCGCCGTTTCGTTGGTGAAGGTGGCGCTCCCAAGCAGGGTGCCGTTTGTGGTCCAGAGATCACCGATGTGAGTGCCAATGTTCTCAGACGCTTTGTAGAAACGAATGCCGGTGATCTTGCCCGACACGGTGGGGACGAATTTGACACCAAGCTCAACTGAGCCGGAATCGTCGTTCGAGATCACCGTGGGCGTATCGGCAATGCTGAAGAGTGTCAGGTTGGAAGACGGATTGACGGTGTAAGTAACACCTGCAGCGGATGTTTCCAGGTTCAGGCTATCGTCTACCGCCCTGGTCTTGAGATTATATGTTCCCTGAGCGCCTGTGACGAACGTGTATGACCACGTCGCGTTCGCCGCACCGACGTTGCTGGTGGCGGGATGCCAGGTTGCGCCACCATCGGTGGAAACCTCGACTCCGGCAATCTTTCCACCCGCGTCAGTGGCCGTCCCCGTCACTGTGATCGATTGCCCCTCGGCAACAGTGGCAGCCGAGAGATTCGTGATGCCGGAGGTCGGCGCTGTAGCGTCTGTCGATTGGGTCGCGATCGTCAAGCTCGCTTGCAGCGTCCCCGGCTGAACCCCCATGTCGGCGAACAGATTGACCATCGCCTGCTGTACATTGGGATCCACCGAAGTCGCCGGCCCGTCGTGGTCGCTAGCAAGCCCCCACGACCAGTTGATTGAACCGGCCGAGAATATCAGTGCACCACTAACGGGATCCCGATGCACTACGAGATTGTGGGTCGCTGTGCCATTTGCGAACGTGTTGCCATAATCAAGGAGATACTGTCCATTCACCTGCACTGTTGAAGATGAGACATTGACCAACCCGGCTGGGCGGAATCCGTTGTCGGGTGCGACGTCCCATTCGACGCCTAATAGGCCCGGTACGAGCGAGGCGGTCTGCCCGGGAGCCGTTTGCCCGACAGCTGTATTGCGCCAGAAACGCAATTGGGTCATCGGATACGGTATCGTGATCGTGTCATACCGAAACGCGTTGACTGCGAACAATGTACCGGTCAACTCATTCGCGGGAAGAGCCGGACCGAACCGCGGATCAGCGAAATTGCCGGTCGCCCGTCCTGTCGGATCAATCAACGCGTTTGCATGCGTATCCTTGTAGCTGATGAGTGTGCGGTTGGCTGATCCGCTCCCGTCGATGCTGGGCGCCAACCTTGTTTTCCAAAAGATCTCGTTGCCTGTGAGAAACGCAAGGTTCACGCCAGCATGCGCTGCGGCCTCTACGTTAGCGCGCTGAGCTTCGGTCCAATACTCGTCATGCCCCGCGTCCATGAAGATCTTATGGTTCAGCAACAACGAGCCGTTTGTCGCAGCGTCGATTCCAGAAATGTAGGAGACATCGTACCCGTTTTGCTCGAGCCACTGAATGGCCGCAAACTCGGCCGTGAACGGGGAGTCTCCCCCCTCGGAAAAGGTTCCCTCGCCGTCACGCGTTACGAGGGGGCGATTGTAACTGACCGCGAAGGCTGATCCGTTGATGCCCGGGCCGTTCCCGAAATAAAGGTTAGCCCCTCCCCAGCCGTTGTAGGCTTGCCAGTCTTCATCACTTGTCTGGAGGACGATGTCGCTGTGCGAAGCGTCGTTCCTTATGATCAACGGGATCTGGAAAATTTCGGTGCCGTTGACGACGTTGGCGATGTAGACGCCCGAGACCGCATCGGTTGGCACGCTCCAGGAGTCGGTCACGCTCCAATTGCCGGCATCTACTAGGCCCCTAGATGGGTCCGTCAATGGAGCGGGTTGGACGATGGAAGCTGCGGCCTGATGCTGCAGGCTCGTAACCATTCTGGCACCATCACCGCCGTAATAGCCCAGCCGGTAAACATCGACGCGATAGTTCGGATTGCCGGTCAGGTTGTTGATCTTGAATTGGACCGTCCCGCCGACATTGGCGCTGATTGCTGTCGCAAATCCCTGGGTCAGATGCGAATTGCCGCCCGGCTGGATCTGCCAGACACTTTTCGGCGTACCTGGCTTCTGGTTTTCCAGTACGATGGGATTTGTGGGTGGATCGGAGACAATGGTGCCTCCCTGCCCGTCGCTTCTGAAATTCCAATTCGAGTCCATCCCCGAGAACAGCAAGGTGACATTGGCCGCACCATTGCTGAAATCGACCACGCTGATATTCGAGCTGTTGTCATAATGGACAGTCGCCGACATCGACGATGTGAAGGGCAGATCCTTCAAGTCGATGAAGTTCTCTGGCGAAAGCGGTGCCCCCGGCGATGAACCGGCAATCAACCCCTGGAACTTGGCCGACTGGTCGAGGACAAGCGTGCCAACCCCGGTGTCGAACGACACGGTTATGCCGGAGAACGATCCATTCAAGAATTGCCCCGAAACCGAACCTCCGATCTCCAGGATCGCCTTGTCTGAAATTTCGAAAGACACCGTGCCGCTGACGTCACCCTTGAAGTCCCCCGCAGCAATGCGATTGCCAAGGAATGCCCCAGCGTCGACAGTCCCATTGTTCACTGCATCGTCTTCGACGATAAAGGGCGACCCGGCACCGAACGAAAGCGTCGCGCCTGCATCAACGACCAGGCTCTCGATATCAACGCGGGCCGTGCTGGTGACGACATACGCTCCCGCTGCATCGAGGAAGGCAGAGCCAATGATGCCCGGGACGCCGGCGCTCCAGTTCGTAGCGACATTCCAGACTCCGTCCCTCGAATCGGTCCAGTGAGTGGTGCCCGGTGTCGAAACCGATGATGATGTCGGCGGCGTCCCTCCGTTTGCCATAGATGGGAACGTCGGGACCAAACCCAGATGGCGGCTCGTCAAAGACGTCGAAGACAGCAGAGCAGACAATCGCGACTGGGAACATGCCGCGAAGAGGCGGGGCACAACGCAGCGTAGGTCCGGCGGGTCGCCCGGTCTGGCCGGAGACGACTGCGAGAAGAAAGTGGCGTCACTTGGTAGCAAATTAGCAAACGGCGGATCCCACCGGCCGGGCGGATCGGAGCCATCGAATGCATTCCCGAACGAGGCTTCTCGCCAAAAGGCGGGAATATCTTCCCCTGGAAAAACGGCCCGGGCTCCCCGACCGAAGACGCTCGCCTTTTGAATCAGCATGGCTATACCGATTAAATAAATCGTCAATATATATTTTAATTCTATTTTAAACTGCCCGTCAATTCAATACGCATAGATTTAACATAACTCCAAATATCGGCTGAGGGGCGTTTAGTGCGAAACGAAATGCGGTAGCCGAGTGATTTCGTTTAGATATTTGCCGTAGCCGCTCTTCTCCAACGGTTGCGCCAGCGCGAGAAGTTGATCACGATTGATGAAGCCGAGTCTGAAGGCGACCTCCTCGAGACAGGCGATCTTCATTCCCTGCCGCTTTTCCAGGGTCTGCACGAACGTCCCGGCATCGATAAGCGACTCAACCGTGCCGGTATCCAGCCAGGCGAAGCCCCGCCCCATGCGCTCAACATGTAGCGTTTTGGCCGCAAGGTAGCGCATCTGAAGATCGGTAATCTCGAGCTCTCCGCGCGACGATGGCTCGACGCGACGAGCGTAGCGGACAACGCGATTATCGAAGAAATACAGCCCGGTGATTGCCCAATTCGAAGCTGGCCGTCTGGGTTTCTCCTCGATCGATACTGGGCGGTCCGCCTCATCAAACGCGACGACGCCGTAACGTTCTGGGTCCCGCACGTGATAAGCAAAAACTGTTGCGCCTTCCTCACGTCCTGCCGCCCTGGCAAGCAGTTCGCTCAGGCCATCGCCGAAGAAAATATTGTCACCAAGCACCATCGCCACACGATCGCTTCCGATGAAATCGGCACCAACAATGAAAGCGTCCGCGAGACCGGAGGGACGGGTTTGCTCCGCGTAGCTGAGCCGAATGCCCCACTGGCTGCCGTTCCCCAGCAACAGCTCGAACTGACACCGGTCTGAAGGCGTGGTGATAATCAGAATCTCGCGGATCCCTGCCAACATCAGCGTCGACAGGGGATAGTAGATCATCGGCTTGTCATAGATCGGGAGCAACTGCTTGCTGACCACGCGCGTGATCGGATAGAGGCGCGTTCCGCTGCCGCCAGCCAGCACGATTCCCTTCAACATCGGTTTCTCCTTCTCCGACTAGCTGGTCGAGACAGGCTTCGAGTGAATGGCGCCAAGGCGGCAATCGAATCCCGAACACGCGTTCGGCCTTGGATGAATCCAGGCGCGAGTTTCGAGGCCGACGCGCAGCGGTCGGAAACTCTTCAGTCGTGATCGCCTCGAGCGTCGGAACCCGCGCTCCACGACGGGAAAGCTCGTCGAAGATTGCCTTCGCAAAGTCGTGCCAGCTTGTCTCGCCTTGACCGGCGAGATGAAAGATGCCGGCCGCGGCCCTGCGATCGACTGTTACTGACCGTTCTGCGATCTGAAGGACAGCCTCCGCGAGGTCGTATGCGTAGGTCGGATTTCCCTGTTGATCCCGGACAACCCTTGCGATGGGTTGCGTCTCGCATAACCGCAACATCGTTCGAACGAAGTTGCTGCCGTAGGGGCTGTAAAGCCACGAGCATCTGATCACGGTCGCGAGCGGATGCGCGGCCAATACAGCAGCTTCGCCGGCAAGCTTCGACGCGCCGTAGACATTTAACGGCGCGGGAATGTCGCTTTCGTCGTACGCATCCAATTTTGCGCCGTCGAACACATAGTCGGTCGAGAGATGGATGAGTGGAATATTGATCTGCCAAGCGACATTTGCCAGCGCTGCCGCACCATCGCGGTTGATGCTGAACACTTTCGCCGCTTCAGATTCGGCCCGATCGACCGCCGTATAAGCGGCCGTATTGATGATTGCAGACGGCGCGATCGATGCGATGAGCTCGTCGATCCCTTCGCGGTTCTCCAGATCGAGTTCTCGGTGCCCGAGAGCCACCGCGGGCAGACCGCGCATCGCAGCGAGATCACGAAGACACTTTGCCAACTGACCGTTCCGCCCGGCAATGAGGATGGGTCGATCTGTCATCTTCACCTCAATGTTGAGCAGCGAGCAGACCCAGACGCGAGCCGTCATAGACACCGCAGCGAGCACGCTGCCACCATGCACGATTGTCGAGATACCATCCGACTGTTTCGGCCAAGCCCTGTTCGAAGGTTCTCGTCGGTTCCCAGCCTAGTTCGCGATGTGCCTTCGACGCGTCGATCGCATAGCGCGCATCATGTCCTGGACGATCCGGCACGAACCTTATGAGAGATCGTCTCGCTCCCGCGCCCGGGGATAACCGATCCACCACGTCACAAATCCGGGTGACCACCTCCAGGTTGGATCGCTGGCCATCTCCGCCGAAATTGTACTTCTCGCCCGGTCTTCCTTCGTCCAGAAGTCTTATCAAGCCAGCGGCATGATCATCGACGTGAAGCCAGTCGCGAATATTTCTGCCGTCGCCATAGACCGGTAGCGGCTTCCGGTCGAGCGCATTGATGATCGTCAGCGGGATGAGCTTTTCCGGGAACTGGTACGGCCCGTAGTTGTTCGAACAATTCGATACGATGACCGGAAGACCGTAGGTTCGAAACCACGCGAGTGCGAGGTGGTCCGAGGCCGCCTTGCTCGCCGAATATGGCGAACTCGGCCTGTAGGGCGTGTCCTCGCGAAACAAGTCCTCCGGGCCCAATGACCCGTAGACTTCGTCTGTCGATACGTGGATGAAGCGGAACTGCTTGCGCCGCGGAAGCGGCAAACGTTCGTAGTAGGTCCTGGCCGCCTGCAACAGCGTGTAGGTACCAACTATATTGGTGCTGACGAAGGCCTCGGGTCCGGTGATCGAACGGTCGACGTGGCTTTCGGCGGCCAGGTGTATGATCGCATCCGGCTCGTAGTCGGCGAACGCGAGATCCATAGCGTCTCGATCGCAGATGTCGGACTGCAGAAATGCATAAGACCCCAGCCCCTCGATGCTCGTCAGCGAAGTCAGGTCGGCTGCGTATGTCAACTTGTCGATGTTGACCACAGCGGCACTGGTCTGCAGCACCAAACGGCGACACACAGCAGAACCGATGAAGCCCGCTCCGCCGGTCACTAGGATACGCATTCTACTCATCTCCACTATTCGAAAATGCAAGCAAGCTGGTTGAGCGTAGGCAAAATCTGGTCCTTTGGCGATATCTGAGCCTCTGACGGTGTGACGGGCCACTTGATCGCTAGTGCGGGATCAGCCCAATAGACGCCGCCGTCATGGCTCGGCGCGTAGACCTGATCGACCTTGTACAAGACCACGGTCTTGGGCTGCAGCGTACAGAAACCATGCGCGAATCCCTTCGGAATGAACACCTGCTCACCGCTTTCGCTATCCAACTGGATGGCGATATGCTTGCCAAAGTCGGGCGATGAACGTCGGAGATCAACGGCAATATCGAGAATGGCCCCATTCAACACCCGTATGAGCTTGGCCTGGGCGAAAGGCGGTCGCTGGAAATGCAAGCCGCGCACCGTGCCGATCCGATCTGAGCTGGACTGATTTTCCTGAACGAAGTCATGCAAGATTCCCTTCTCAGCAAAAGCCGATCGCTGAAAGGTCTCACAGAAGTAGCCGCGGCCGTCGGAAATGCGATCTGCTCGAATTACTTTGACATCGGGGATAGCCAAGGATCGCAGTTCCAGCATTAGGCACCTCCTGCCGGTCCTTAATTTCGATCGGGTTTCAAGCAGCGGACCATAATCATCGATAGAATTAATTTTTCCGTCCGCCAATCCGCCTCTGAACGCTCACATTATTTTCGATCCAAATACGATGTGCTGCAAGCTACGGAAATATCGTCTGTTTTGTCGGCACCGCGCCGGGGCGACTGCCTCGTCCTTATTTGTATCCCACCTAATTAATATATGATTTATTTAATTTGGCAAGCAGATTTTTTTAATGTATATAATCACCCGGCGCCCGGACGTCCTGCCTGAACGTTGGTCTACGGGCGGGGCGGCCCCAACGTGACCCCATCGTCGGACAGGTACGTGATGCTCCAGAACAATCTTCAACACACGGACAGACTGCGGCTGCCGGTGAACCTGGCTCAACCCGCTCAGGCAGACGGCGGAGGAATCAGCGACGTCATCAATTACGGCGTCGGGCTTCTACGACGCCAATATTTCGTAATCCTTGTCACTGCTACACTCGCAACTGCGGCCAGCATGCTCTATCTCCGTTTGGTGACTCCAACCTATACGGCGCAGGTTCAGATCCTGTTGGCTAATCCAAGGCCCCTATTTGTCCAGCAGCAATCACTGCTCGCCGAGACGGCTTTCGATCTCAATCAAATCGAGACCCAGCTTCAGCTCCTGAGATCAAAGGCCACTGCGGTCGCGGTCATCGACCAGTTGAAACTGGCTGACGATCCGGACTTTAGTGCGTCAGGACTATCTCTACAGTCGCTCTGGCAACGAATTCGGTCATGGGCACCGACTGGATCGAGGAAGGATGACCCGCCCGATACGAAGGGCGAACCATCGGACGCTCTCGTAGACGCATTTCTGAGTCGGCTTTCAACAGGACGTGTCGGGTTCAGCAACGTCATTGAAATCAATTTCAGTTCGAGCAACGCAGCCCGAGCCGCGGAGATCGTCAACGCGGTAGCCAATACCTATGTTGCGGACCAGCTCAATGCGAAATTCGATGCCAATCGCAGGGCAACAAGCTGGCTGCAGGAGAGGCTGCGCGATCTCGGTGACCAAGCCCTCGCTGCACAACGTGCCGTCGATGTCTACAAGGCCCAGAACAATATCGTGTCTTTGGACGGAAAGCCCATCGACGAGCGGCAGATCACAGAAATCAACAATCGACTGGCTGCCGCACGCGCCCAGACCTCTGAGGCCACGGCCAAATTGGCTCGGTATGAATCTCTCCTTACCTCCGATCCGCAAAAGCCGCCCCCGATGATCAATCTGGATGCTATCGGGGCCGATGCGACAAACAGTCAGATCATTACGGGGCTCCGCCAACAATATCTGGAACTCACGCGGCGAGAGGCCGAGTTGACAGCCAGGGTCGGTCGCGACCACCTGGCGGTTGTCAGTGTCCGTAACCGCATCCGGGAATTTCGCGCCTCCATCTTCGACGAGGTCAAGAGACTTGCCGAAGTCAGCCGAAGCGAATTCGAGTTCGCCAAACAGCGGCAGGAAGAAATCGAAAAGCAGCTGGCCAAGGCCGTCTCTCAGTCCCGTTCAGTCAATTCTGCTGAGCTGACTATCAAGGATCTGGAGAGCCGAGCAAAGGGCTTGCGGAGCTTGCACGAGACTTTCCTGCAGCGTTACATGGGCTCTGCACAGCAGGAGACATTCCCCATCTCGGAAACGCGGGTCGTTTTTCCTGCTTCGCCGCCGCCGAGCAAGAGCAAGCCTAAGACAAGGTTGGTGCTGACGCTCGGGATCCTCGGCGGTCTCGCGCTGGGCATCGGCTTGGCGCTGCTCAGAGACGTCATGGACCGCGTCTTTCGTACCTCTTCACAAGTGGAAACCGTGCTGGAATTGCCTTGCATTTCTTCGGTCCCATTGCTACCGGCCGGCAAATCCCCGAAGCCATCAGTTCGTCTCCAGCAAACCGATGATGATGTTCAGCAACGGATAGTTTCGTCGCCGACCGCAGTTCATCGGACCGTGGTCGGGATGCCGCTTTCTCGATATACCGAGGCAATTCGCTCCATCAAGCTAGCCATCGACCACAATCCGGCAAAAATCTCCTCCCAGATCATCGGGATTACCTCGGCCCTACCGAATGAGGGCAAGACCACGATTGCTGCCTCGCTCGCGCAATTGATCGGGCACACGGGCAAGAAAGCCATCATCGTCGATTGCGACCTCAGGAATCCCTCGCTATCTGCTATCTTTGCGCCCAAAGCCCTCGCCGGAATCATCGAAGTTGCAAACGGCAGCCGCTCCCTCACGGACGCAATTTGGCGGGATCCGACAACCAATCTTGCATTTCTACCCGCCGTGCGGCGGGGACCTCTGCTTCACACCAGCGAAATTCTTTGCGCCGACGCGATAAGCAAGTTGTTCGACCGTTTGCGAGCTGACTATGACTACGTCATCGTCGACCTTCCTCCCCTGACCCCGCTAGTTGATGTCCGAGCCACTTCATCTCTAATAGACTGCTACATTCTCGTTGTTGAATGGGGCCGGACCAAAATAGATGTCGTGCAGCACGCATTGCACACGGCACCCAACATTCACGAATCGCTGATTGGGGCGGTTCTCAGCAAAACGGATACCAAGGCCATGGCTCGATATGACGGACATCGGAGCTACTACTATCATGATAGCCACTACATCCGTTATGGTCTTTCCGGGTCTTAAGGCTGTCTCGTAGCGGCTCCACGTTCTCCGGCTAGCGGATCAGCGGAGTGGCCGCACCACAAGATGGTGTTTACATGATTATCCGGCTTGTCATGTTAGCCGAGTTAGTGGCGATCATCGCGGCGCTCGCAATGCCAGAAAGCCTGCAAATCAGGATATTGGCGTCGTTCGTACTTGCAACGGCTGCGCTGGTCGTTGCGATCGTTCCATCATCCGCCTCCCTCGGGCTCGCCAAGCTGCTCCGGCCTGGTCTCGGCGTTGTGCTTGCGGCTCCGGCGCTCTGGATGGCGTCACAGGCAGTGCCGATGCCTATGGGCACGCTCGGCAATGCCATCTGGGCAACTGCATCGGCGGCCTTGAACGAACCCCTCGCCGAAATAATCACGGTCGATACCGGGGCGACGATGTTCTCGTTCGCCCAGTATTGCGCTGTGCTCGCCGCTGCCCTTGTCACTGCCGTCGTCACACTTGACCGATATCGTGCAGCGCAAGTCCTGCATATCCTGCTGTTGATAGCCACGATCACCACAGCTATGTGGTTCGGTAAGGAAACTGCTGGTGTCGCCGGGCCCGATGGCTCAACCGTCGCAGTGCTCGGCCTCTTGCTCTCCTGCGCGACGGCAATACGCGCAGTCGATCAATTTCGGCGCCGCAGTCGGCCAGGAACAATTGGGCCAGCCCCGCTCCCAGCTCTGTCCGCCGCGATCATCGCAATGACTGTCTGCATGGCCGCGCTGCTCATTCGGGCCAACTCGACCGCCGTCGTTGCCGCGCTCCTCGGATCAGGAATCCTGCTCTCGGTGTTCGCAATTCGCAGGTGGTTCTTCGGTTTGTGGGGTACCGCTGGCGTTCTCGCAACCGCCGTAATATTTCTTATTGCCAGCGTGACGGTCATTCCGTTCAGGACGAACACCGATCTGACGATCGCTTTGTCAACGAGCAGCCAGATCGCGACAGAACGGATGCTACAGGACGTCCGACCGGCGGGATCCGGTGCAGGCGCTTCGGCCGTTCTTTTGCCGATTTATCGGGACATCGGAAGCGGTGCGCTGCGAGAAAGGCCAACGGCCGCCGCCGCAATTGTTGTGGATATGGGGTGGGCGTTCCTTTGCGGTCTCGTGGTTGTAGCAATGCTCGGCGCTTGTATTCTGATCAGGCGGTCTCTGTCGCGAGCTTACGATTACGTGTACCCAGCCTTGGGCGCTGGCGCTTCGATTACACTGACGGTACTGGCCTTTGCCGACCATGAAATTTTGGATTTGGGCGCATCACTTTTGATCGCCGCGGTTTTTGGACTTGCGTTGGGTCAAAGCGTCCCCGGCGCACGCCGTGACGCCATATCCCCGGGATCGAAAGAGACTTCAGATTGGATGGGCGGTCCAGCTCCGGCATCTCGTCCAAAATTCGCGTCAGCGCTTGTCACCGCCTGGCCCCGCGTTGCTCTGATGGTTCTTGGTATCACACTGCTCGTGCAGGCAATTTGGATGCTCTTGCCCGCCTGGTATCTCGGTGGTCATTCTTCTTTGCCGACAGGCGTATTGACCGCCGCATGGCCGAATGCGATCTCGAAACCGGCTTCAGTTGCGGCAGCACGTGAAGACCTATGGATCCGAGGAGAATCGAGATCCAGCTGGGATCCGGCATTATCCGCAGACGAGCAAAAGACGGCTCTTCCGGTGGCTTCGAATGCGTTTGCCCGTGCATTACGCTCTTCGCCGTTTCGCGGCGACATTTGGCTCATGCTCGCGGCGGCATCGAAGCATGATTTGACCCGGTCTGGGACGGCAGCGATGCTCAAGATGTCGTACTATACCGCGCCGAATGATTTGGATCTGCTTCCGTTACGGCTATCCGTCGCGTTCGCCACAGACGCTGTGGTATGGGAGCTTGAATTCCGTGACTTGATCAAGCGCGACGTCAGTTTCATCGTTACGCATCGGCCTGCCCTCAGGCCGGCGCTTGTGGCTGCATACCGGTTAGCCTCAGCCGACGGGAAGGTCTATCTCGAGAACCTGATTTCGGAGCTGGATCCGTCGTACCTCGACAGCATGCGCGCGCGGAATTCCCGACAGGGATCTCGATAGGTCTCCGAGCAGTGCGACACATTAAATAGCCAAACGAGTATTTTTTCTCTTGAAAGATCGGATTAATTAATAATATATTAAATATTAACCGCAGGTGTCCTGACAATGAATTTCGTGAACCGACATTTCCCCGATCGGGAGGTTACGGATCGTGTCAGTCCCGGGCCGTCACTATCCCGCCAGCACAAATGGCCCCTCCGGTACGACTCGATCGAATACGTGGCGCTCTGTGCGGATATTGCGACCATTCTTTTTGCTAGCGTCGTTTCGATGTGGGTGAGCCAAGCTCAGAGTGGATGGGCTGCAGGCGACTTAAGCAACGCACTTGGCCTGGCGCTAGTCAGCGCAACATGTCTCGTTTGCCTCTTGAAGACGCACGGCCTTTATCGGCCGGCCGAGCTCCTCGTCCTGCGAAGTCAGATGCGCGCCGTCTGGATTGCATGGGCGTCATTGTTGTTCTTGATATGGGCCGGGTACGGTTTTGCAATTGGTTCGGGCTCTTCTCACCAAGCGGGCACACTTTTCGCTGTCCTGGGCCTGGGCTTGCTTATGGCCGAGCGGTGGGGAGTGAGAGCGCTTCTCGGGAAGGGCCTGAGCGGCAGAAAATTTGCCAGCACAAACATTGTTCTGGTCAGCGACCAGCCGCTATCGAAAAACGCCGGACTGTCTGAAACGCTGGCGATGCATGGCTATTGTGTCCGAGGCCGGTTCAGCTTGCCCCCAATCGGCTTCGGTCCTGCCTGTCGAAGGCGGCTCACGGTTCGCGTGATCGACTACATTCGCAGCTCCGAGCTCGACCAAGTGGTGGTGGAAGCGAACCCGGAGCGATGGCCCGAACTTCGGGCCTTCGTTGCCGACTTGCGGGTGTTGCCGCTGCCGGTTGTGTTCGTGCCGGTCGGTACGACCTCCGAATTGCTTCGACACCCTACGCGAAGCCTTGGAAGTGCGGTTTGCGTGGAACTCCAGCGTGGGCCGCTTACCCAGCTGGACTGTGCGACCAAACGAATCATTGATCTTTTCTGCGCCGCGCTCGCCTTGACGATATTTGCCCCGCTGCTTGTGCTGGCCGCACTTGCAATCAAGCTGGACTCGCCCGGCCCCATATTCTTTCGACAACAACGCTGTGGTTTTAATGGCCGGATCTTCCTGATCCGCAAATTCCGGACGATGCATGTACTCGAGGACGGACCCGCGATCCTTCAGGCCCATCGCCTCGACCGACGCGTTACCCGCGTCGGCAAATGGCTGCGTCGGACAAGCTTCGATGAACTGCCACAGCTGTTAAATGTTCTCGACGGCAGCATGTCGCTGGTAGGTCCGCGTCCTCATGCCTTGGCTCACGACGGAGAATTTGACAAGCTCGTGCGGAACTACGCCCTGCGCCGCAGGGTCAGGCCAGGACTGACCGGATGGGCCCAAGTCCATGGCTGCCGCGGTCCAACCCCCACAGCCATCACGGTCGAAACACGCGTACAATACGATCTCTGGTACATCGACAACTGGAGCCTTCGGCTTGATCTCGTAATCCTGCTGCGAACTCCCCTCGAAGTGCTGCGGGGACGCAACGCCTATTAGGCCCACAGGATCACGGGCACTGCGGCGGCCATTTAACCCCAGCCACCCCGTCGAACAGTGCAGATCAGGTTACGCGCGCTGACGAAGCTTCGGACTTGCATCTCCTATGCGAAAGTCCTCAATTCTCCGGCCAGACTTCACGGCAGCAACCAACCACCGCGGCCGCTTGCCGCGCCCCGACCAGGTCTCGGAGGTCTGGGGGTTCCGGTATTTCGGCAGCACACGCGGATATTTGCGTCTCGCCTTGGCAGTCGGAGACACTCCCGGTCCGCTTGAGTCCGCCAAAACAGCCACCCCGCCCCCGAGAACCGCCAAGCGCTTCTCCAATTCGTGCTTTTCTGCCTTAATCCGATCCGATAAGATCCCGCTAATTTCCTCATGAAGCGACCAGAGATCGTCAAGGGACATTGATTCTAATTCGAGTTTCTTAGTTGGCATGCTCGCATCCTGTAGTTGCGCCAAACTTAATATGCCCCAGATCGACATTAATCAAGATGGTGAACTCGATTTACCCAACAAAGTGTATGGAACCGGACTTAAATCCGCATTCCAGATAACCGCGTCGCAACAGCCAATCAAGCCAAAACAATGGGCTATCCGCATAATTTAATCGCGGAGGGGTAAATTTCACACGCCCAGCGGGCAGCCGTGGAACCATTCAAGCGAACTGATATGACGGGATCGCATCAAGCGCCCGACGCGTCACCCGCGAAGCATATTCTCGATGAATATGGTTGGCGTAGGCTGTCCTTTGTTCTGGCAATCTCGATATTGCAGCCTTCGGATATGCGCGGAGCGCCAACGAACTCAATGTCCCTCAGCGCTACCCGCCTGAACTCGATTTGAGCTTCAGGTCCCGAATGTCCGAGGGTGCAGCCGGGGAAGGATGCTCCGAGTCGAAGACGCCGAGAGGAACTCGATTGAGATACTCCCCTTTCTTGCTTTGCAGCAAGTCGTTGATCTGCCTATCTCCATTTAATAAAATACCCCTAGCAATAATTATTAAATAATATACTATTTATTTATTGTAGCGTCGATTTGAAGCACTGGCTTTGGTCCATCGTTATTTGGGCGTTCGGGCAATGATGTGCTCGTCAGCTGAGAACGACAGTTGGATCAGGCGTCAGTCAAACGGTGACGAGAATGCTATGCGGCGGCAAGATCTCGAAGCCATGGACTTTGAGGAACTCTGGCTCCTTCACGAAGAGCTGACAAAGATACTTGCCGAAAAGATCACAGTCGAGAAGCGAGAGCTCGAAAAACGTCTTGCACAACTCAACCAGCCGGATCAATTCGGTGAAGCTGAAAGCCGGGCCGCCAGCGCCGGAACAAGCGAGCCGCCGCGACGCAAATACCCAAAAGTCGTGCCAAAATACTTCAATCCACTCCGCCCGACAGAGACTTGGTCGGGACGCGGTAAACAGCCTCGCTGGCTCGTTGCCGCGCTCCAATCGGGGCACACGCTCGAAGAGTTCAGGATTCGCGAGAACGACGAGTCGCCTGGTCGGAATGCGGGTGGTCAAGGGCATTCCTAGCACTGCACAAATGTTTGGCCTGAGGATTCCGGAAATCTGCCCACCTAATGCGCCCTCTGGAGGCGGCTGATGGAATCCGTTCCGTTGAGGAATCTCCAATCCCCCCGAAGGCGCTCGTGTGTTGTTACTGGCCTTAAACTTTTCCGGCACGAACCGTCGTGGTCGCGCTCAACAGAAACTGTAAAGTGGACCCTCTTGGCACAGACCACAATCCACGCCCGCGCATGCCGGCTTGCGCGTCGCCAGAGGTCACCCTCCTCCGGTAATTTCTGAGGTCCAAGACCGTCATTGCGAGGAATGGCACACGTGTGGCCGGAAAGCGTGCTTGGATCAATTGTCGCATGAACTGCAGACGAGGAATCAGTCGGCAGCGCATCGAGTGCGGGACCTCGACCCCAAGCAGCGCAGCGAGAGCAAGCAGCTGGGTTTCGACTGCGTTCTTCATCAATCCGCCCGAGATATGAGAGGTGAGCTCACTCCAATCGACGCCCCCGAGGGAACCGTTCAGATCTCGCAATTCAAGAAGATGTCGCAGATCGAGGTCACCGAGCCAATAACCAAAGTCTTGAAACTGATCGTGGATGATCAACATAAGCGCTCGGTACGTGGGCGTGGGAATATACGCGCTCCCCCGCCCCAAGCGCGCAGGGACGCAATGGTTCAGAGCATTTCCCGGGCCACGGTAAAAGTACGCCGGGTCTGAAGCGCCCTGCTGCAGATCAATGGTTCCGACATCCCGGGGCCGGTTCAACTCGACATACCATCTCTTGCTGTTGGGAGGGGTCCGCTCATGAATTTGATAGCCAATCGCGCGCAGAGCGGTGACTGCTCTTTCAGCCTCGTCCGGCATGACCATAATATCCAGATCACACATCAGCCGAACTCCTCGCCGCTCGACGGGTGCTGTGGCTAGCGTTGCCGCACCTTTGAGCAACACCGGCGTAACTCCCCGGCCGTTCATCGCAATGACCGCCTCTTCCAATTGACCGGCCAACCGGTCGTTGCGCAGCACGTTTCGGCGATGGATCTGGCGGATATAGGTGCACACGTCGTCCGGCAACACCGATGCAAATTGATCGACGAAGTCAATGAGCGCAGGCGTCGTCAACGTCTGGTTTGCGAGCCCGATGACGGAGGTCCACTCCACTTCGACGGGCGGCAAGCCTCGCAAGCAGTTGCAAAGGCTTGTCAGTGCCGCACTATGTCTTGTCATTGCACAAGTCCATCAGCAGCTGTCGAGCCTGCGCCGATTCCGAATAGATAAGTTGGAACGATCGTGCGCCCGCAACAATCCGCTTCAAAGCGAAAAAGCCGGACTGCGACAGCTTCCCGTCTGCGGCAAACGCGCCCTCAATGAGCCGCTTGATTGAATCAAGCTGATCCAGGGGGGTCAGCTCGACAGGGCCGCTTGCAACCCGGTTAAGAAAGATGATCCAGTTGGCAGAGAGGCTCCCATTGTGCGCATCCGGAATCGGCAAATACCGCACTTCGGCGCCATCGGACCGGCGGTGCGTCACGTCGTTCCAATCGCCATACAGTCGGGATAGCAACCGCCACGATCCCTGCTTGAGGGTGAGGGCAAATGGGATGCCGCAGATCGTTCCGTCAGCCCCAATCAGCGCAACGTCATCGCCGGCATACTGAAATCCAGCGTCTACGAGTTCTAGTGCAAGAGTCGACTTGCCGGCTCCCGGTTGGCCGCACAGCAGCAAGCCCATGCCGTACTTTGCAAGAGAAGCGGCGTGGAGCGCGAAAGCCCACTGATTGCTTCGGATAAGTCGCTCGGTGATGTGAGCTTTGATTGTAGGGGCCAGAGCTGCGGCTTCGCATCTTTGGATGTTCGCGTCATTCCCGCGGAAGAATACTCGGTCGCCGAGCATCATTGTCTCGATCGCAATATCCTCCTCCTCCTCCTCGCCGCTGTCGTCCGTAACACAAAATAGCGAGATCAACTGTTGCGAGAGCTCCCGATTTGCAGCCCGGACGCTGATCCTGCGCTGAGCAAGAACTGTTGAGAAGGCACAATCGGCCGACATTCGCCAGTCGAGATCGAGCACCCCTCGATCGATCCAGACGTTCATCGCCTGCCACGTGAACTCGCGCGCTGCGCGCTCGCCAATGCCTAGCTGCCCCAGCTCCTGATGGACGTCTTCCAAAGAAGCACCTTGTGCCAACTTGCACCAAATGAATGCCCCTAGCTGGTCCAACTCATAGAGCTTCTGCCTTGTCTCGCTGAAAAGCACTGATCGACCGTCCACCAGCGCGAAGACTGCACCCGCGGCGGGTCTCAACACCATCTCTGCCGATGTTTTTTCCAGCATGGCTATGCCCGATAGCAACGATATCTGTTTCGCCGCCGTGTCGACGCGGTGGCGACAACATCCTGCAATGTCCTGTCCGCGGCGCGTTCAAACGAGCTGCAGTTGCCGAGAAAATTCGGCTTGATCGCCGTGCTACAGCGGTGCAAATCCACCTTCAGTGCGGCGGCACATCGCCTGACTGGGATTCGTTTCGAATGACCGTACGGCCCCGGGTCATGCCGCCAGCTGACCACCCTCGTTCACCCCAGATGGAGAAATATTCAACACTTGTCCTCCGAGAAAGGTCGCCGGCGCGGTCAACCGGTGAGAGTCCAGCAGATAGCGGTAAACTTCGCGAGCAGCACTCCGCTCTCGTAGAACGTGCTCCCTCTCGCTGATACTCGCTAGTTTCTCGCGCATTTGAGCCAACTGCTTCGCAGCCGAGGTGGAGTTGCGCTTCTTCTGGACTGATTCCCGCATCGTCTCCTCCGACCAAAAAAATGACGAAAACAGCTTACGTCATTGACAACAATTAACAACGAGATTTATATGATCTCAATATAATAAATATTTATTTCATGTTTGAACCGGATGCAACCGTTCAAATACCAAGAAGCGGGCCCTGCGTCGAAATAACAGCCGACCGAGAACAGCGTCGCAGAATCGCCGCGATGATCTTGGCCTCCTGCGTGCGGGACAGCAAAAAATAGAACTTGACGAGAGTCGCAAACCAGACCGACAGCGCAAGGCTTAATTTGCAGGATTAAATCCTAACGACGAATATTCGCTGACGAGAGTGGGGTGAAACCGGTGATCGAATTAGCCAATTTGCCCATCACGGGCGACATGATCGTCTTCGTCGCGAGCGGCATAGCACGCGCAAAACTCCCACCCGCTCAGATTCGCCGATTTTCAGTGGCGCCCCAGGAGCTTTCGAGAGACGAATAATCAACGCCCGCGCTGCCGAGCCAAAGAGCGGCGGCGTCCAAGGAATCGCTCAAGCAGCGATCCGGCCGGTTGGAAAAACGTCGTCACGAGCAACCCGCCCTGCTCGAACAAGCACTCCCAGTGTGCGATGCCCCCCAAGTAACCCACACTGAGATGACGACGCACTCCAGCCGGCCGGTTCTCTTTCGTTCGACAACGAATAATAATTTCCTAGGGAGGCTCGCATGGGAATGATCATGGTCAAATGTCCGCAAACCGGTCGCGCGATTCCTACTGGTATTAGGTCGGACCGTGAGGCTTTCCTGCGGAGCGTTGTGTTTTATGGCAATACTCGCTGCCCGGTGTGTCGCGCCAATCACAGCTGGTTCGCTCGCGAGGCCTGGGTCGATGAGCCGGTCGTGCGGCCCAGGGAGATATTCGAGGAAGCGCCGCTGTGTTGATGCGTAGCGGGCTTCGGTACAGACGCGGAGCCGAACTGACTAGCATTACACGAATTTAGGCCGACCGCCTCATTTGACGCCGCGTGTGCGGAGTTGATCTGTTGCGGCATGGCTGCCGCACCGGCTGGAGCTAATCTTGGTACGGACTGGATGCGCTCAATCATGGCGTAGCGTTCCTCTAAATTCCTGTCTCGGCGGCTATTTCTGCCAGGGCTTACTGGAGGGATGCGAAATATTTTGGCCTATCGTCGTAAAGCGAACTGACGCCCTCATGAACCGTAAGTTAAGCGTCACACCGGCAGATCGGCGCAAACTAACGATTCCGATCGCTGATCCTGCAAGGGCCTGTTTGGGGGTATTGTAGTGAGTAGTGGGGTTTGCAGCCGCTTGGCTGTCCTGCGTCAAACGGCGATGGAACTCGTTAGCCTGCTTGCCCAGTTGCACAGGCTACGAGAGCAAGTGCGAAGGGCGGAAGGGCGAAGCCGCGGAGAAAGAGCGAGACTAGGGCCGGCGTCACGGATGCGTAGGCCCCGGTTTGGGACGAGTTGCCGCACGCGGATCCAATGATGGCGAGCGGCGCGCGTAATTTTAGCGAACTCGAAGACGATCGTTTTACGGATCGACCTTGAAGCCTCCGATAACCCCTTGGCACAGCTTCAAGCCGCCCGATCGCTCCCCGATGAGGCGTGCGCGCAGCGGAGTTTCAAGGCAGGCCGATGCGAGTGAAGGCTCTGTGCCAGGAAAAGTGCTGCACTTGATCCGGCGTCCCTTTCCGGCTCTGACCGAGATCATCCACGAGCGGCATGCTGCGGATCATGTCCCGCACCTGCGTTGTTTAAGCCCCGGCTTTTTATCTGTTTTTAGGTTTTATGAAGCAGCGCTTCATCTGAAAAACAATTTGAAAGCAAAGCGAAAGTCGTTCACGCCAAATCAATTCAGTAGTCGCGCCATGGAGGCAAATTTAGTTATCTGATATAATCATAATTAATTCGACGCAAAACAGGAAATAAGGTCAGAGAAAAACCAATGGGAGGAGTGGATGGAGACCGTACGCCGCTTGCGCGCGATGGCGTCGCTGTGCCGACAGACTTCTGCGCATCATCCTGATCGAAGCTGGAAGCTTCTCGCCGAAGCTGAGTTCTGGGAGCACTTGGCTAATGACATGCTTCGCGAGCCGTTCGAACAATGCACGGCTGGCTCCTCGCTCCGACCGATCGAACATGATCCGAATGCCGCGGAATCGAGCGCTCGCATAACCGCGTGAATGCTCTCGCTTAGCCCAAATCCCGCTCGGCCGTGTGCCGGGCGTCAGTCCTCTTCAAGGCGCCCCATGGAGAACCAAGCCCTGCCGGCGCCTTCGTCTCGCGGCTCGCAGACCTGAGCAGGGACGTCAAAGCGCGCTCGGCTGCCCGGCTCGGTCCGCTCAGACTACCGAGTTCTGTTTTCTGGGTCGGGAATGCGCTTATGCGAAACTGTCGTTCGCCGTTGGACTTGCACTTTGGCGTCCAGCACTTTTTTCCCCAGCTCGAGCGGCGCGCGGCCGGCTCACCTGGTCCGAAAGGCCGGAGCCCCTACCAACTATTCCAGCGATATTTCCGTCGACCTTCGCTGCCGGTATTTTTCGGTTAGGTAACGGTCCAACGATCATCTGCTCCTCGTTGCTCGTGCCGGTGCCAATAGCTCCGATCGGCAGACCATTTTGAGCGTGGCCAGCGCCGGCATTTCTTTTGGCCTGCGCCGCCGCCCGCGACTTCGACGTGGCGGGTTGAACGTCCGGGCTGTTGGTTTGACTGGTGCGGTTCAGGTTTGCACCGGTACCAACGTCTCGTGTCCCCATTCCTGGAGGCGCCGATGGAGCAGGGTTGGCGCTGCTCGCATTTGTACCCATGCCGGACGGAGCTGACCCACCAGTGTTGGCGCTCCCCGTGCCCGTCCCAGTGCCGGCACCCGCGGAGCCCGCCACTGCGCCGCCTGCTTGGGCCAGGGCCAGCACAGATACGCTCGTGATAGTCGCAACGATCAGCGAAGGGATTCGGTGGAGCATTGGACGATCTCCTTCTCAAGCGACCGGCCGCATCGGCCGAAAATTAAATTACGATATAAATCATTGAATAAAGTATAATATGGTTTATTTTTGCCTATGGGTAAATAGCAATTGGGAAACGGATTGACACATTAATGTCGCGGATGTGGGCACAAGCGCCGATGCAGGCAGGGTCGGGCCTTGGATCGCCCGTTCGCCGCGCAGACGTGTGGATTGCCTCGGATTGTGTTCGTAGCTGTGCGCGCACCTGCGCAACAAGGTCGGCGTGGGTTGCACCGACTGTCCTGACGGTAATATCGGTTTTGACCATACCCGTTCTCGCGCAGCAGCCAAACCGGCCGGCGAGCGACGCCCATGTCATGGCGACGCACTTGCGCGGCGCGACCGGCTCGGGAGGGTGGCGCGCGGCGCGGCTGAAACCATCTGCCGACACGACACCCCTGAAGCTTGCACAAGCCACAATCAGCAATACCGAGCGATCGCGGCAAGTGCTCGCCACAGAACAGGAGAGGATACAGGCCCTTGCTGCTGACCTTCGAACATGCCGACGGGAGCAGGATACCGTGCTGGGGCTGTTGCAGCATGCACGCGAGCAATGGACCAGCATTGCGGAGGCCACCGAGAATGAAACTGATAAGCTGCAGAAATCGCTCCGGGAGGAGCGCTTGCACACGGAGCGTCTGGAACGGGAACTTTTCAAGGCGCGCAACGATTTCGAAGTGCAGGCACGGCTAAGCCGCGAAATCGGCACCGAGGGTCGCGAACCCGAACGCCGGGCACAGAGTGATCCGAGAGAGCTGCAACAAGCTGCCGAGCGGGAGAAAGATCGGGCAAACCGGCTGGAGCAGAATCTGACAGCCGCTTATCACGACCTGGAGATCCAGTCGGCAGAGGTAACCAGACAAGCCGCAGAGATCAGTGCAAAAGAGGCAGCGGAGGCTCAGGTACAGGCGGGCCTGCGACAGGAGCACGATCGTACCAAACAGCTGGAGGAGACGCTCGCGACGATGCGAATCGAGCTCGACAGCCGTGCCTGGCAGATCGCGAAGGCGACAGAAGAAGCGGCGCAGACCAAGCGAGCGACCGAGGATACCTCGGCTAAACTGAAGCTCGCATTGAAGGAAGAGCAGGAAAAAGCAGATGCACGGGCGCAAGAGCTCTCGTGGGCGCGTTCCAGACTCTTCGCGTATGAAGCGCAAGCCGCAGCAGACGATGATCGAGCCGAACAGTTGAAAGAGGAGCTTCAGCGAGAAAGCGATCGACCTAGCGGAGGTGAGCAAGAACTTGCCGCAGCACGCCCGAATGTCGGACCGCGGCTACCCGAGGGGGCGGCGGATGAAGGCGGAGCCAGCACTTCGCCGACAGGGGAGCTGCTCAGGACACTGCTGCCGGGGTCGCCGCAGCCCGCGCCCGAGCAAACTCCGCGAGAACTCGTGATGATACCAGCTGAGCCAAAGGCGCCATCCCCGGTTCTCGGGAACGAAAACGCCGCCGAGCTCGTGCGATTGATCGCTCGCGCAGCCGGATTGCTTCGACAAGGCGACATTGGCGCGGCACGAGTTGTCCTGGAGCGTGCTGCTGAATTAGGGAGCGCACCGGCAAGTTTCGCGCTCGCCGAAACGTATGATCCGAGCCTGCTTGCAAAATGGGGCGCGAGCGGAACGCGCGGCGACACGTCCAAGGCGCGAGAGCTTTACGCCAGAGCAGCAGCCGGAGGGGTCAAGGAAGCAAGGGAGCGGTTCGACGCACTTGGTCGTTAGCAGCATCGGTGCAGACAAATGGTCGTGCGCTGTATCAACTAGGCAGATCGAACTTAAACTTACGTGTCGAAGTGAAGAGCGCAGCGGACAAAACAGAATAGACGTTCCCAGGGGAGCCGGATCGATGAAGCAGCTGGTTGGAATACGCTCTTGGTTTCTCCTCATCGTGATAGCCGCTCCGCTTCTGATCATGGGCTGTTGCCTAGCAATGGCCCAGCAGACTCCGCGGGCGCGTGCGGATCATGCAAGGGCGGAAATTGCGGCCATGAACGATTGGACTGTTGGAATTGCCGGAGGTCTGCTGGAAGGAGCTCCCATTCGGCTTGCCGCGGAAATGGCGCGAGTGGCCGATGATGGAACGGACCTCCACGTGTTGCCCATCGTGACCCGTGGCGCAACCGAAAACGTCAATTCGCTGCTGTATTTGCGGGGCATTGATGCAGCAATCATCAATTCCGACGCACTTGACGAGTACAAGAGCCAAGTGCCGGACATCCAGCGACGGATCACCTATGTGCTCAACCTGTTTCCATCTGAACTGCACGTATTCGTCAGGCCCGAAATTCAGAGCTTGAGTGACCTGGTCGGAAAGAAGGTCAATTTCAACACCCAAGGTACCGCCGCAGCTTATTCGGGCCCGCTGATCTTCAGCCGGCTGGGGATCGAGGTCGATAAGGCATTCATCCCACATCAGGTTGCGATGGAACAAATGCGCAGGGGTGAGCTGGCCGCCGTCGTTTTCATAACATCAAAGCCGGTGGATGCATTCATACGTGGTCGCTGGGATGCCGGCTTCAAGTTCTTGCCTGTCCCCTACGAGAGCAAGTTTGAAGATTATTATCTGCCATCTTGGCTGGACGCAGCTGATTACCCGAACTTGATCAGGCAGGGGGAACGCGTGACAACTATTGCCGTTCCGACCGTGCTGGTCGCTTTCAATTGGCCGACCAAATCCATTCGCTTTCATCGTGTGGCGCGCTTTGTCGACCGCCTGTTTTCGCGGATCAACAAGCTGCAGGAGCCCGGTTTCGATCCGAAATGGAAGTCGATCAACTTGGCGGCGACGGTCCCTGGCCTGACGCGTTTTCCCGCGGCGCAGGCCTGGCTCGATCGTCTGCCGCGTTCGAGCCAGGCGACACAATGACGTTCACCCTGATCGCTCTCGTCGTGACGCTCGCGATCGCAAATGACCTCGCTCGGCCCCGAGGCGCCGAAGACCCTATGGCGCCGGTTCGCGTCTCTGATCGGTCCGCAAATGGAGCCGGAGCGTGGATCGTCAGCGAGACCACCTCGCCAGTTGATTATTCATCGATCATCAAGGCTACACTACCATCTCAAGGGGGCAGTTCCGACGCAGCAATGAGCCTGTCGATACGCTGTCGCAGCGGCCTGACCGAAGTGTTGCTTGACGGAGCCGGCCTTTCGGGCCGCCGCGAGGATTACACCCTTTCCCTGCGCATCAATGATGATCCACCTTTTCAGGTCTCGACAATCACGTCAGCGCGCGGTGTCGCGCTTGAAAGCGATGTCGTTCGCCTGTTGCAATCGATCCCCGGCCACAGCGCACTTTCCGTGCATGTGTCACGCCGAACGGGGACCGGCGCCGGTGCAGTGTTCGCTCTCGATGGTATCGAGAGCGTGCGTGCAAAATTGGCGGCAACATGCAAATGGCCACGCGCGATCGCGAAGCCTAACAATTGATCATGAACCTCAGCTTGCTTGGAGAAACAACACAATGCCCAAATTTCCGAAGATTATCACAGCGATGATCGCGACAATCATCTCGCTCCTGGTCGGGCTGTCTAGTTCCGCGGCACAGGAGGCTCGCCTGCTCCCGGCACCTAGTTTGCCTGCAGCCTCAACACATGGCGTGGCAAGAACGCACGCGAATTCATCGGCGCGGACCGCGACGCCAAAACAATTTGAGCTGGCGCGCATCGCGCCATCGTCTGCTGCCAAGAAAGAGCACCGCTTAATCCTTCAGGTCAACACAAGCGACTCCGCGTCAATGAATCTTGCATTGAACAACGCACTCAACGTCGCGCAATACTACAATGAGGTTGGTGAAGGAGTGAAAGTTGAGGTGATTACCTTCGGCCCCGGCCTCCATATGCTCCGCGATGACACGTCGCCGGTGAAAGCGCGAATTGAGGAAATGGCTCTGAGCACGCCGGAAGTATCATTCAAAGCCTGTGGAAACACGCAAGAGAAAATGCAAAAGGCCGAAAACAAAGACATTCCGATCGTTGCCCAAGCCCAAGTGGTGAGGTCGGGCGTCGTTAGGGTGATGCAGTTGCAGGAGCAGGGATGGACCTACGTCAAACCATAAAATGGCGACCAGACAATGCCTATCGAGCGGCTAGGTGCCGGCCTGCGGTCGCGCCACTCCGATCGAGTGGGTCGCCGCAGCCGATGCAAAATTGAACTGGCCTCGATCGGGGACAGATCTATCGCGCGCTATTCACCGGGCAGCGCCAGACCGACTGTCTGATCATGCGCACGAGAGCGACTTCGGGAGAGGGTTGAGCGAACATCGGTTCGTCTCAGTCACTTGCGAGGTCTGGTAGCAATTTGCGGGGCAGCCCTTGGCCCGCCCGTCCTACCCGGCCGCCTGCTAAGGTCGACTGTCCCGTAGCAGCGTAGGGTATCGGAGACGCAGGACGGCGCGAGCTGTGACACACGGTGCTTCGATTTACGTCAGTTCTGATGACCTCTTTTTCGAACGCAAGCGATTAAATTCCACTGGATTTTATTTTGTTAACGCGTCAGATTTCTAGACTTAAATCGAGTCGATTTTACGTTGGGGGATGTCAATGGCAAAACCTGCCGTTTCCCGTAATACCTTTCGAGGGTTATTCGCTTTTTCTGTGAAAGCTGATCGCAAGCACGATGGCGAATATTGTGTGTTGAAGCTGTTTGGATCCGCTCAAGACATTCCGGATCGGCTGCTACAGCAGTGGTCGCACCAGGCTGATCTACCCGGCGCGGAAGCCATCGCCAACACACTGGAGCAGCGCACCCGCAAGATCGTGAATGGTCGTAAACGCTATGACCACGCCAGCGACTTTCTCCACGTGCTGCTGAGAGACCTAGAGCTAAGGGAACACTGAAGAGACATCGCTGCGTCAGGCTCCGCGAGGTCTTGCAGACCAGAATGATAATGCCTTTTGCCTCTGCGCTCTATATGCACCAGACTGCTATTCTAATGCCGGGCAGCCGGCCCATTTTGTCGACATAGTGCTCGCATGCCGAGGTCGATGTACCAGCCATTGCATGAAAGGCTCCGAACGGAGAACGGTCAAAGTCTCCGCCTGACCTTTTCAGAAATTGAAGCGATCTTGGGGAAGCCTCTGCCGAGATCGGCCTACACCTTCACTGCGTGGTGGAGCACACTGAAGAGAGCAGGTCCTCAAGCGAGAGCGTGGATATCCGCTGGTTATCGTGTCCGGGTCTCAATGAAGCACCGCATCGTCGAATTCTATCGTTCTGAAGTGAACACCAATGATCGTCATGGAACGCCTTGGCTGCATTGAAGCTTTCCATGATGGCGGACCTATCAACCTCGGTGTTCGGGACAAACTGCGAGAACAAGCCGGCGCAGAATCAAGTTGCCACTTCAGGGCCGCAGCGAAAACCGCTGCGGCCCTTTTTTTGGGCGGAAGCCGCGAGCCGAATGCTCCGGAACGTGGCGAGAAAAATCTAATGGGAACGCTGCGCGATGGCCCTAGGCCGCATGAGGGTTGACGATGGTGTACCCTCGCAGGGAGCGCGGGTGAATTCGCGTTGCGTGCCCACCTGAGTTGGCATCGTACGCCTTCCAGATGTCACCGGCGATGTGCTGTTCAAGGACGAAGACGTGTCCACGTCGCGCGGCAACCATTCCCGGTGCTGGCGAGGTGCGGGGAAAGCGCAGCCAATTGGCTGCGAGGTTCAGTTCCGGTACTACCCGACCAAACACTCGTATCGCCGCACCACATCCGCAGAACGAGCGAGGGCAACCGGCCGGACGACCGCTGACGATCTCACTAGTTAAGGCCCCTGAGCTGGCCACAGACATCCGTAGGCTAGCAACGGCACTTCGCTGCAGGCGCGGTGCCGGTCTCGTATATCTCTGCGCCTGCACCAGCGAAGATGAAAAGTCGCACGGCATAATCACGTTGCATTCTGGTGGCGAAGCGGCGCGCAAGGGGCGCGCTTCAGAAGAAATGGATGTCGCAAAAACGAGCACCAAAGCTACGACTACTCGATTGAACATGCAGGACTCCGGGTTAATAGCCCTGCCCCAGTGCGCAGAAAGCGCCTTTTAATTTGGCGAAATTAAGTCGCAAAAACCGAATTAAATAGAATTTGAAACCGAATTAAATCGAGAAAGGAACGTTTCGATTTGCCTCGAGTCCTGCTTGTGCGACCGATCCCTTGTTGTCGTGGATCGACAGATGGAAAAGGCAGTCGCCTACGCAATCTCAGCGGCCCTCGTGGGTATCGGTGTTTTGATACTGGTCGTTGGCCTGTCCTCCAACTCGCCCGCTTTGTGGGTGGTGGTCGCGCTCGTGCCGATCACGATCGGGATCGTGAGCGCTTTTGGCCCCGTGTAAGGATGGGGAAAACGGCCGATGCGTCAGATCGTCTGCATTTTCCGAATCGGGCCTCTGTGCACGCTCTCAACTGGTTTCAGATTTGCGGGTACACGCGCGTGAGCCATTTCGTCTCTATGCTTCTGCTTGCCCTCGCCCTGACCCTGACCTTGTGCTTCGGGGTGGCAGCCTGGCGCGTGTCGGCGGGCAATGACGTCGAGATCACCGCAACGATTCCGCATGGGGAACACGGATGGAGAGCGAGGTCGAGGAACTGAATGCCTTGCGTCACCCTTCGGCTACATCCTGGCGACTATGAACGTGGACCTTGACGACTCGCCATCGAGCGGAGGCTGCCCCGCGCCTCCTACCGTTCCTGCCTCGGGCTCGCCGGCAGGCCTTTAGGACCGCGGGTCGTCCGTTCGCAACATAGCGATCAGGTTCGCGACCATTAGCTCCAGGTGTGGCAGGGCATCGCCGGGCTCGGCGACGTCGAGATCGTCCACTTGCCAATATAGGACCCGATCCGCGACGGCCGGAAAGCGGCGTTCGACCATCGATCGATGCTCCGCCTCTTTCAATCCTATGACGATATCTGCTTGCCGGCAGTCAGCTAAGGTGCACGGCTGCGGAAGTTCATCAGCCCTGCTCGGGCTAATTCCCAGTGCTTGCAACGCCTCGAGCGCAAAGCGGGAGATGGATCCCGTGTTCTCCGGCGCCCCCCTTTCGGCAGCGCCTCTGGAGAATGCTCGCCAAGGCAATTCCTCTTGTTCAGCAAGGTGATTGAATAGTTCCTCCGCAAACCGGCTGCGGTAATAGTTGCCAGTACAAAGAAAAAGAACCCGCTTGCAGCCATCAGTCATTGCGGGAGGCCAGGAAACGGTGGACCACGACGGCCGCAAGAGACGTGAGTTGTCTCGAATGCCGCCACCTCCTCGGCCTCAACGATCAACGGCTCACTTTCCGCAGTATCCGGCGCGGATCCGTTTATGCCGCGCGAAAAGGAAATACACGCCTTTTCAAACACTGCGATATTCTCCGAGTGAGGTATGTCAAACCGCGCTAAATACTGGAAATGTTCTGGCGGGATCATTATGCCGATTTCTTCAGCGATTTTGCGAACGACGGATTGGAGGTGCGTGTCGCCCTGTTCCCTTCGGCCACCGAAAAATGAACTCTTTCCTGGCTGCGCTGTACCACGCTTGTCATCTCGCAGATGAGGAAGGCGTCCGACGTTGTCCATCACTGCGGAAAAACCCGAACGCGCAAGGTCATAGCTTGCCATCAACTGTCCTGACGAACGAAGAATGGCATCAGCTTTTCAAAGATTTCCGTCCGAAAGCGCTTAATCTCCCAGCTAAGCGCATCGCTAAACCCTGCAGCACGGGCATGGATCGTCGCTCGGTCCGCAGTCACTTTGGTGGCCACGCCATTTACGACCACCCAACCCGTGAGGACCTTTCCGTCCCATTCAACAGCGCGATCCCAACCCACCGACATGGCAGCTCCAAACACAATCAAACATAATAACGGGCTGGCCTTATACCCCACCAGGCTCGTCTCACGCCTCGCCGAGGTAGCTTGTTCGTTCGTGCTGCCGCAGCATCCTCATGTCTGATAAACTGGTGAGATTAGCGCAACTAAGGTACGGGCGGGCACCACAATCAACTCCTTCCAACTCTCTCGATGAATTCCAACGCGGCTGGGGCAATGTCATCGAACTCGACAAAACACCGGCGCAGTTCATCTGCAATCTCTACAGTTACATCACGGGACCAGCCCTCTACCGTGTTGAAGACTACGATCCGAGCAGGATGCTTGTATTGGCCTTCCATTATTTGGCGCATCAGCGTCGCTCGACCAACGTCGTCTTCGGAGGTTTCGCTCCAGGCACGTCCGAGCCCACCTCCGAAATCCTCAAGCACAAGATAGACGTCACGTGAATATGGATGGGGCACGATGGACGGAGAATGAGGCATGATCTCAAACCTCGAAAATACAACCTCGATTTAATTTTCTATATTAAACCAAATTCAATTTGGAATTTCAATCTAATTTATAGTCGTCCAGTCGCGCTTTCGATCGGTCGAGACCGCCTATCGATTGACCACTCCTCGGCGCACGAGCTCATGGAGGCGACCATGAAGCGAGCCGCGGAAGCTGGAGGCCACGGGCAAGCGGTCGACTTCAAGGAATTGCTCTGGATGGAGCCGGATTCTGGACCACCAACATGGGCAACGTGAAAAGCAAACTTTGGACGCGATGGCCGGCTCCGGAGCACCGATGTGTGGTGCCGTTCAGGTCGTTCAGCGAGTTCAACAACGCCGTAGCCGGAGACGAGACCCGCCCCTCACTGTGCTTTGCCGACATCTGGACCAATTGGACGTCGGGCAGGGAGGTCAAGGGTGGGAGGCGAGACCACGAACGAGCTCTATGTGTTACTTTCCACGGAGCCGAACGCGGAGGAAACAGCGCGACTGGCTACTCGCCAGGCGCGGCTAGATATATCCTTTACCTCGCGGCGGGGCTGATGGGCTCGGCTCCATGATGGGAGTAGCGAAGAGCGAACACCTGGTGCCGAATCTTATGGTCGTACTTCGTGACGAGCCTATTAACATAGGATATTGATTTAATTGAATTTAAGGTATTTAATCTTCTGCCAGCCCCGGAGAGAACCCATGCCTGACCAGGACGACCGCCGCGAATTTCTGAAGACCTGCGGAAAGTTCGCTGCCGTGACACCTCCATCCATGACGCTACTGCTCTCCACTTCCCTCACGTCCGATGCGATTGCTAAATCGGGTGCGAGCGCGGTCCACGGCAACAATGGCTGGGGTAACGGCGGCGGCGATGGCAGCCCCAACGGCAAGGACGACAGAGGCCGCTAACATTTTTGGCGGCATGGCAGTTGGAACGGCTCGTCGATTACCAATTTTTCCAATGCCATCCCCCAAGTGGGTAATTCAATCCAGCCGGGCCCCAGCTCTTCCCATTGAACCGGAGCTGGGGCTCATTTTTTTGGCTAGGAACGACTTGCCGATTGCCAAGTTTTCCCGTGCCCCTCCCCCAAAGGGGCGGCTGCCTTCGCCAAGGCAGCTTAACAGCCCCAGCTTCACCGCCCTGGAGCTGGGGTCCTTTTGCTGTCGGGATAACTGCAGGCCTCAGGAGGGCGTTGATGCAAGGTTATCGCTCGATCCTTCTTGTCCAACGGTTGAACGACCTCTTTTCCCAACTGTCAGATCTGGAAGATCTCCGGCATAAAGTCCAAGAGGCGGAGCGACGCGCCTCGTCTGTGCCTGCATTGCAATCGCCGCCGAGCACTCAATCGCAGCGACGGCCAGACGCGGGGCAGCAGACCCCCGAGGAGTGACCGGAACCCGATTTAGCCTGCGTTAGCGAACGAGCGTGGAGACTGTGCAGCTCGACTGCCCTGAAGGGAGTGAACTTCACAGCGTCACCGTCCCTCTAAAGGGGGCTTGGAAAGGCTTCGAGGTCGAAGTGAAAGGCAAGCTCGCCACACTAAAAGGCGGGGAGGTCTTTCTGAGGCCCACCGCAATAGTGGGGGATACGTGGTAGCGGGAGAGGGACTCGAATCCCGACATTTCGATACTTTGTTCTCGTACCGAACCAAGCGAGCCCCTTTCCGACATCAATACGAAGAGCTTGTCCATTCTCCGTTTCCCATGAGCGAGTGTAGCTTTTGGATTGCAGTACGCGGCTTTTCACGTCGATTCGACCACATCCCCTCGCGTCCCCTTTACAACGCGCTTCGGAGCAACCGCTAAAGCTTGCCGTTGTTAGATTTTTCTTGATCTTTCGGTGCACACGTCGTGCACACGCCGCCTTCTACCAATTGGAAAATTTGAACTCGGTCCAGTCCATCATGGGCAAGTTTGAGCTAGCTTCAGCAATCGGCGTCCGATTGGAGCCAATCAAAGAAACGTTCACTCCCCTGCCCCACCGTACGTTCAAATCGTGGAGTTGCCGCCGCTTCGACCGCAAGCGGCTTGGACTTTGCGTGCCGTGCGAGATCCGTCCTACGGTTTGCGTGGACAACCAGTGGGGCGGAAGGGGTGTCCTGTCAACCGCCCGAATGGCTCGTCTTTTCCGCCTGCGCCGGGAGCAATCTACGATCCTGATCACGGTCCTCTTCGCAACCTTGAGGCCGTGATTTTCAGCCAATTCGCGCAGTGCACCGGCCCTCGCCGGCACCCTTGTCTGCTCCGCCAACACCGGGCAGATGCGCTCCATGCACGCGAGCTCGTCCATATCGTGCTGATGCTGCCCCATGCGGCCGATCAGACTCACGCAGGCCCTGACGATCAATAGGTGGTCAGCCCCGTGCGGGTGCGGATCGGTGGCGGTCGGCTTTATGCCTGATCCAATGAAAAACCCCAGTGCCTTGGAGGGAGCACTGGGGTGTTCTCAAATGAATTGATCAAGCAATGACGCCTTTGTAGCAGCCCGCGCGCTCGTCGCTTGTGAGTTAGTTCACACGTGCCCATTTTCAACCCACAACGCGCAGTAGCTCGCGGGGGCGCCTCGACCAACTAGGATTCGATGATTTGCGAGGTAACTAGGATGCCGCTTTGATAGCGGCATGTCCCGCTCCGTCCGCCGCCACACGCCGACGTCCGGCCGATCAATATCACCTTCGGCCAGATGCGCGGAAATGGCCTGCGTGGCGTCCTGGTCTATTCCCATTGCGGTCATAACGTTGCTCTCAGCGCCGATCGCTGGCCGGACGATGTCCGCTTGTCGGATATCGAGCCGCGCTTCGTTTGCGGCGGATTCGACTACCGGGGTTCTGAGGTCACCTGCCAGCGTAAACCGTCAGAGCTTCAAGCAACTTTTCCCAACTTACGACAAGCGGTAGCTTGAGCGCGTTCCGAGCTACTAGGAATCGATAATTTGCGCGCCACTTGGGATGCCGCTCGGATGGCGGCACGCGCACTCGCCGATACACGAAATGGGCAGGCCATTCTCCGCCCCACAGCCCTGCGGAATGGCTCGCCGACGGCCATATGACTTGCAATATCGATGCCTGAACGGCCGCTGCGATCGCACAGGGTGGACGTGCGGTTCGATACGCTCCCGCAGGATCAGCCGTGGTCGCGCGTCGGCGTGCGCCTGGTCTGCTCGGCATGCAGCGCTGCAGGATCTGTGCATATCGTCCCGAACTGGCATGACAGTCGCGGGCAAGTCAGGCCACGCCGCGGGCATCAGGTGCGCCGTCGGGCTGGCCGGAACTGCATGAGAGCGGTACCTACATGGGGCTGCTGTCAACTGGCGATGATCTGCTCGGTCAATAGATCAGCGTGAAGGAGAACCACGCCGCGAGTGACGCGCAGAGACAAATTCCGAGATAAGGCAATGCCAAGCGCATCGGGCTTTCCCTCCGAAACGCAAATAAGAATCATTATGTCATGTTGGGACGACGACTGCTAGGAATCTTGGGTTGCAATCGCGGGCCTTAGGACCCCTCCAATGGGACGCTGTTTAACCTTCGCTGGCTCGGTTGAGCTAAGTAGGCGTTGGTGTCGTAGGTGCGCGCACCAACTTGGCGGGCAGGTGGTTCAGCAATGCCTCGAAGACATGCGGGCCACGCCGGGCAGGCTCAGCCCGGTCCGGCCAGGTGCCCGCTTTGCCGGTTGCCGAGCATAGAGGCAGACGCTGCGTCCAACTCAGCAGGTGGCGTACCAGCCATCAGGAAACGATAGCAGAGGCCAGGCGCCCGTGTTGTCGTTCGCGGCCTCGGGCCCGGCGTCGATCGGCCGACTTGGCGGAGGACGCGGCGCAGGGGGCGCACCCAGCCCGCGATCATAGGGGTGCTGGTCGGAAGGTCCTGTGCTGAAGTGCACCCCGCACATTTAATATTTCACAATCGACATTTCAATACACCAATTAAATAAATTAAATATTTGATTTGTACAATCACGAAATGGTTGATAGGTTTGTCATAGCGCCTGTATTCAAGGGCAGGATCATGTCCTTCATTTCCCCACTAGCTGATGATCGCAGGGACCCTACTGGTGGGTGCCGGCTATATCGGTGTCCTCGTCAGCGGACGAAAGCGAACAGAGTTGATCGACCTCCGGGCGAGCCGATCGATCTGCCGGCTTTGCCGCTTCTCAACTCTCATGACTCACGGTAGCTCACGCGCGTGCCCCCAAGAGCGAGGGTTAGCAATGGCTGTCAAAATCGAATGGGGCCTGCTTGAGGCGATGACGAACGTCCGCAACGAAGCGTGCAAGGCCCGAGACTTCATCATCCAATCCCACGATGGACACGTGCAGGGGCAGATCGTCGTGCCTGACGACGCCGATCAGTTCGTCATGGGGGCATGTGAAATCCGGCTTCTCGAACTGCTAAAGGACGCCATCAAGGAATTGGAGCGGTGAAAGCGCCGAAAATCGCCGCCTGAGCGTGTACCCAATTTGGTACACGTGATCAAAGCGGGTGCCGGCCCGCCAGCGTGCACCGTCTGGAGCGCACGCTCGGCTTTGCTTCCCGTGCATGCAAACGATCACAAACTCTCGCTTCGCGTGCCTTGTTCCTTTGCTCCGCCCGCACTGGAATAACCACGTTCGCTAGCGAGCTAGTGGCGTCTTCCCAATTTTTGAGAGTTGCGAGGCGCGCCCTTCATATGACGCCAAGTACCCAGGCGCCTCGTTGTCGTCGCTTGTCGGCCTTGCATTATCGGCGCCCGGATAACATCAGCGCTTGGAGCGCGCTGATTGTCTTCGGCGGGGGCCTCTTTGCTTTCCGTTTGGCTACGCTCGATTACCCCCAGGGCATAGTCAGCCGAGAATCCTCTTAGGCCCCGGTTGATAACACCTCGGTGAACGAAACCGTTTGCTGAAGCCCCGAAGCACCCCGGAAACAGACCGAGCCTATATTTGTCTTCGCGACTTAAGAGGGGATGTCAAATGATGACGCTCAAAGTGATTGTAGCTGCTCTCGGCGCGGGATTTCTGGTTTCCATGTATTCGGGAGACTTCGGCGCCGACGTCATTCTCGCAATTGCCACGTGCCTTTCGTAGTTCCCTGCTTTCCCCGTAAGGTTTGGCTGAGCCAGCGTGGAGCAATTCTACAAGCGATGCGAAGGGAAGGCTTCACATTGAAGCTCTGCGCATGTTGCTAAAATCGAGGGGCCCAATGGCGCGCGACAAACTGCAGTTCCATTTTCGGAACTGATAGCAGCGCGAGCGGTGGCAGGACCGATAGCTTTACAGATCACTTGCTTTAATCCGCCTCGCCGCTCTTAGTGAATTTTTCAGAATGGCGTGATGGGAGGCGCATTTGCAGAATTTCCACAAATTCCGATTTGCCCAGCGATTGAACGAAATCGCTTCTAAGTTCTCAGAACTCGAAGACCTTCGATCCAAAATCAAAATTGCAGAGCGGCGCGCCAAGGATGCAGTACGGTCGCCTGTGACCACTCCATCGTGTTGCGGGATCATCTTGCCAAAGCGTCCGCCGCCCCGCCCGCTGAGTGGACGGAAACCTACTGCAGTCGATCGGTCTTGATACGCCATGACGGCGACAGCACCGACACAAGTCGTCCTAAGACTTCGATCTCGTAACCTGCTTCGATTGTCTGCATGACATGGGAGACCCGGCCGGCGCCGCCGCTCACATTCGTCAATCGCTGAAATCCGATGGGACCTGGATGATTGTTGAGCCGATGGCAGGCGATACTCTGGAGCAGATATGAACCCGGTCGGGCGTCTCTACTACGCTGGCTCGACCATGATCTGCCAGCCTACTTCACGATCTCTAGAGGTTGGCGCAGCTCTTGGTGCACAGGCGGGTGAAGCAAAATTGCGCGAAGTCATCCACAGTGGCGGGTTCTCGAGCGTGCGTCGGGCTACGGAGACCCCTTTCAACATGATTCTTGAAGCGCGACCTTAGCCAGCTGATCGCGCCAAGTCTCCGGTCAGCCGAAATCCCGGGCGATAGTCCGTCGACGGCAAGTAGACCGTCTACGCATCGCCTGGCTGGAACAACTTGTCGAAATAAAGACCGTCGTCGGACGGTCTTTATTTCAGAGGCTTGCTTGTGTGAATTCGGCAGATCGCCACGTTGGCTCATGCTGACTGTAGCTCGGAGCGGCGCAAGGTCTACTTCGTGAGGTGACACGAACAATTAGCCGTCCAAGATAGTCTATGAGAGCCGACGACAGCCGGACCGCGTAGTTTACTCGATCACCTCATCTGCGCCGGCAACGAATGCAGAGGAGAACGCGTGACCTAGCAGTTTGGCCGCCTTCAAGTTGATAACGAGTTCCACCTTCGTAACGAGTTGGACTGGAAGATCAGAAGGTTTCTCCCCCAACAGTACCCTTCCAGCATAGAGCCCCGCGCGCCGATGCGATTGCATGAAATCTCCTCCATAGCTCATCAAACCTCCAGCAACGGGAAAGTCTCGGGTCTGTGTGATCGCGGGCACACGATACTTTGTCGCGAGATAAGCCAACTGCGAACTGCGAAAGGCAAAGTAGGGATCGGAGGTAAATACAAGTCCACTTGCCGTGTCCTTAGCCACGGTATCGAACACCGTTTCAAACTCATCCTCCTTGCTTGCGTCCAAAATATCTAATCGAACGCCCAAGGTGCCTGCAGCTGCGTGAAGCTTCTGTAATTGTGACTGTGCGGTCGGACTTGTCGGGTTGGCGACAACCGTCAGTTTCGTCGCCGTGGGCACCAGGTCGCACATAAGTTCAAGCCGCTTTGGCGAGACGTCGACACTCAGGCTCGAAACTCCCGTCATGTTTCCGCCCGGCCGGGACAAGCTATCGACCACCTGTAGCTGGACGGGGTCGCCGCCCATCTCAAAAACGATGGTCTTGGTCGAACTCACAGCTTTCGCGGCAAGTGCCACGGGAGCGCCCCCAGGCGCTACGATGATATCCACATTGCGGGCGACCAGTTCGGCTGCCAACGCACGCAATCGGGAATACTCACCGCGGGCCCATCGATAGTCGATTTTTACATTGCGGCCCTCGACAAAGCCGGCTTCTCCAAGCCCCTGCTGAAAAGCCTGAAGTCGAGTGGCAAAGAGCTCGGGCGATTCTGGACAAAGATAGCCAATGACGGGCAAGGAGGGTTTCTGCGCAAACGATTTAGTTGTCCACGTCGCAATACCTGCCATCAGAAGCAGGACATCACGCCGCTTGGCACGTCTTCGTAGCGTTACCGCTCTGGAGTTGGCGCACCTCATGGCTACGATCCGCTGCCGTCGGCCGATTGCCACAGCATAGCCCTGAATGCCCAGACAGTCCTCGACGAGATTGTGCAGGCATCCGGCGGTCAGGCTCTGCTAGAGACAGCTGAAGGATATCCCGAAGATCGGAATAGCTTCGTCGAATCCTTTGATTTTGCGGTCCCCAAGCTCCTCAAGGGGCCGTTTGCCCTTGGCGGCTGCTGCGACTTCGGCGTCGATCAGAACTTCCTTGTCTGCGGCAGATGCGCACAGTCGGGCAGCGAGATTCACAACACTGCCAATGGCAGTGTAGTCGAGCCGGTCCTTGTAGCCGATCCGGCCGACTGTCGCGGGCCCGCTAGCAAGGCCGACTCCGAAACCAACGTGGTAGCCATGCGATCGCCAGCCGGCGATCAGGGCTTGCACGTTCCTCTGCATGTCGACGGCGAGATCGATTGCTCTCAAGGCGGGCTCTTCGATGGGGACTGGTGCGTTCACCAAAACCATCAGCCCGTCCCCAGAGAAGTTAATCAGCGTTGCTTCAAATTCCGCAATGACCCTGCCGAGGGTTTCATAGTACTCCGACAGTACGCTCATGACCTCTTCAGGCGCAGCTCCTGCTGAAAACGCGGTGAAACCTCTCAGATCGCAGAACACAACGACGACTTCCGTACGGCGGCCGTCCAGCACACTGTCGTCGCCAGCTCTATCGACGAGATCGGCGACCTGGGGGGCAAGGAAACGCTTGAGCTTGGCTATGCGCTCCTGGTGCTGTTGTGCCTGCTCCAACTCGGAAGCCATTCTGTTAAAACTGTTTGCAAGACGCTGAAACTCATCCCGGGTGTGGATTGAGATGCGGTGGTCAAAGGACCCGGCACCAATCCTCTCCGTGCCCTCCTCGAGCAATTTAATCGGCACCGTCATCCGGTCCGCCAGTACATAGGCCAGAATGCCTGCGAGTATGCTGCTCATTGCCAGAAGCATGACGGTCCGCCATAGGGCGGCATAGAGCGGCGCGTAAGCTTCAGATAGGGGCTGCTCGACCACGACGGTCCAATCGGGACCCTGTACGGGAGCCGCGCTGGCAGCAACATAGTGCCCCTGTGCATCCCGGCTCGTTGCGAAACCCCGCCCCGGACCTATAGCGTCGCGTATAGCGCGGAAAGGTTCGGAGGTTGCTTCTTCCGCCCCGCGCAGAACGAGGCTGATGTCGGGATGGGCGATTAGGCGGCCCGATCGGTCCAGAACGAAGGCGTAGCCGGTTTTTCCAAATTTGATCGCGGAGATCACGTCCCAAATCAGCTTAAGGTTGACATCGGCGACGACAACACCGACAGCCGGTCGATTGCCGACAATCGACACCGTCAGGTACGGTTCGGAGCCTCGATTGTAGCTGACCTCGCTAAACCAGACCTGAGCTACCCGGGCACCAGCCAAGGCGGGATCGGCTGATCGATCCGCGCGGCTCTCAATTCGATTGAGGCCGATCCGAGAGATGTAGAGACGTTCCAGACCATTGCCGTCGAGGAGCGTAAGACTGGTGATGGCGGGCGCCTGGCGAAGGAGGCGCAACGCGTCGGTTCGCCGGCGTTCGTCGGGCTCCTCAGTCCACGGAAGCTGAACCAGCCATCCAAGCTGAGTTGTGACACCGTAGATGAAATCGTGTATTTCGGCAGCCGCAGATGCTGATTGGAGACCAAGCCACTGGTCAAGCCTCGCGCGCTGATCGCGATAGCCGAACCACCCTTCGATAACGCCGTTGAAGGCTAGCGGGATTGCGACAGCCACGAAAAGCGCGAGCAAATATTTAGGAAAGAGGCTGCGAAACCGATCTTGAGAAATCATGATCCGGTCTCCTGTACAATCAAAATAGAGACTATCGATCAGAATAACATGTCGCTCTCTCCCCAGCGAAGTTCATTTAAGCTTTGGATTTCGCAACACCGGGGTCCCTCCTAACGCACTGACCGTGACAGCCGATTGGGCGGCGTCCGCGTATCGAACAGGCGCACAGCGTGCGCCATGCCTTCCCAGTCGATCATCCGCACCAAAGAGACAAAACACGACTGTTGCATTCCGGCCTCTAGCACCGGAGGATCGCCAGACCATCGCAACGGGCATAGTCGGACATGAGAAGGCTCGTCTAGGCTCGCCGCTTGTGACCCGAAACGGACTTCAATGACGATACGGGTACGGGAGGTTCGGCCGCAACATCTCCTTCGGGCGCGGGAGCAGCGAGTATGGCGAACTCGGGCGCGCCAGCGAGCCCGTCGGCTGCTGCCCCGAATGCAAATACCAATCCAACAACGGGAACTACCGATCAAGAACCGGGATTGCCAATTGGCACTCCAACGCCCCAATGCTGCGCGTCGTGATCCCCGACATGCAGTGCTACGACGTGTTCTACAAGAAGCTGATCAACGCCGTGCCGCTCAAAAGCGTCACCTCGCGCTTTGCGATGGAGAAGGTGAAGTCGATCACGGCGCTGCCGAGCCCGGCCCTGATGACCGAGTAAACACACACAGTTCGCAGGACGATTACTCCGTACGGACGGCCCGCACAGATCGTCCGTGTGCTCGCCCTAATATCCTATTCCACTTGAGCGGCCAATCGGCCTGTACCATTCGGACTGCACGCTCTATCGAGCGGGTAGATACAAAACGGAGGAGAAGTCGTGCCGCGCTGGCGATGCGGTCGATTTGGAAAACGTCGCACGAGACCCATTTTGCTCTCGGCGACCACTCCGCGAAGGTCTTGGAAAATAAGTATTTTCTTTTGGTGGGCGCACCAGGGCTCGAACCTGGGACCCGCTGATTAAGAGTCAGCTGCTCTACCAACTGAGCTATGCGCCCGAAAGGCGGTTAAAGCCTTGCGAGGCCGGTCGTTTAGCAAAGCGATCCGGGTCTGGCAAGCGATGGCACGCAAGTTTTCCAAGGGTATGCCAAGGGTATGCCAAGGGTTCGCCCACGTCCCCCAAGAAAGCGAAAAGCCGCTGGATTCCAGCGGCTTCGCCAGGGTTGATCGCGGCAGCCCTTGCAGGCTCAGAGCCGGCCCTCGCGGTCCCGGTCCGGGCCGCCGTCGCGGTCGAAACGGTCACGGTGGAAGTGGTCCATGCCGCGCTCCATCATGCGGTCCATGCCACGCTCCATGAAGTGGTGGCGCGGGCCGTCTTCGCCGCCGCCGAACGGGCCGCGGTGGCGGGTCAGCACGGCGAGGCGCCGCTTCTGGCCCTCGTCCAGGGTCTTGTAGAGCGGATCGGCGGCATCGGCGATCTTCTTCAGGGCCGCCGACGTCGCCCCCATGTCCTCGGCGCGCCGGCGGAGGCGCGCGACCGGATCCTCCGGCCTGTCGGCATCCTTGTTGGCGTCCTTATTAGCGTCCTTGCCGGCATCGCCGGCACCGGCATTCATCCGCGCATTGGCGCGGTCGATGCGCAGCTTGGCGAAGTCGCGCACGGCGGCCTCGACCGGCGGCCACAGCTTCTCCTGGTCGGCGTTGAGCTTCAGCCCGGCATGCACGGCGGCGATCCGCGCGTCGACCATGGCGGCGCGGTCTTCCGGATTCATGCGGATGTGGCGCATGTGATCGTGCATCCACGGGCGATGATAGTGGGCATAGACCGCGCCCGAGCCGGCGATGCTGAGCACGGCGATGGCGGCGATGGTGAACTTCCTCATGCGAACTCTCCTCTGGAAGGATGTCGTGAGGATGGGCGCAGCGCGGCTTACGCGCAACTTACAAGTTGGACAGGGAGCGCGTCCTTTCCAAGATGTAACGCTCCTGAATTTTCGTTCAGTCGCAATCGGAAATCATTCGCAACAAAAGGGGCTTCCGTGCCCGCACGGAAGCCCCATCATCGTCCGGTCAAATCAGTTCGTCGTGCCCTTCGCTTCCTTCTGGAACTCGTCGATCAGCGGTTGGCCGATGCGACCTGCGGCGTCCTTGTAGACCGGCTCCATCGCCTTGCGCATCGCCTCGTCCTGCTCCGGCGTGAGCTTGATGATCTCGCTCTTGCCGCTCTTCCTGATCTCGGCGAGCGCGTCCTCGTTCTCCTTCTGCGACTGCGTGTTGTTGAAGTCGGTCGCTTCCTTCATCGCTTTGGTAAGCTGGTCGCGGATGTCGGCCGGCAAATCGTCCCAGAACTTCTTGTTCACGATCACGACGTAGCCGATATAACCGTGGTTGGTCTGGGTGATGTACTTCTGCACCTCGTGCATCTTCTGGGTATAGATGTTCGACCAGGTGTTCTCCTGCCCGTCCACGACGCCGGTCTGAAGTGCCTGGTAGACTTCGCCGAACGCCATCACCTGCGGCAGCGAGCCGAGCGCCTTGAACTGGGCCTGGAGCACGCGCGAGGACTGAATGCGGAACTTGACGCCCTGATAGTCGGCCGGCGTCACCAGCTTCTTGTTGGCGCTCATCTCCTTGAAGCCGTTGTCCCAATAGGCAAGGCCGGTGATGCCCTTGGAGTCCAGCAGCTTGAGCAGCCTTGCGCCGAGCGGACCTTCCGTCACCTTCCGCAGCGTCTTCAGATCAGGCAGGATGTACGGGAGATCGAACACCTCGAACTCGCGGATCCCGAGCGGGCCGAACTTGGAGTTGGACGGCGCCAGCATCTGCACGCTGCCTAGCTGGAGCGCCTCGAGCTCTTCCTTGTCCTTGTAAAGCGTCGAGTTCGGGTAGATCTCGACCTTGACCTTGCCGCCGGTGTACTTCTCGGCAAGCTCCTTGAACTTCTCCGACGCCTTGCCCTTCGGCGTGTCGGTAGCCACCACGTGGCTGAACTTGATGATGATGGGCGACTGGGCCGATGCCGGCCCGGTCAAGCCAAGTGCCAGGACCGCCATGGACGCAGCGATCGCGAAGATGCGCATAATCTCTCCCTTTGTTGTTTGGGCCACCCGTCGCGCGGGTGGCCTGTCCTTATGCCGGTTGCATCAATAGCGGCTGGGAGGCGGAGCCGCTATTGGCCCTTAGCAGGGCAGGTATTCGCCGCCACATGCAGAGTCATTCCGGGGAGGTCCGTTAGGACCTAACCCGGAATGTCGAGATTCCGGGTTCTCGCTTCGCGAGCCCCGGAATGACAAACTTCGTTCGTCAGCTCGCCGCCGCAGTCGTCACGGTGTCGCGCTGACGCTTCATGACGATCTTGTTCAGCGCGCCGAGATAGGCCTTGGCCGAGGCCACCAGCGTATCCGGATCCGCCGCGCGCGCGGTCATCGCACGTCCCTCATGCGACAGCCGGACCGAGACTTCGGCCTGCGCGTCGGTGCCTTGGGTCACTGCGTGGACCTGGTACAGCTCGAGCTTGGCTTCGTGCGGCACCAGGCGCTTGATGCAGTTGAACACCGCGTCGACCGGACCGTTGCCCTCGGCCTCCTCAATCTTGATCTGGCCGTCGACGTCGAGCTTCATGGTCGCGCGCTGCGGGCCATGCGTGCCGGCGATCACGGTCAGCGAGGTCAGCTTGATGCGGTCGTGCGAAGCGGCCATTTCCTCGTCGACCAGCGCCTCGATGTCCTCGTCGTAGATGTCCTTCTTGCGATCGGCCAGCGCCTTCATCCGGGTGAACGCATCTTCCAGCTGGTTCGGGCCGAGCTTGTAGCCCATCTCCTCCAGCTTGTGCACGAAGGCATGGCGGCCGGAATGCTTGCCCAGCACCAGCGAAGACTGCTTCAGGCCGACCATCTCGGGCCGCATAATCTCGTAGGTCGAGGCGTCCTTCAGCACGCCGTCCTGATGGATGCCGCTCTCATGCGCGAACGCGTTGCGGCCGACGATCGCCTTGTTGTACTGCACCGGGAACGAGGTCGCCGCCGACACCACCTTCGAGGCCCGGGTGAGCTGCGTGGTGTCGATCTTGTTCCAGAACGGGAATTTGTCGTTGCGGACGTTGATCGCCATCACGATCTCTTCCAGCGCGGCATTGCCGGCGCGCTCGCCGATGCCGTTGATGGTGCACTCGACCTGGCGTGCGCCGCCGATCACGCCGGCCAACGAGTTCGCCACCGCCATGCCGAGATCGTTATGGCAGTGCACGGAGAACACCGCCTTGTCCGAGTTCGGCACGCGCTCGATCAGCGTCTTCATGAAGTGGGTGTATTCGTCGGGTGTGGTGTAACCGACGGTATCCGGAATGTTCACCGTGGTGGCGCCGGCCTTGATGACGGCTTCGACGATGCGGCACAGATAGTCCATCTCGCTGCGGGTGCCGTCTTCGGCCGACCATTCGACGTCGTCGATCTGGTTGCGGGCACGCGCGACCATGGCAACCGAGGTCTCGAGCACCTGCTCCGGGGTCTTGTTCAGCTTCACCCGCATATGCAGCGGCGACGTCGCGATCACGGTGTGGACGCGGCCACGCTTGGCGAATTTCACCGCCTCTGCGCAGCGGTCGATGTCGGCCGGATGGGCGCGGGACAGACCGGCGATGATGGCGTTCTTGGAGCGGCGGGCGATCTCGCTGACCGCCTGGAAGTCGCCTTCGGAGGTGATGGGGAAGCCGGCCTCGATGACGTCGACGCCCATATCATCCAGCATCTCGGCGACCTCGAGCTTCTCCTCGAAGGTCATGGTGGCGCCGGGGCACTGCTCGCCGTCGCGCAGGGTGGTGTCGAAAATGATGACGCGGTCCTTATCGGACTTGTTCACGGAGGCCATTTCGAAAATTCCTTTTGAGCTTTTGCGCCGACAGTCTTCTGGGCGCTTGAGGTGTCCGGTGATCTCGACCAACCCCTGAGCGCCCAGGCGCATGACGCCCAGCCGGCCCTCAGGGGCAAGTAAGAAGAAGCCCGCCAATCAGGAGGGTGGGCAGCAGTGCGGCCGGGATCGTGGCGGCGGCCAGAGCCACCTCCCCCGAAATCCCATCGATTTGGCCGCGAATCAGCATTGCCAGACCCTTTGAGCCCTCAAATCCTCGGTCAAAACCGTTGACGGTTGGTTGCCGGGAGGCTCGATGTGCCGTTTCTAGACGAGAAATGGCAGCAACTGCAACGCCAAAAGATGGACAGAAGGGCTGACATGATCGCACGGCCGGATGCGCGGAAGGACCCGGTGCCGGTGTGTCTGGCCGATTGGACCCAGGCGAGACCGTCGAGCTACGCCGTACGGCGAGCGCGAGCCCTGCTCTCCCAGCGGTTCAGCATCTGGCCGAGCTCGCCGTTGGCGACCGGCGCAGCCTTGCCGGCGATGGCGATCTCGTTGGTATTGGCCGGTGCGTTGGCACTGAGCCAATCCGGCTCGCTGTACTCACGCCAGCGGCGCGCCTGGGCTCGCCTTTTGCGGGAGACGTGGTCGCGGGCGAAATAGCCGGCTGCAAATGCAATCCCGAGCAGCAAAACCAGTACGACGACAGCCACTGTAAACTCCGACTTTCACCCCGAACGACGTTCTGCCAGCATCGCGCAGGAGGTCAAGGCTTGACATTTCCCCCGCTTGGCAATGTCCCAAAGGCAGCTCCGGTAAACCCGATCCCGCCGGACGAATTTGTCGTTTCCATGTTCGATGTTGCAGCGCTTTTGCCACCCCGATCTCGCTGAGGATGCGTACCTCCCCCTCGCAACCGTCATCGGACCGGACTAACCTTGCCCTGCTCGGCCGGATCAACCGGCTAGCCGAATATGATCGGGAGGACGCGATGACACGCCAAAAGCAGCGTGACCAGGATGCTGCGCTTTCACGACGAACGCTCGTTCAGGGGCTCGCGCTCGGCGCCGCCGCCACAATGGCCGGCGCCGGCTCCGCGCGGGCCCAGACCGGGCCGGCCGCGCCGCCGACGACGATCACCACCCCGCCACGCGATTTCGGTCCCAACGGCGCGCCGACCACCTATTTCTGGGACCCCGACGTCATCGCGGTCGATCCGTCCTTCAACGATCTCGCGCAGCCCAACACGGCGATCAAGCGTCTCTATACGGGCTTGCTGTGGGCTGAAGGCCCGGCGTGGAGTGCACAGGGCCGCTATCTGCTATGGAGCGACATTCCCAATAACAGGCAGATGCGCTGGAGCGAAGACGACGGTCGCGTCAGCGTGTTCCGCTCGCCGTCCAACAACTCCAACGGCAACTCGTTCGACTTCCAGGGTCGTCAACTCTCCTGCGAACATTTGACCCGGCGGGTGACGCGCTATGAGCATGACGGCACCGCGACCGTGCTTTGCGACAACTACAACGGCAAGAAGCTGAACTCGCCGAACGACGTCGTCGCGCATCCCGACGGCAGCTACTGGTTCACCGATCCGCCCTATGGCGGCCAGCTCTACGAAGGTGAGCCCGACGCCGCGGGCGGTCCGAGCAATTCCGGCGGCAAGCTCAATCCGCGGATTGGACAGCCGGCCGGCTTCGCACCGGGCAAGCGCGAGCTGCCGACCAATTGCTATCGCATCGATCCCAGCGGCCGTGTCGATCTCGTCGTCACCGAGGAGCAGGTGCCCGATCCGAACGGGCTATGTTTCTCGCCGGACTTCAAGAAGCTCTACGTCGTCTCAACCGGCAAGGGACCCGGCGACACCGGTCCCGGCGGCAAGGGCGAGATCTTCGTGTTCGACGTCGGCGCCGACAACAAGCTCACCAACCATAAGCGGTTCAGCGAGTGCGTGATCGACGGCGTGAAGTGCGGGCCGGACGGCGTGCGCTGCGACGTCAACGGCAATGTCTGGGCCTCCAGCAATGCCGGCCGTGCCGTCGGCTACAGCGGCGTCACGACGTGGTCGCCGGACGGCAAGCTGCTCGGCCGTATTCGGCTGCCCGAAGTGTGCGGCAACGTCTGCTTCGGCGGCCCGAAGCGCAACCGCCTGTTCATGGCCGCGAGCCAATCGCTCTATGCGGTGTACACCGCCACGCAAGGCGCAGGCCCGGGCTGAGCCCCCGCGCGCGAGATCGCAAGCATGGACGTCGGCATGGATCGCCGGCATGGATCGCCGGCGCCCGTGGTTCCCTGATCGCAATCAAGCTACGCCTCGGGCAAATCTCCGCCATCAATCCAACGAAGATTGAATCGCGCGGCAGGGCCGCAACGCGGCGCGAGGCATGATGCTCTTCGTTCCCGCGTCCGACTTGAACCGGGAGTTGCGCGATGCGCCGTATGCCAAACGACACCATCATCGTCAGCGTTGGGAACCAGCAATTCGTGACTGAGTTCGGAGACCCGGGCCTGCCGAACGACGGCCGGGGCGGCAGCGACAAGATGATCGCGACCGTCGAGGGGAGCAACGCGGTCCTGACATTCGTTGGCGACGACCAGACCCTGCAAGGACATTCTCACGGAGGAAACGACCATCTCGCTGCGACCGTCACAGGCTTCGGCGACTACGCGATCCTGGACGGGGATGCGCAAGCGATGTCCGGCGACGCCCATGGCGGCAACGATGTACTTGATGTCGATGCGTCCTCATCGATCTACGCGACTCTCGGCATTTCTGGCGATGCCGAGAGCGCCATGTCGGCCGACACGAGGGGCGGCGATGACGTCGTCACGGCATCGATGGGAAACAGATCGTCCGGGACGTTCAGCGGAGACTCCGGCAGTTCCATGAGCGATCACGCGCAAGGCGGTAATGATATCCTCAGCGTGACCCAGGTCGGCATTTACGGCGGCGCTTCGATATCGGGCGACGCTCTCGTCTCCCTGAGCGGTGATGCGCGCGGCGGCAACGACATCCTCATCTACACCGTCGGTGCTACCGCCCAATCCGGAGGCGCGTCTCTGGTCGGAGACGCCGGCTATATGAGCGACGATACCCGCGGCGGCAACGATATCCTGATCGCGGCGGTCGAGGGCAACCCGGACTCCACGTCCATCGTGCTCGTCGGGGATGCCTTGAACATGTCAGGCAATGCGCATGGCGGAGATGATATCCTCCACGGCAGCAGCCGCGACGATTTGCTGTATGGCGATGCACGGACCTACGCCCCGTTCACGGCAGGCTCGATCACGGGCGGCAAGGACATGCTGAATGGCGGTGGCGGAAATGACCAGCTCTGGGGCGGACCGAACAACGACAGATTCGTCTTCGACCAAAATTCGGGTCTGGACGTGATCAACGATTTCGACCAGGGCAACAAGGCGGTCGGCAGCACGGCGCGAGAGCATGACGTGATCAATTTGCACGATTACGGCTTCGCAGATTGGGCGGCGCTGAAAAGCCTGATCAGCGATGACAGCACGGGAAACGCGGTAATCCACCTGACCGCGACCGATACGATCACGCTGGCGGGGGTCCATACCCCGGACCTCCATGCGAAGGATTTCATTGTGTAGAGAGAATTCATGCGCGTTGTGATCTGCGGCGGCGGCGTGATCGGAGCCTGCACGCCTGGTTTCTCCGCCGCCGCGGCATCGAAATCATCGTCGTGGAGCGGACAGACGTCGCGGCCGCGGCGTCAGGCAAGGCGGGCGGCTTCCTCGCGCGCGACTGGTGCGACGGCTCGCCGCTTGATGCGCTGGCGCGACGGAGCTTTGCGATTCATGCGCAGCTGCCGGAACAGATCGCAGGCGATTGGGGCTATCGCCCGATGACCGCTTATAGCGGCTTCGTTGCCGCCGATGGCCATCCGCGCCGGGATGCACCGTCCGCGCTCGGCTGGCTCAGCAACGGCGTCATCATCGCGCAGCGCATCGGCACGATGGAGACCACTGCGATCGTTCACCCCAGAAAATTCACCTCAGCCGTGATGAACGCGGCGCTCGCGCAAGGCGCCGAGCTTCGCACCGGCCAGGTGACCGGCATCATGCGCGATGCGGACGGCACGACCGCGACGGGCGTCGAGGTCGACGGCCGCATCGTCGAGGCGGACGCGGTCGTGATCGCGATGGGACCATGGTCGCTACTCGCGGCGCAATGGATGAGCCTGCCCGCCGTCTACGGCCAGCGCAGCCCGAGCATCGTGTACGACACCGGCACGGATGTGCCGGCCGATGCGCTGTTTCTGGAGTCTGAAGAGAATGGCAGTGCCGTGTCGATCGAGGTCTTTCCTCGCGCTGACGGCAGCACGCATATCACCGCGCTCTCCGACATCGCGCCGCTTCCGCTCGATCCCGCTGCCGTGACGCCCGACCACGATGCGATCGCGCGCCTGCAGACCATGTCCGAGCGGCTGTCGCCGCTGTTTCGCGCCGAGAAAATCATTGCGCGGCAGGCCTGCTTCCGGCCGGTGACACAGGACGGCCTGCCGCTGATCGGCAAGGTGCCGCGAAGTGAAGGTCTTTATGTTGCGACCGGGCACAATGTGTGGGGCATCCTGAATGCGCCCGCCACGGGCGAGGCCATGGCGCAACTGATCGCGGAAGGTGCGACGCGCAACGTGGATATCTCGGCATTCGATCCGGCCCGCCTCGAGCCGCTCGATCCATCGCTGCTGCGAGCGCGCTGAGCCGACGCGACGGCATCGCAATCCAACGATTGGGTTGCCGCGCGCGTGCGATAGCTGCGCATGCCTACCAACGAAATCTGCATGACTGCGCGTGAAACGGGTCCGGCAGCTTTCCTGCCAGCTATTTGCGCAGCGCTAGACTTTAGTCCGTGCCTCACAATCCTGAACGCGGTTTCACTTGCCGAGAATGTCTCCGCCGGTATAGTCGCGCGCATAATGGCTCATAAGAGGCCTGTTAAGGGAGAGAACAAGATGAAGAAACCGCTCTCTGTTGCGTTGCGAATAACACTCGGTACCGCCGCGGCCGTTGTGTTGATGACCTCAGGCGCGGCACTCGCGGCCGACTCGATCAAGATCGGTGTGATCGCGGAAGCGCAGGCGATTGCCGGCGCCTCCATCCCTCAGGCGGCACAGCTCGCCGCCGACGAGATCAACGCCAATGGCGGCGTCGAGGGCCGCAAGATCGAGATCGTCTCTTACGACAATCACTCGTCCTCGGCAGATTCGGTGCGCGCGTTCCAGCGCGCGGTGAACGAGGACAAGGTCAACGCGGTCATCGCCAGCTACATCAGCGAGGTCGTGCTGGCGCTGGAGCCCTGGGCCTCGCGGCTGAAGACGCCGTTCGTCACGCCCGGTGCAGCCTCCAACGAGATCAGCAAGAGCGTGCATGCCGACTATGAGAAGAACAAGTACACCTTCCACGGCTATCTGACCTCCGCCGCGCTGGCGCTTTCTGTCTGCGACGGCGCCAAGGACCTGCTGGTCGACAAGATGCACATGAAGACCGCGGTCATCATGAGCGAGGACGCCGCATGGACCAAGCCGCTCGACGTCGGCTACCAGGAATGCCTGCCCAAGATCGGGCTGAAGGTGCTCGACCACATCCGCTTCTCGCCCGATACCACCGACTTCACGCCGATCTTCAACAAGATCGAAGGCTCCAAGCCCGACGTGATCATCACCGGCATCTCGCATGTCGGCGTGCAGCCGACGGTGCAGTGGAAGAACCAGCAGGTGCCGATCCCGATGTTCGGCATCGCCTCGCAGGCCACCAACGAGACTTTTGGCAAGGACACCAATCAGGCGGCGGAAGGCGTGCTCTACCAGGGTGTCTCCGGTCCAGGCGTCGCGGTGACGCCGAAATCGGTGCCGTTCGCCGAAGCCTTCAAGAAGAAGTTCGGCAACTACCCCTCCTATGCCGGCTACACCGCCTATGACGAGGTCTACTACATCGCCGACGCCGTGAAGCGCGCCGGCTCGACCGACGCCGACAAGCTCGTCGATGCCTTGGAGAAGACCGACTGGGAAGGCACGATCGGCCGCGTGCAGTTCTACGGCAAGGACGATCCGTTCACGCACTCGATCAAATACGGCAAGGGCCTGATCACCGGGCTGATGCTGCAATGGCAGGGCGGCAAGCAGAGCGCGGTCTGGCCCAAGGAAGTCGCCAAGGTCGACATCAAGTTCCCGAGCTTCATCAAGCTCTCGAACTAGCGGGACACGCTCCCGGGACCAGCTCCCGGGAGCTTCCACATGCGGCTCCCGCCGCACGTGGCTCCAGCAACATCGTCTCTCATCAATCAGATTGCCAACCCTAGATGCGTGCTTTCCAGATTCTGATCGATGGCTTTGCCATCAGCGCTCTCTATGCTCTCGGTGCCACCGGTTTCACGCTGATCTTCGGCGTCTCCGGCGTCCTCAATCTCTCCCACGGGGCCATCATGGTGGCGGCAGCGGTGGCGGCCTGGGCCGCCGCCAGCATCCTGAATGTCGGCACCTATGCCGGCGCACTGATCGGCGTCGGTGTCGCCCTCCTCACATCCTTCGCGACTTATTTCGCGGTGGTGAAGCCGATCCAGGACTCCCGGCGCATCCCGAATGAAGAGAAGGAGATCTTCGTCCTCACCGGCACGCTGTTGTGGGGGATCATGATCCAGGAGGTGATCGCTTATTTCTTCACCAACAACGCCAAGACCGTGCTGCCGATCGTCGAGGGCGTCGTCGAAATTCTCGGCGTGCGCACGCCCAGGAACGAGATCTTTACCGCGATCGTGTGCTGCTTCGTCATCGCGCTGTTGTGGCTCCTGGTGAACCGCACCCGCACCGGCAAGGCGGTGCTGGCGGCCTCGATGAACCCGCGCGGCGTCACCCTGCTCGGCCTCGAGCTGACCAACATCTACGTCGTGGTATGGGCGATCTACGGCATCCTCGCCGGCATCGCCGGCGTGCTGCTCGGGATGTTCCTCGGCGTCAGCTCCTACAGCGTCGGACCGCTGACCGCGAGCGCGTTCTCGATCGTCGTGCTCGGCGGTCTCGGCAGCGTCTCCGGCTCGCTGATCGCGGCCTTCGTGGTCGGCTATCTCGAAACGCTCACGGCTTATCTAATCTCGCCGGCCTACCGCACCATTCCGGCGCTGCTGCTGCTCGTCTTCGTGATGTACATCCGGCCCCAGGGCCTTCTGGGGAGGCGCTGAGATGGCCAGCTTCTTTACGACCCGCCTGTTCTTCATCTCGCTCGCGCTGGTCGTGATCGCGGCGACGCTGCCGCTCTACGTCTCCGGCTACGTGCTCGGGCTTCTCACCGTCGCCTTCTATTTCGGCGTGTTCGCGATGGCATGGGACCTGCTGTTCGGCTTCGCCGGCGAGGTCAATTTCGGGCCGACCTTCCTGATCGGCGTCGGCGCCTACACCGCCGGCATCCTGAATGCCCAATTCGGCTGGTCGGTTTATGCTTGCATCGTGCTCGGCGCGCTCGCCTCCGTCATCGCCGGCCTCGTGCTGGCACTGCCGGCGCTCCGGGTGCGCGGACCGTATTTCGGCCTGACCACCCTGGTCGCGGTGCTGATGCTGCAGAATTTCATCGTGGTGTTTGCCGACCTCACCGGCGGCGAGATCGGTCTGACCATCCCCGACGTCATCTCCATCAACGCCGGTGTCAATTACTGGATCGCACTCGGCTTCATGACGATCTCGGCGGCGATCCTCTACGGCCTGTCGCAATCGCCTGTTGGCCTGGTGCTGCAAGCCAGCGGCCAGGATCCGGTGCAGGCCGGCGCGCTCGGGTTCAACATCGTCAAGCACAAGCTCGCCGCCTTCATCGTCAGCGCGTTCTTCTCGGGGTTATCAGGCGCGCTGCTGGTGTTCTATTTCGGCACCGCTTCGGTCGGCACCGTCGTCGACGTCGCAGTCGGCGTCAACGTGATCGTGTCCGCCGTGCTCGGCGGCCGGCGCACCGTGCTTGGCGCGGCGCTGGGCGCGATCTTCCTGATCGTCGCCGGCGAGTTCTTAAGGCCCACCGGCGAGCTCGCGACCTTCATCGTCTCCGCGGTCGCGCTCCTCGTCGTGTTGTTCTTCCCCGGCGGCTTCCTCGGGGCGGCCCTCTCGCGTGAGGCGCGCTCGTGATGGATATGCGATCTTCAAACAGGGCCGTGCTCGAAGTCCGCGGCCTGACCAAGCGCTTCGGCGGATTGACGGCGGTGAAGAACCTCGGCTTCGAGGTCAATAGCGGCGAGATCTTCGGCCTGATCGGGCCGAATGGCTCGGGCAAATCGACGGCGATGAAGAGCGTGATGGGCATCGAGCGCCCGACATCAGGCGAAGTGATCTTCGAGGGCGAGGACGTCGCCGGCCTTCCCGCGCACAAGATCGCGCGCAAGGGCTTTGGCATGGTATTCCAGCATTCGCGGCCGCTGAACCGGCAGACCGTGCTGGAGAACATCATGGTCGCGCTGCTGCCGGACAGCCTGTTCATGCTGTTTCCGGACAAGGCGCTGGTCGAGCGCGCCAAATGGATCGCCGACCGCGTCGGCCTCGGCAACGTGATGAACCGCCGCCCGCCGACGCTGCCCTTCGCCGACCTGCGCCGGCTCGAGCTCGCCAAGGCGATCGCGCGCGATCCGAAGGTCGTGCTGGTGGACGAGCCCTTTGCCGGGCTGACGCGGGCCGAGGTCGACGTGTTCTCCGACCTGATCCGCAGTTTTCGCGACGAGGGCCGCGCGGTGATGCTGGTCGACCACAACGTCAAGAGTGTCGCGGCGCTGGTCGACCGCGTGCTCGCGATGTATCTCGGCGAGGAAATCGTCACCGGCAAGGCCGAGGACGTCATGAAGAACGAGACGGTGCGGCGGGTCTATCTCGGCGGCGCCATCGAGACCCATGCGCGGCCCGAGACCAGCTTCAAGGACAAGGTACCGCTGCTCCAGGTCGAGAACGTCAGCGTGTTCTATGGCAAGGCGCAGGCGCTGGAGAACGTCTCGATCCACGTCCATGAGGGCGAGTTCGTCTCGATCGTCGGCCTCAACGGCGCCGGCAAGACCACATTGTTCAACACCATCTCCGGCTTCCTGCCCTATAGCGGCGAGATCGTGCGCGGCGGCGAGAAGCTGCGCGGCACGACGCCGGCGAAGATCGCGCGGAGCGGCCTGGTGCAGTGTCCGGAATCGCGCGAGCTGTTCGGCGAGATGAGCGTGCGGGAAAATCTCGATCTCGGCGGGCAACATCTGGCCGACGACAAGCGCGCGGCACAGCTTGCCTGGCTGTTCGAGCTGTTTCCGATCCTGAAAGAGCGTCAGGGCCAGATGGCGCAAACGCTCTCCGGCGGCGAGCAGCAGATGCTGGCGATCGGCCGCGCGCTGATGATGCAGCCTCAGATCCTGATCTTGGACGAGCCGACGCTGGGCCTCGCCCCCGTCATCCTCGAACTCTTGTCCAAGGCCCTGACGAGGCTGCGGCAGACGACGTCGATCACGGTGCTGCTCGGCGAGCAGAACGTGACCTTCGCGCTTCCGCATGCCGACCGCGTCTATGTGCTTGAACATGCAAGGATCGTCTGGGAGGGCGATCCCGGCCGCTTCGCCGCGGAGGCCGGCGCCGATTTTCTTTAGTTCGGAAGCATCAACAAGAAACAAACGAAAGGAAACGACCATGCGACCATCGACGAATCCGAGCAGCAGCTTTCTCCTCGCCTCCGCGCTCGCGTTGTGCCTTGCCGCTCCCGCCTACGCGCAATCGAAGGATCCAATCAAGATCGGCGTCATCGCTGAAGTGCAATCGATCGCCGGTGCCGCGACGCCCGGCGGCGCGCAGATCGCCGCCGACGAGATCAACGCCAAGGGCGGCATTCTCGGCCGCAAGGTCGAGATCGTGACCTACGACAACAAGAGCTCCTCGGCCGACTCGGTGCGTGCCTTCCAGCGCGCGGTGAGCGAGGACAAGGTCTCGGCCGTGATTGCGAGCTACATCAGTGAAGTCGTGCTGGCGCTCGAACCCTGGGCGGCGCGGCTGAAGATGCCACTGATCACCCCCGGTGCCGCCTCGAACGAGATCACCAAGGCGATCCATAACGACTACGAGAAGAACAAGTACACCTTTCACGGCTATCTGACCTCGGCAGCGCAAGCCCAGCTCGTCTGCGACGCCGCCAAGGATCTGCTGGTCGACAAGCTCAAGTTCAAGACGGTCGCGATCATGAGCGAGGACGCCGCCTGGACCAAGCCTCTCGACGTCGGCTACGAGGCCTGTCTTCCGAAAGCAGGCCTCAAGGTCGTCGAGCACGTGCGGTTCTCACCTGACACCACCGACTTCACGCCGATCTTCAACAACATCGAAGCCAAGAAGCCGGACGTGATCGTCACCGGCATCTCGCATGTCGGCGTCCAGCCGACGGTGCAGTGGAAGAACCAGCAGGTGCCGATTCCGATGTTCGGCATCAGCGCGCAGGCGCTGAGCCCGACCTTCTGGAAGGACACCAATGGCGCCGCCGACGGCGTCCCGTCGCTGGCGGTCGCAACGCCCGACGTCGCCGTGACGTCCAAGACGAAGCCGTTCGCGGCGGCGTTCAAGGCCAAGTTCGGCTCGCCGCCGGCCTATACCGGCTACACCGCCTATGACGAGGTCTACTTCATTACGGAGGCGATCACGCGTGCGGGCTCGACCGATTCCGACAAGATGGTCACTGAACTCGAAAAGACCGACTACGAGGGCACGATCGGCCGCATTCAGTTCTACGGCAAGGACGACGAGTTCACCCACGGCATCAAGTCCGGTCCGACGACCGTGTCAGGTCTGGTCTTCCAGTGGCAGGACTCCAAGCAGGTCGTGGTCTGGCCGGAGAAGATCGCGGAGGGCAAGCTGAAGTTCCCGAGCTTCGTGAAGCTGTCGCAGTAATACGTCAGGCAGCGCATCGGGCTCGGTACCGAGCGCCCATCACCCTTGCAAGGCCCGTCGCGTCAACCGCGACGGGCCTTCGCTTTGTGCAGAACGCAACCGGTACGCTGGCGTCGGTGGACCCATCCTGCGATCCTGCCGTTACCTTCCATGCGTGGGCCGGAGCAGCCAGATGGACGACCGACCAAGACAACCCGATGGCCTGGTGCAGGACGACGGCTTCGTTCGCGTGCGCGGCGCGCGTGAGCACAACCTCAGGAACGTCGACGTCAGCATTCCGCGCAACGCCCTCGTCGTGTTCACGGGCGTGTCGGGGTCCGGGAAATCCTCGCTCGCCTTTGGGACGATCTACGCCGAGGCGCAACGGCGATATCTGGAATCGGTGTCGCCTTACGCGCGGCGCCTCTTCCACCAGATGCAAATCCCGGAGGTCGACGACATCGAAGGCCTGCCGCCCGCCGTCGCGCTCCAGCAGCAGCGCGGCGCCCCGACGACGAGATCGTCCGTCGGCAGCGTGACGACCATCTCGAACCTGCTCAGGATGCTCTATTCCCGTGCCGGCGATTACCCGCGCGGACAAAAGATGCTCTATGCGGAATCGTTCTCGCCGAACACGCCGGAAGGCGCCTGCCCGACCTGCCACGGTATCGGCAGGATGCTCGACGTCACCGAAAAGTCCATGGTACCCGACGACACCCTGACCATTCGCGAGCGCGCCATCGCGGCCTGGCCGAGTGCCTGGCAGGGACAGAACCTCAGGGACATCCTGACCACGCTGGGCTACGACGTGGACAAGCCCTGGCGTGAGCTGCCCAGGAAGGACCGCGACTGGATTCTGTTCACGGAGGAGCAGCCGACCGTTCCGGTCTATGCCGGTTACACTGCGGCCGAGGTCAAACGCGCTCTTCGCCGCAAGGAGGAGCCGAGCTATCAGGGCACGTTCACCGGCGCCAAGCGCTACGTGATGCAGACCTATGCCAAGTCCGAGAGTGCGATGATGAAGCGCCGCGTCGCGCAATTCATGATCACCCAGGACTGCCCGACCTGCCACGGCACGCGATTGAAGCCAGAGGCGCTCAAGGTCAAGTTCGACGGCCTTGATATCGCCGAGATGTCTCATCTGCCGCTCAAGAAGCTGCAGGAGTTGATGAAGCCGTTCGCAAAGGCTGCGACGGATGGCGCATCGGAGAAGACCATCGTCGCCAGGCGGATCTGCGAGGATCTGTCGGCGCGACTGGCCGTCCTGCTCGACCTTGGGCTTGGCTATCTCGCTTGCGAACGCAGCACACCGACGCTGTCGCCGGGCGAGTTGCAGCGGCTCCGACTTGCGACACAGGTCCGCTCCAACCTGTTCGGCGTCGTCTACGTGCTCGACGAACCGTCGGCAGGTCTGCATCCCGCCGACACCGAGGCGCTGCTGCGGGCGCTGGACCGGCTGAAGCACGCGGGCAATTCGATCTTCGTGGTCGAGCACGAGATCGAGGTGATCAGGCATGCCGACTGGCTGGTCGACGTCGGGCCGGACGCCGGCGAAGGCGGCGGCAACATCCTCTACAGCGGACCGCCCGCAGGGCTCGGGCAGGTCGCGCAATCGCGAACCGCCCATTATCTCGCGCATCCACGAAAGCCGCCGCCGACGGTCCGCCGCGAGCCGAAGGCGCATCTGAAAGTCCGGGGTGTGACCCGCAACAATCTTCGCGGCCTCGACGTCGATGTCCCGCTGGGGGTTCTCGCCAGCGTGACCGGCGTATCGGGCTCCGGCAAATCGAGCCTGATCAGCCAATTCCTCGTCGATGCCGTGGCGGAGCATCTCGGCCATACACGGGCCGCGGACGCGGACGACGACAGCCTGGCAGCACCCACCGTCGAGACATTGGGCGGAAAGATTGCCGCCGGCCTCGACCAGATCGATCGCCTCGTCGTGGTGGATCAGAAGCCGATCGGCCGCACGCCACGATCGAACCTTGCCACCTATACCGGCCTGTTCGACCACGTCCGGAAACTGTTCGCCGCGACGCCGCAGGCAAAATCCCGCCGCTACGATGCCGGGCGCTTCTCGTTCAATGTCGCGAAAGGCCGATGCAGCACCTGCGAAGGCGAGGGATTTGTCTGCGTCGAGCTTCTGTTCCTGCCCAGCGTCTACGCACCCTGCCCGACCTGCAAGGGCGCGCGTTACAACGACAAGACGCTGGAGGTGAATATCCGCGGGAAATCCATCGCGGATGTGCTGGCGATGCGCGTCGACGAGGCCTTCGAATTCTTCCGCGGAGATCCAACGCTGAACCGGTCGCTATCGGTCGTCCGCGAGGTCGGCCTCGGCTATATCCGCCTCGGCCAATCCGCCACCGAATTGTCGGGCGGAGAAGCCCAGCGCATCAAGCTCGCGACCGAGCTCATGCGGCCGCAACGCGGTCACACACTCTATGTGCTGGATGAGCCGACCACCGGTCTTCATCCCAGGGATGTCGAGCGGCTGATCGCCCAGCTCGAGCGCATCGTGGATGCCGGCAACAGCGTGGTCGTGGTCGAGCACGACATGGATGTCGTCTCTCATAGCGACTGGATCATCGACCTCGGTCCCGGCGCCGGCGACGAAGGCGGCCGTATCGTCGCGTCGGGGACGCCGCGAGAGGTCGCCGAAGCCGGCGGGAAGACCGCCAGCTATCTCGCCCGTCGCTTGAAACAGTAGCGCGCGATCTCGTCGCGGCCCATTTCGCAATTGCGTTCTGCGACGCGGAGGCCGGCCCCCGACTTTCGCCATGTTGACTTTCCGGCGCCCCGCTCCCCATACTTCGAAAAAGAATAACAAGACCAAATCATAAGACGGTTTTTGAGGGAGGATAGAATGCCGACTTCACGCAGGCAGCTGCTGAAGAGCTCGGCGGCCGCGGCCGCCGCACTCAGCCTCGATTGGACACGGGCCCAGGCGCAAGCCGAGAATTTGCGCATCGGCCTGATCTACGACCTCACCGGTCCGTTCGCCGCCGGCGGCTCGGTCGCCTCCTCGGTCGGTGCCCAGATCGCCATCGACCTCGTCAACGAAAAGGGCGGCATCGGCGGCAAGACCAAGATCGTGCCTGTTGCGGCGGACTCGCAGAGCAAGGCCGACGTGGCGATCAACGAGGCCGAGCGGCTGATCAGCCAGGAAAAGATCGACATCATCAACGGCGTCTATTCCAGCGCGCATGCGGTGCCGATGGCGGCGAAGGTCGAGCAGCAGAAGAAGATCCTCTGGATCACGACCGCGGTCTCGACCGCCGTGTTCAAGGACAAGAACCTGCAATACGTCTTTCGCGCGCAGATCCATTCCGATCAATACGGCCAGGCCTTCGCGGGGTTCGTCGCCGAGCACGCGCAAGGCAAGCTCGGCATGGATCCGAAGGACGTCAAGGTTGCGCTGATCCACGAGGATGGCCCTTATGGCGTCGGCGTCGCGGCGGCCGACGAGGCCTATGCCAAGCAGGCGGGCATCCAGGTGGTGATGCGCGAAGGCTATTCGGCTTCCGCGCCCGACCTCTCGGTGCTCGTGACCAAGCTCAAGCGCGCCAAGGTCGATGTGATCTCGCATGCCGGCTACAACCCCGACATCACCCTGTTCCTGCGTCAGGCCCGCGAGAGTGGCCTGCGCTTCAAGATGCTGTTCGGCGCGGGCGCCGGCTACAGCCAACTCGACAAGTTGCGCGCAACCTTCGGCCCCGACATCGACAATTTCTGCAACATCGATCCGGTGCCGGCGCAACTGCTCGATGCCTCCAAGCTTGCGCCTGGAATCGGAGACCTCACCAAGACCATGGTCTCGCGCTACCAGGCCAAGACCAGCGCCACCGACGTGCCGCCGCACTGCTCGATGGGCTTCAACCAGACCTGGATCTTGCTCAACAACGTGCTGCCGGTCGCCAAGGAGAAATACGGGAGCTTCGAGCCCGAGGCCATTCGCAAGGCCGCACTCGACGTCGACATTCCCGCCGGTGGCACCATCCAGGGCTATGGCGTCAAATTCTTCCCCCCGGGCACGCCGCTCTCGGGCCAGAACGAGCGCTCGACCCCGGTCGTGATGCAGAATGCCGGCGAGCACATCTCGGTGGTGTGGCCGACGAACATCAGGACGCAAGACCCGGTGTTTCCGCTGCCGAAGGGGTCGACTTACGGGACGTAGGTTGAAGCCGCGCAGACGGTGCACCCTCTCCCCCTTGTGGGAGAGGGTGGCTCGCCGCGAAGCGGCGAGACGGGTGAGGGGTTGTCTCCGCGAATCCATCTCTCATTTGAATCCGCGGAGACAACCCCTCATCCGGCGCTTCGCGCCACCTTCTCCCACAAGGGGGAGAAGGATTGGCAGCGTGCCTGCGGTTAGCTCAGTGAGTTCATCACGCCCCTACAACACCACCCGTCGTCCCTCCTCCGCCGCCCAATAGCCTGCGTAGTTCACCTTGATCGTCTCGTACGCCAGCGCCAGATCCGACAGCGGCTGCCGCCCCGTCGCGGCGCATTCCATGAAGTCCTGGATCTCCTGGAGATAGCCGCGCGTCCACTCCTCTTCGAGGCAGACATATTGCCAGCCGGTTTTGCGGTCGACCTTCTCGGTGATGTAGACGGAGGCGAGTTTCTCCTCGGAGGTCTGGTAGCTCATCAGATGATTGTTCGGCGTGATGTTGGCGAACAGCGAGCCGCCTGACGTGTAGGTCTCGATCAGATTGCGCACGCCGCCCATGATCATGTCGCCGGAGAACACGGTGGCCTTGGTGCCGTCCGAGAAGGTGGCAGTCAGAGTGCCCCAGTCCTCGACGTCAACAGGATTGGCCTTGATGTAGGTGCGCTCCTCCGGCTTCAGGACGGCCGTGACGTTGCCGACGTCACCGCTGACGCTGGCGACGCGAATGGTTTCGCCGCGCGCCTTGGCCTCGACCTGCTTGAGATACAGCACGGCGGAAAGCGGATGGCAGCCCATTCGGATCAGCGAGCCGCCGCCGGTCATCGCCCATTGCGCGGCATGGGCCGCATGCGAGCCGGAATGGCTCTCCTCGCCCTTCATGAACAGGATTTTGTCCTTGGTCGCTCTCAAAATCTCCGCGGTCTTGGTCACGGCCGGCGCGTAGATCCAGTCCTCGGCATACATGAAGAGTTTTCCGGTGCGCTCGATCGCGGCGCGCGTGGCGTCCATCTCCTCCAGCACGCGCTGATACATAAGCGCCTTCGGCACATGCTTGCCGATCGGCTGCCGGTCGCCGTCGCGGCCGAAATAGCCGGCGAACGGCTTTTCGCAGATCACGTGCTTGCCGGCCTGCATGGCGGCGACGATCATCCCCGCATGCAGATTGGGCGGCGTGCAGATATCGATGACGTCGAGCTCGCGGTCTGCGATCAGCTCGGCGAAGCTGCGATGGACCCGCGGGACCTGGTGGCGCTGCGCAAATTCGACGACATGGTCGCCGCGCGCAGCGACCGCCGCGACCTCGACATCCACGCCATAGACGCGCCGGAACGCATACATATGCAGCTCCGACACGAAGCCGCAGCCGACGAGTCCCACTTTGATCTTGGCCATAGCGCCCCCTGACCCATGCTTTGGGCAGCACTATAGCGCGCCGGCGGGTCTATTCCACCGAGACCCGCACCACACCGGCGCTCATCATGCCCAGCGCTTTAGCGGCCGGCACCGAGAGATCGACGATCCGGCCGCGGATGAAGGGGCCGCGATCGTTGACGCGGCATTGAATCGAGCGGCTGCCGTAGGACACCCTCAGCACGCTTCCGAACGGGCGCGTCCGGTGCGCGCAGGTCAGCTCGCCTTTCCCGGCTTTTCCGTATCCGTAATAGGAGGCAAGCCCGCTTTCGGCGTGGGCAAAGGAAACAGCAGAAAGCGAAAAAGTGGCAAGGCAAGAAAATAACGTGGTCTGCGCTCGCACGGCACCGCTCCCGGTTGGCCCTGCCCCGCGCAGAAACGTTCGTTGGTTCCCCTAGGTTCCTCAGCCACTGCCGGGCCGCGCCCGGCAGTGCCATCACACATTGTTACTACTTGTGGAACACGAGCGTCCGAACCTCGATGCTTTCGCGTGGCCTCGCATCCACCGGCGTGGTCGGATCGACGAAAGCCGTGTGCGGCCCGAAGCGCGTGCGGCCGTCGGTCGCGGAATCGTAGCACTTGAGCAGCAGCGCCTCATCCGTCGTCATCTCGGGAAAATAGAACCAGCGATGGTTCGGATTGTATTTCACCGAATAAGTCTCGCCGCGACGGTTCGGATAGATCAGGTCGGAGGCGACGAGATCGTCGGGCGCAACCGTCGTGCCGTCGGCCATCGCCAGCGGCGAATCTCGCAACGGGCCGCGGATCGGCCGCCACAGATTGATCACCTGGACGCGGCCCTTCAGCAGCTCCTTGGCCTCATCGGGCAGATGCTCGCGCACGCGGTTGGCGCCTGAGGCCGCGGTCTGGTCGACGTGGACGCGCGTTGCCGGCTGACGCGGGCCACCGTCGCGAATGTCCGCAGCGCCCTCGACGCGCCTGCGCACGGTATGGTCGAAGACAACAACGCGGTCGGCTTTCAGCGTTGCGCGCAGGAAGGCCTCGACGGCGGGATAGTAGACCGCCTTGATTTCCTCCTCGTTGGAGAAGTCCTTCACCTGGTTCGGATGCCGCACCAGCGCAAAGCCTTCGCGGTCGAGCGAGAAATTATGGGCGATCAGTCGCGCATCGAAGATCGGAACCTGATGCGGCTCCGGCAACGACGTGCTCTTGGGCTCACCCGGCGGCGGATCGAAGGCGTAGGTGCGCGGCTTGCCCGAAACCGGCGCGAGATAATTGAGTTCAGCGGTGACGAAGGGAAGCGACTCGATTTTTGTTTCTTGCAGGCCCATGGCCGGTCTCCCGATGTGGTCGTCGTTATGATTTTGAGGGGGCCGGGCGTGACGCAAGGGAGGTCGTGCAAATAGCAATGCGGGTTTTGTCGTCGGCATGAAACGCAGAACGAACGTTTCGCGGAGTCCTGTCGGGTTGGAATGCGCTCCATCCGCTTCACGGATGCTTGAGAGCCTTGTGAGATCTCGTGCCTCGTCCGACCGGCCTTAAGGAAAACATCAGGACAACATAAGGAGCTCATAAGGACTTACGAGCCGCCATCGGCCTAGCATCGATCCTGTGATCTCGTCGGTAGCAGGATGCCTCATCCCCGGCTTGTCCAGGCAAACGCAGCCCGCTCTTGGATTGCCGATCCCGACTGGACGGGCTTACAGTGATGCGCCCTGCGGCCGTCGACGCTTGCAATGGGAAGGCGACCTTCGGGCTGGAGATCAGCGCCATGTCAGCCAGTCAGTATCTTCGTTACGATCCGTCCGTCGAACAAATCCAGCCGGAGGAAGCTGCGGCCGTCGAGGCGATCGTTGCCTCGATCTCGCGGACGAGCGCCCGCACTTTTCACAGCGACAAGCATGGGACCCGGCAGCAGCACGCCAAGGGCGCCGGCTATCTCCGCGGCGAGCTGATCGTCTACGACGATTTGCCGGATCACCTGCGCCAGGGCCTGTTCAAGCAGGCTGGCCACTTCCCGATCATCGTCCGCCTCTCCACCGCATTCAACAGGAGCGATCGCGTACGTTCGCCACGGGGGTTTGCCATCAAGGTCCTGGGCGTGACTGGGACTAAGGCGCTCGGCGACGACGATACGACGAACCAGGATCTCCTGCTCGTCAATCACCCCAGCTATTTCGCGGATGCGATGGCCTATATGCGCGCACAGCACCAGGTCGAGCGCACCCTGTTCCTGCCTGATCTGGCGTACGTACCCATAGGCTTTCTCGCGCGCGTGCTGGTCGCCGCATCGGACAGAACAGGCATTCCGATCCCGATCGTCTTGAAAGCGCTCGGTGATGCCGGCAGCAACATTCTCGGAGAAACCTTTCACACGGAGGGAGCATTGCGGTTTGGCGATTATATCGCAAGGCTTCGCCTGGTGCCGATCTCGGCCTCGGTTCGCCAACTCACCGGCCAGCCCTGCCACGATGCCGATGATGCCGTGCTGAACAGCGTCGCTGCCTTCTTCAAGGACAATGCGGCCGAGTACGAACTGTTTGCCCAGCTCTGCACCGACCTGGAGCGAACACCGATCGAAGATGCCTCGATCGACTGGCCCGAGGACGTCGCGCCGCCGCAAGCACTCGGCAAGATCACGCTTCCGCGCCAGACCGCCGACAGCCCCGCGCGTCGCGTCTATTCCGACGAGGTGCTTTCGTTCGATCCATGGCGATGTCTCGCCGCGCATCAGCCGCTCGGCTCGATCATGCGGTTGCGCAGGGATGCCTACAGTGCCTCCCGCACGCTGCGGCAGCAGCAAAACCAATTCAGGGTCAAGCAACGGCCCGGAGAACCGCGAGAGATCGCGGACCTGCCGGATTGAGCCGATCACCGTCCCGCAATGTCGGGCCCGGTGTGCCGGTCTGCGTCGAAAAAGGATGCCGACCGCAGCGGATCGCCGGGATCAAGCGTCTCTGCCAGCGATGCGATCACCTGGCAGGAGCGGCCCCGCCACTTGGCAGCCCTTTGCGCTTGTCCAAGGCTCCCATAGAGCACCGCTGTCGTGCGATAAACCCGCCACGTGGCATGCGGCAACCTGGCATGGCGGACGATCGAAATGGCCGTCGACAAATGCTGGCCGGCGAGTTGCGCATCCTGCTTCAGGATCGCAATTCTCGCCATGGCCTCGTAGCACAGCGCGAGAAACGGCCGGTCGGGCGCCGCGCTCGTCACCTCATGAAACTGGCGGGCCGAACTCTGGGCGCGGTCCAGATCGCCGATCGCGATCCAATAGTCGCAGCAAGTCAGCAGATAATGGGGGATGACCAGCGACTCCATCGGCACCCGATCGACCTCCATTCGCCGCTCCATCGCATCGAGATGCTGCCGCGCCCGAGCCAGGTCGCCCATCCTGACATAAGCTCGCGCCAGCAAATTCCTGCCGACGAAGAAGGTGAACGGATTGGCCTCGATCATCGGGCCGAGCGCATCCTCCGCACGCCGTGACGCGCTGCCATATTCCTCCGCCTCCGAATACAGCCATCCGATCGCGAGATGACACAGCGCGACGGCCTGCGGATTTGCATTCCGCTCCGAGATAGCCAACGCGGAGACGAGGTTTCGTTGCGCCCGGCCCCATTCGCCGAGATAAATCTGGGCAAACGCCTCGACCGATTCGTAGAGTACGAACAGATAGACGTCACCGACCAGGCGGGCGAGCTCCTTTCCCCGGCTCGTCGCATCGCAGCAGGCCGGATAATTCGCGCGCAGGAACTCCAGCACCATCTCCATCGAGCAGCGTCGCAGCCGCATGCTCAGATCCTGCTCTCCGGTGATCAATGCTGACGCACGCTCGGCAAGGTCCGCATTTTCGCGATCCCAGCCGCGGAGCATCAGCTTCAAATTGGCTACGTTCCCCTGGACCAGCGCGCTGAACGCGGCGTCGTCGATCGCCCTGCTCTTGACAAGAGCCTGTTCGGCAACAGGCAGGCTCTGGCGTCGATCGACGTAAAGACAGAATCTGCTGAGATCGACCAGTGCGTTCACCTCTTCGCGCACGTGCCCGTTCTCCGCCGCGTGCGCGACGACTGCGCTGAGATCCTGCAGGGAATTCAGGAAATCCCCACTGGCCCGCCAGGCCCAGGCGCGCTGAAGCAGCAACTTCAGACGTGTCGTCACCCGAAACTCCGGCGGCAGATGCGGCACCAGTTCCAAAGCGCGGGACAGGTAGTTGGCGGCCTCCCGTGTGCTGAACCGTCGCGCCGAGCCCTCGGCAGCCGCGCCAAGATAATGCATCGCTTTCGGGAAATCGCGGCCCAGTTCGAAGTGGCGCGCAATAACGGCGGCGATCTCCCCAGCCTGCGGCCCATAGCCCTGCTCGAGCCCCGCCCCAAGGAGCGCATGGGTTTTCATGCGGCGCGCCGGCGCGAGCCGCTGGTAGAGGATCTCCTGGTAAAGCGCGTGCTGGAACGCATAGCGACCGGAGACACCTCCGTTCGGCCACTCAGTCATGCCGGCAACGACGATAATGCGATCGGTCCGCGCCAGGTCCTCGCACATCTGCTCGACATCCAGCACGGGACGGTCCAGCGCACCGGCGATATGGAGCGCGGAAAACTCCGCTCCCGCCGCACTGGCGACCTCAAGCAGGCAGCGCTCGTCCACGGTGAGGTGATCGATCTGCTGCTTGATCATTCCTTCCAGATCGCGCGGCATGCTGTCATGCGAGGCCGCGTCTTCGCTGACCAGCCGCCAGCCCAACTCGTGCTCGACCAGCGCGCCCTGCGCCACGAGATGGTCGAGCAGAGACGACACGAACAGAGGATGCCCGCCGGTTCGCGCGAAGATGCGCTCGACCAGCTCTCTGGCAAAATCGGCCGAGTTGAAACGCAGCGAAAGATAGCGTTCGACGTCGGTGCCGGTTAGCCGATCGAGCGCGAGCTCGGTGGCGTGTCCGTGAATCCGCAAGTCCTGGTGAACCGCACGGATAGGATGTCCGCCGACGGCGACTTCCATCGGCCGATAGGTGGCCAGCACGAGGATAGAAGCCCTCCGATCCCGGCGCGCAAGCCGGGAGAGCACATCCACGGTGGCGAAATCGCTCCAATGCAGATCTTCCAGGATGATCACCCATGGTCGGCTGACGGCGAGATGCTCCATGAGATCGGCAAATTCCCGCAGCATGCGCTCCCGGGTTGCGCCGAAGACCTCATGCTGGAATGCGGCCCGGTCTGCTTCGCCGAGGAAACCGGGCATTTGCGCGAGCCAGGTCGGCGCGTGCTCGCGTATCGCAGTCAGCAGCGATGCTCCATCGGTTCGACGGCAGCACTCGTTCAGCGCTCCGATCAGCGGAAGAAAGGCCTCATGGGTGCCGAACAACTCGTTGCAGCTACAGTGCAGCACGCTCAGTCCCTGCTGGTTCATCCTGTCGAGCGTCATTTGCAATAGGGTGGTCTTGCCGATCCCGGCCTCGCCGGTGATGAAGACGACCTGACGCTGTCCGGTACGAGCAAGTTGCAACGCCTCGTCCAGCGTATCGAGTGGCCCAGTGCGCCCGACCCTCCAGTGCCGGCGTCGATCGACCACCTGCTCCGTGGCGGACGCCGCCTCCTCTTCGGCCGCCCGCTCGATCGCAGGCAATTCGGCGGTCGCGACCGGCGCAATGAAGCGATAGCCGCGCCGCGTGACCGTCTCGATGTAGTTGGGAGATTGTCTGTCGTCGCCGAGCACCGAGCGTAGCGCGTTCACGGCAACGGCGAGGCTCGACTCGCTGACGTGCAGATCGGACCAGACCGCGTCGAGCAACTCTTCCTTGGTGACGAGTTCACCGGGCCGACCGACAAGATGGCAAAGAACCTCGAATGGCTTCGGGGCCAACGCGATCCGCTCCCCGCCTCGCCATAATAGCGCGTTGGCACGGTCGAGGCGGAATTCACCAAAGGCAAGCGCGTCTGTACGCACGGCTCCGACCCCCGGATGCTCCCCCATCTTAAGGGAAAGCTCAGCCAAATGTAAGGACACGATAAAGACCTGCGCCCTGCGCCGGCACTAGCATTGGCCTGTCCATTTAGAGACGCCGAAGGCGTCGGACGGCCTTTTCATCACGCTGTCATTTCAGTCGACAGGCAGTCGATGCCTGAATTTTGGCAAGGAGTTAGCCATGAGCATTATAAAACATTTGGCGATCCCGCCTCTCGCTTTTGCCATTCGTCATTACGACGTGAGGGGCATATTAGGCGTCACCGTCCTCAGCCGCATCTTCCTCCTCGCCATCTACCTCGCGTGCCGCGGCCCGGGCCTGTCCGAGTTCGATCTTACCAACACCATCGCGCTGCCATGAGCTCGGGACCGCTCGAATGGTGCATCGAGATCGCGATCATCGCCGCGATCTGCATCGGCATTGTCGCGGGCGGGCATGGCCGGCTCGTCGTGCCGCATCACCGGGTTCAACGCGCGCAAGCCGATCGGGCCGCTTGCGTACAGCGGCCCTCAAATCTTTTCAGTATCGTCGACCTGCGGCGTGCGGGTCCACCCGTTTGATCGATCACCAATACGCGCGGTGATAGGCCCGGTACGGCCGGTAGTAGCCGTACCGCGGACCGTAATATGGACGATAGGCGCGATAGCCGTAATAGCGCGGACGCGCGTAATAGCCGCCATAACCGTAGCCCGGTCCATAGGCGTAACTCGGTCCATAGCCGCCATAATAGGCAGGCGCATAGCCGTAAGCCGGCCCCGGATATCCGTAGCCGCCGTAATATGGACCACCGCCATAGTAGCCGTAGCCATAGGCGCTGCTGGCGATGGCGCTGCCGATGATCGCGCCGGCTGCGAGGCCGCCAATACCCCATCCAAAACCTCGGCCGCGCCAATACACCTGCGTGACATCATCGCCGACCGCGGCCTTCATGGTCGCGACATTTGTCGGCATCGGGCCCGCGGCGGCCCGCTCGACTTGGCCGGCCATCACCGCGACGGCCAGCGAACAGGCGATTGCCGTTTTCCAGATCGTCATCGTCTTACTCCCTGTCTGACATTTTGCTTGGACATGGACGCAGCCCATGATCGGGCATCCTGGCGCAAGGTCAAAGCCAGAAATTCGGCCTCGATTTTGCGTGCACCGCACAAGACGCATGCCTCCATTGTGATCAACCGGTACCCGACGGGCTCGACCACCTCGCCGCGTGTGACACCAGCAAGACGGTGCCTGGGGCCCGATCACCGCGGCAAAGCATTAAGCTTCCGGCGCATTCGCAACCAACAACCACCTTCCCGATTTACTATTCGTGCCGTTACTATCGGTTCCAAATGTGCGCGGCCGGGAGGCTTCTCGCGAGCGCCAGAGTTGTGGGAGAATGACATGAGTGCCGCGAGACCCGAGCCGCTTGCCCGTCAGGCGCTGGCGTTCGTCCTGGCCGGCGGACGCGGCAGCCGGCTGCTGGAGCTGACCGACCGGCGCGCCAAGCCCGCGGTCTATTTCGGCGGAAAATCCCGCATCATCGATTTCGCACTGTCGAACGCGGTGAACTCGGGCATCCGTCGAATCGCGGTGGCCACCCAATACAAGGCGCACAGCCTGATCCGGCACCTTCAGATGGGCTGGAACTTCTTCCGTCCCGAGCGCAACGAGAGCTTCGACATCCTCCCGGCGAGCCAGCGCGTCTCCGAAAACATGTGGTACGTCGGCACGGCCGATGCGGTCTACCAGAACATCGACATCATCGAATCCCACGCCTGCCGCTTCATCGTGGTTCTCGCCGGCGACCATATCTATAAAATGGATTACGAGGTGATGCTGCGCCAGCATGTCGACAGCGGCGCCGACGTCACCGTCGGCTGCCTGGAGATGCCGCGTCAGGAATCTTCCGGCTTCGGCATCATGCATATCGACGAGAACGGATGGATCAAAGAGTTCCTGGAAAAACCGAAAGACCCGCCGCCTATGCCGGGCAAGCCGGACGTCTCGCTCGCCAGCATGGGCATCTACGTGTTCGACGCGAAATTCCTGTTCGAGGAGCTCAAGCGCGACGCCGAGGACCCGAACTCCAACCACGATTTCGGCAAGGACATCATCCCCTATCTCGTCAAGAACGGCCGCGCCATGGCGCACCAATACTCGACCTCCTGCGTCCGCTCCGGTAGCGACCCCCGTGCTTATTGGCGCGACGTCGGCACGGTCGACGCCTATTGGGCCGCCAATATCGACCTCACCGACGTGGTGCCCGAGCTCGATTTGTTCGACAGCGCCTGGCCGATCTGGTCCTATTCGGAGATCACACCGCCGGCAAAATTCGTCCACGACGAGGAAAGCCGGCGCGGCCAGGCCGTGAGCTCGCTGGTCTCGGGCGGTTGCATCATTTCCGGCGCCTCGCTGCGACGCTCGCTGCTGTTCACCGGCGTGCGCGTCAACTCCTACGCCAATGTCGAGAACGCCGTGATCATGCCCTACGTCAATGTCGGCCGCGGCGCGCGCCTGAAGAACGTCGTGATCGATCGCGGCGTCGAGATCCCGGAAGGGCTCGTCGTCGGCGAAGATCCCGATTTGGATGCAAGACGCTTCCGCACCACCGAGCAGGGCATTTCGCTCATTACCCAGCCGATGCTCGACAGGCTCAATACATGACGCCTGTTCGCGTCCTCGCGGTCGCCTCCGAAGTCTATCCCATCGTCAAGACCGGCGGCCTCGCCGATGTCGCGGGCGCGCTGCCGATCGCGCTGAAGGCGCATGGCGTCGAGATGCGCACGCTGATGCCGGGCTATCCCGACGTGATGCGGGTGCTGGGGGGAGCCGACGAAATCCGGCGCTGGCCGGATTATTTCGGCGGACCCGGACGTCTGCTCGCCGGCTCGCATGACGGCCTCGAGCTGTTCGTGCTCGACGTGCCGCATCTCTACGCGCGGCCCGGCAACCCCTACGTGACGCCTGAAGGCTTGGACTGGCCGGACAATGGCGTGCGGTTCGCCGCGCTCTCGCGCATCGCGGCCGATATCGGCCACGGCCTCGCGCCCGCCTTCGTGCCCGACGTGGTGCATGCCCATGACTGGCAGGCCGGGCTCGCGCCAGCCTATCTGCACTACGACAACCGCCCGCGGCCGGCCACCGTGATGACCATCCACAACATGGCCTATCAGGGCAAGTTCGCGCCCGACCTGATCGGTTCGATTGGCCTGCCCTTGCGCGCCTATGGCGTCAACGATCTCGAATATTTCGGCGGCATCAGTTTTTTGAAGGCCGGCCTGCAATTCGCCGATCGCATCACCACGGTGTCGCCGACCTATGCGCAGGAGATCCAGAGCGACGAGGGCGGCATGGGGTTCGGCGGTCTGCTTCGCGCCCGCGCCAACGTGCTGAGCGGCATCCTCAACGGCATCGATGTATCCGTTTGGAATCCGCAAGAAGATCCGCACATCGCCTACCGCTTCGGCACGGAGGACCTCACACATCGGGCCGCGAACAAGGCGGTGCTCCAGCAACAGTTCAATCTGGATTCCTCGGACGAAGCGCCGTTGCTCGGCGTCATCAGTCGCCTGTCCTGGCAGAAGGGGCTCGATCTCCTGCTCGAGGCCATTCCGACCGTTTTGCGCGAAGGCATGCAGCTCGCGCTGCTCGGCAGCGGCGACCGCGATCTGCAGGATCGCTATCAGGCCGTTGCGCGGGCGAACCCCGGCCGGATCGGGGTCGTGATCGGCTATGACGAGATCATGGCACATCTGATCCAGGCCGGCTCCGACGCGCTCATCGTGCCATCACGGTTCGAGCCGTGCGGCCTGACCCAGCTCTGCGCGCTGCGCTACGGCGCCGTGCCCATCGTCTCGCGCGTCGGCGGCCTCGAGGATACCATCGTCGATATCGGCGAGGCCGATAAATCGGGCCACGATGCCACCGGCTTCAAGTTTGGCCCAGTGACCGCGGATGCCCTCGCCGGCACGCTGCGCAAGGCCAACATCGCCTTCCACGACAAGCTGACCTGGCGCCGGCTGCAACTGAGCGGCCTTGCGACCGACGTGTCCTGGCGCAACCGCGCCGGTGACTATGCCGCACTCTATCGCGATCTCGTGACGGCGCGTGCCTGCGGCGCGACCATCGTCGAATCAATGCTATAGAGCCGCCATGGACCCGTTGTGATCAAGCTGATCGGCTTTGCCGCCGCGACCTGCACCACCGTGGCCTACGCGCCGCAAGCCATCAAGGTGTGGAAGACCCGCTCCACCGGCGATATTTCGCTCGGCATGTTCCTGGTCATGGTGCTGGGGCTGGCGCTCTGGCTCGTCTACGGCCTGCTGTCGGGCGATGCGCCCCTCGTCGCCGCCAACGCCATCACCATGGTGCTCGCCGGCGGCATCCTGTTCATGAAGCTGAAATACGGGTGATGATCACCCTCTCCCCTTGTGGGAGAGGGTGGCTCGCCGCAAAGCGGCGAGACGGGTGAGGGGTTGTCTCCGCGAATTCATACGACAGTTGGACTCGCAGAAAGAACCCCTCATCCGGCGCTTCGCGCCACCTTCTCCCACAAGGGGAGAAGGAAGATCACCCTCCGAACACATACGATGCCATCGCGACATTCGCGACCTCGTCGACGAAGACGCGCTTGCCCGCGTCGCTGCCGGCAGCGCCGGCGGCCACCATCAGCGGCAGCAGATGATCTTCACGCGGATGCGCGAGACGCGCACTCGGTGCGTTCTCCCAGTCAACCAGCATCGCGTTGCGGCGCGCCGCGTCCTTGTGGCTGATCGCCTCGTTCAGATACGCCTCGAAATCATACGAGACCGGCTTCGACTCGGCACGGCCGAATCCGCGCATGTTGTGATAGGTGAGACCGCTGCCGACGATCAGAATGCCTTCGTCCCGCAGTGAGGCAATCGCCTGCCCGACCTTGATGTGCTCGGCCGGATCGTAACTCGATCTCAGCGACAACAGCACGATCGGCATGTCGGCGTTCGGATACATCAGCCCGAGCGGCACGAAGGTGCCGTGATCGAAACCCTGGTTGGGATCCTCCCGGCAATCGACGCTCGCGCGCGTGAGCAGCGCCTTCACCTCCGCGGCGAGCTCGGGCCGGCCCGGCGCCGGATATTTGAGGTGATAGGTGTGCTCGGGAAAACCGTGATAGTCGTACACCATCGGCGGATGCGCCGAGGTGGACACGGTGAAGGCGTCAGCCTCCCAATGTCCTGTGATGACGAGGACGGCCTTGGGCTTCTCCGGCAAGAGCTGCGGCAGCCGGCCGAACGCCTCGGCGGTCTTCGCATATTGCACCCGCCTGTCCTCCATGAACGGCCAGGGACCGCCGCCATGGGACAGGAAGAAGGTCGGAAATCGCACCATGGGCTCAGGCTCGTCATTGGCAACATGCGCGTGCGAGCTGCCCGCGCGATCGGTCGCGAGCATAGGCAAACCCGTATGGTTAGCAAGACGTTAACGATTTTCCGCCCAGAATCCCGGGCGTGGCCGAAGGAGTCGGCCAGCAGCCAGGGACGTGAAATGAAGAAGTTTGCGTTGGGGGACGTCGTCAACAGTGACAAGGGCCGTCGCGGCGTCGTTCGCGCAGCCTACAGGTCGAAGGAAGGCCAGCAGTTCTATGCCGTCGAGAAGGACGGCGCGATGGATTATCTGGAGGAAGACCGGCTGAGCCCGGCGCCGCGCGTCGAACTCGCGGCTTAAGTCCAACTCATCCTGCCCTAACGCCCGAACCGGTCCAGGCGCTCCGACCAGGGGTCGTCTCCGCTCGCGATGCGATCGTTCGTGATCAGCAGCAGGCGATCGCTGTCTGCGGCCGCATCCCAATGCGGCAGGTCCGCACCGTTGGGATCGCCGCTCTTGGCGAAATTGATCCAGTAGGCGCGCATGCGATTTGCGACCTCGCGATCGGCTCGTGACAGGATGCCCGCACCGGGCACGCCTTCGACGCCGAAGATGAACTGCAATTCTCGCCCGTGACCGCCCTCGGGGTTTGCGCGCCGTGCCTCCGGCACATAGGCGAAGCGATAGCGAAAGGTCGGCGCACCGCTGGCGGCATGCAGGCGTGCCAGCAATCTCACCGGCTCGGAGAAGACCCTGTCGGTGTAGAATCTTGCCGCGCGGACGGAAGGTCTGGCGAGGTCGGGATAGAGCCCGCGCAGTTCATCGCTGGTGGTACCTGACGACGCCAGCTCCTCCCGGAGATCCAGCTCGTCGAAACCCGTCTCGTCGTCGTTCGAGCCGATGATCAGGGGAATGCGGCTCTCATGTCCGGCCGCGAAGCCTGCGGCGACGTCCTCGCTCACCAGACTTCCGTCGATCGTCGGCGCGAAGCTGCGCGGCGATTTTTCCAGGAGATGTTTTTCGACGGCAAGCAGAGCTCGCGGCTCGGCTGTGCGTAAATCGGCCTGTCGCCCCAACGCCGCCACGAATTGCCGGCCCACAATCTCGGCCTCTTGTGCCGAACGCAGGCGCGCACGGCCGGGAATCGATTGCAGAATGGCTTTCTGAAAGAGCGCGCGCGCTTGCGCCGACAGCATCAGCAGCGCGATCGAGGTCGCGCCTGCGCCACTGCCGAACAGAGTGACATTGTTCGGATCACCGCCGAAGGCCGCGATGTTGTCGTGGACCCAATGCAGCGCCGCGATCTGGTCCATCAGGCCGTAATTGCCGGAGCCGTCTTCCGACAGCGCGGGATCGGTGAGCCAGCCGAACGCGCCGAGGCGAAAATTCACGGTCACCACGATGACGCCAGCTTGGGCGAGCCTCGCACCGTCGAACAGCGGATCGTTCGCGGTGCCGCTGACGAAAGCGCCGCCGTGGATGAACAGCATCACCGGCAGCGGGCCATCGACCCCGAACGGACGGAACACGTTCAGCGTAAGGCAATCCTCGCTCGATCCCGGCAGCGACGGCTGAAGACACGGCGCGCCATAGGCATAGGCGGTGCGCATCTCCGAACTCTCGGGCGCAGCCTGCGGCGGACGCCAGCGCAGCGGCCCGATCGGCGCGGCCGCATAGGCCAGCCCCTTGAACGAGGCCACTTCGCCTTCGACGGCGCCAAGCATCTGCCCTTCACGTGTCAGCGCAAATGGAAACTGGCCAACCGGCTGGGCCGCGGCCGAGCCGGCGCAACAGAGGACGAGAGACGTCGCAAACAGCGCGAACACGGACCGCATCTTCGGAGCATCTCGATGCGCGAAAAGGTTTAGGCAGGTTATGTCCGTGGCCCGCTGCGAGGCAAGCGTCGCGGCCGCGCCTAGCTCCCCTTGGCGACAAGCTCCGCCAGTGCGTGCCGTGCGATGATGCCGAGTTCACCGAGCGTGGTGTGACCGGACCGCGCCGCCTCGATCAGCCGCTGGGCGATGAACCTGCGGCTGTCGTGATCGCCGCCGTGCGGCAGTTGGCGGCACGTCTCCTCCAGGACGACGTCCATGTTCGCTTTGGTCCGCTCACTCAACTCTGTCATGACGCCCGTCGGCACGCGTGGCAAAACAAGAGCATACACAGATGGATCGACCCTGATTAGCCCGGGAAATCACGGCTCTTGTGCATCGCGATGCGTGTGCTGCCGCAACATTCACGCGGCCATGATGACGCCGCAAATGGCTACCGAAGATTGCACATGGCGTGATGACAAGCCGAACCTGCAGCGATAGCCTGCCGGCAAAACAAAACACACGGGAGGAAATGCCATGCCTGATGCAATGGTTGCTGCGCGTGCCTCTGACGCGGGGCGCGGAACCAGCCAGCAGGTCGACGTTGCCGTGGTCGGCGCCGGATTTGCCGGCCTCTACCTTCTCCACCGGCTGCGCAAGGCCGGCCTCACGGCAGTCGGCCTCGAAGAAGCCGGCGACGTCGGCGGCACCTGGTACTGGAACCGATATCCCGGCGCGCGCTGCGATATCCAGACCATCGACTACAGCTACACCTTCGATCCGGATCTCGAAACCGCCTGGACCTGGTCCGAGAAATACGCGACCCAGCCCGAGATCCTGCGCTATCTCGGCTTCGTCGCCGACCGTTACGATCTCAGGCGTGACATCCGCTTCAAGACCAAGGTCACGGAAGCGAAATGGGACGAGGCGACCGAACGCTGGCAGCTCACCACCGACAATGGCGCGCCGGTCTCCTGCCGCCATTACATCATGGCCACCGGCTGCCTCTCGGCGCCGAAGCCGCCGGAGATCGACGGCGTCAAGGACTTCAAGGGCGAGGTCTATTTCACCGGACGCTGGCCGCATGACGGCGTCGATCTCGCCGGCAAGCGCGTCGCGGTGATCGGCACGGGATCGTCGGCCATTCAGTCGATCCCGCTGATCGCCGAGCAGGCCGCACACCTGACCGTGTTCCAGCGCACGCCGAATTTCGCATTGCCGGCGCATAACGGCCCTGCGCCTTCCGATCGCATGAGCCTGCTGCAAGGCGACCGCGCGGCCTATCGCGAGCAGGCGCGCCAGTCGATGGCCGGCGTCCCCTATCCGCAGCAAACGGTCGTAAGCTGGCAATTAAGCGATGCCGAGCGCCGTGAGCGGTTCGAACGCGCCTGGGCGGCCGGCGACCTCGTCCACATCCTGACCCAGCTCTGGGCCGACCAGGCGGTCGACATCGACGGCAACAAGATCATCCAGGACCTGATCCGCGAGAAGATCCGCGCCGCCGTCAAAGACCCCGAGACCGCCGCGGCGCTGATGCCGGACGATCATCCGTTCGGCGCCAAACGCCCCTGCCTCGATACGAACTATTACGCGACCTACAACCGGCCGAACGTCACGCTGGTCAATCTGCGCCAGGAGCCGATCAAGACGATCACCACAAGTGGGATCACCACGGCCAAGCGCAGCGTCGACGTCGACGTGATCGTGTTCGCGACCGGCTTCGACGCCATGACCGGCGCGATCCGCGCCGTGCATCCGATCACCGGACGTGGCGGCAGATCGCTCACCGACGTCTGGGCGCAGGGGCCGCAGACCTATCTCGGGCTCACGGTCGAGGGCTTCCCGAACTTCTTCATGATCACCGGGCCCGGCAGCCCGTCGGTGCTGTCGAACATGGCGGTGTCGATCGAGCAGCATGTCGACTGGGTCGTCGACCGGCTCAAGGCATTGCGCGACGCCGGCTTCACCACGATCGAGCCGACCGAGACGGCGCAGGCCGGCTGGAACAGGCACATGGCCGACTGCTCGATGGTGACGCTGCACCGGCTCGCCAACACCTGGTACACGGGCGCCAACGTGCCCGGCAAGGTGCAGGGCCTGATGCCCTACACCGGCGGCGTCGGTCCCTATCGCAGCATCTGTGACGAGGTGGTCAGCCGCGGCATGCTCGGCTTCAAGCTGACCGGCCCCGATGTCGCCGCGCAATGCAATGACGGCGAGGTGGTGCGCCTGCAGCCGGATGTGCGGCTGGTGCTGAACCTGTTGGCGTCGCTGAATCTCCCACAGATCGAGTCGATGGGCGCGCTCGGCGCTCGCGCCTTCGTCGACGAGTTCAACAAGGGCCGCCCGGCGGGACGGCCGATCGGCGACATCATCGACGGCACTCTGCCCGGCGCCGACGGTCCCCTGCCTTACCGGGTGTACCGGCCGACAACGCCGGGACCGCATCCGGTCGTGGTCTATTTCCACGGTGGCGGCTGGGTGCTCGGCGACGAGCAATCGGACGAACCGTTCTGCCGCGACATGGTACGGCGGACCGGCATGATGCTCGTCAGCGTCGGCTATCGTCATGCGCCCGAGCATCGTTTCCCGGCCGCGGCCGAAGACGGCTATGCGGCGACGCGCTGGATTGCCGAGCACACCGCCGAGCTCGGCGGCAGGCCGGGCCCGGTGCTGGTCGCGGGCTGGAGTGCCGGCGGCAACATCGCCGCCGTCACCTGTCAGCTTGCACGCGATCGCGGCGGGCCGGATATTGCGGGTCAGCTCCTGATCTGCCCGGTCACCGACTGCACCTTCGACCGCCCCTCCTACAACGACAATGCGACCGGCTATTTCCTGACCCGCTCGCTGATGTACTGGTTCTGGGACCTCTATTGCTCGCCGACCGACCGCACCGATCCGCGCGTCTCGCCGCTCCGCGGCAAGGTCGCAGGCCTGCCGCCGGCCTTCGTCGTCACCTGCGAATTCGACCCCCTGCGCGACGAAGGCATCGCCTATGCCGAGGCGATGGCGGCCGCCGGCGTCCCGGTCGAGCAGCTGCGCGCCCGCGGTCATTTCCATTCGTCCTTCACGATGGTGGACGTGATCATCACCGGCGCGCCGGGCCGGGTGCAGATGGCCGAGGCCTTGCGGCGCTTGGCCGGGCTTCCGCCCGAGGTCGGCCGCGGCGATGAGACCAGCCACGGCCGCACCAATCCGGGACACAGGATCGCGGCGGCCGCGAGCTGAAAGCGAATAATTGGCGGGAACTATTTCCCGGTCATCGCGTTTGGTGCTGTGGCATTGAGATGCAGTAATGGGTGTAGGCCCCGGCACGCAGGCTTGTGTGCCGGGGTTCTTTTTGCGTGAGGCAGGACGATGGGGGACGTGGTTGAGGATTCAAAGGTCGATTTTGGTGTCCTTGCGGTGCTGCATAAATGGCCATCGCTTGCGAACCAGCGGCGATCGGACAGGGCGTCCTACCAGGTGATCGAGGGCACGCTCGACGAATGCATCTCGGCGTTCATGGCGAAGCCGGCGGCGACCAGGCATCTCTATGAGATCCGCACGATCGCGCAGCCGCCGCTGGTGACGGACATCCTCTCGCCTGAGCACATCACCGAGCTGGCGCGGCTGCGCGAATTTCTCTGATCTTCGCAGAAAGCACCGGCTGAGCGCAGGAACCTTCTTCCGGTTTTTCCCGTTGATGGTGATCGGAAGCGAAGGCGTGAGTGCCTCACATGCTTGAAGCCGGCGTACCAGCCCCGGTCGTGCCCTATGGCGCAGACCAGACCTTGTTCGTGGTGATCGACCGCCTCGACAAGGCGACTGAAATCCGTGTCGAGCGAAGCGATCTCGACGCCACGATTGGCGAACTCGTCGCGGGCTGCTTCAACGACCCCGTCAAGGTCATCTCGTTCAACACGCTCGAGCACTGGATGAAGGATATCTCGACCGACGTTGCCGGCGAGATTCGGGCGCGCTGCGACATCGATGGCATGACCCTGCCCGACTATCTCAGCGACTTCGTCGAGAGCCATAGCTGAGCGCGCATGGTGTGATGAGTATCAGGCGCGTCGGTACTTGCCGGCGATGACCTCGATCTCGCGGCGGCGTTCGCCTGCGAAGGTCAGGAGCTTTTCGATCGTCAATGTATCCGTGATCCGCTTGGCGAGCCGCTCGGCGCGTGTAGCCTGATCTTCGAGATACTGGATCGTGTTCAAACGCCGCCTCCCAAGAGCTTAGATCTGGAGTCCCCAATGTTTGGGTATCCATGGTGGCTGGAGGCGGCTAACAGCCGGTTAAGCACAGCGTTTCGGATCGATATAGCTGCAAATTATTGCACCACATCGAGCCGGACATTGGTGACACCCTTGTCGACCATGCCCAGCGCCTCGGCCGCGGAGGGAGAGATGTCGACCACGCGTCCGCGAACATACGGCCCGCGATCGTTGATCCTGACGGTCACGAAGCGACCGGACGAAACGTCCGTGACGCGCAGCTTTGTGCCGAAAGGCAGGCTGGGATGGGCCGCGGTCAATTCATTCTTGTCGAACCTCTCGCCGCTCGCCGTCTCCGTATCCGAATAGAAGCTGGCGACACCATGCGAGACGCTTTGCTTTGCGCCGTCGGGGACGCGCGCCCGGCTGATCGGACGCGGACGCAGCGCCGCCACCCTGTGCGGACGCTCGACGATGGCCTGCCGGCTCGTGCCGGCCAGATCGGCCTTCTGGCGGCCGACCGGCGATTGCGCACACGCCGCAAGCGACGCCGCGCCGATGATGGCGAGCAGTACCCGGCACAGGGTTGCCAACGAAATCCGGGCATTTTCGGCACGTGCAAAGCAAGACATGATGCGCCCTCCGAATGCCCCGAGTTTCGGCGGGCAATGAGGGCAGAACCTTGTCGGAACGAAAGCGCGCCTGAGGCCGCAGCCGTTTCGCGTTTAGCTGTGACGATTCCACCACACTGGCTTGTCCTGAATCGAGACAGATTCTCTCGCGAGCACCTCTCTCACTTCCTCTCCCCCGTTCTTGCGGGGAGAGGGTGGGATGAGGAGCCGCCTCCGCGAGTCCGGCGTGAATGTAAGCGTCAGTATTGCGGCTCGTACATCTGGGACTGCACCAGTCCCTTCACATCATTGGGTGCGGGTCCGTCCGCGAGCCCGCGCTGAAAAGCGACGTCGGCGACGGCGGCGGCGATACGGACCGAGACCTCGCGGATGCGCGGCAGCGCCGGATAGAGGCTGCCCTGCGCAAGATCGTCCTTGCCGACGCAATCGGCGAGCGTATGGGCGGCCGCCATGAACATCTCGTCCGTCACCAGCCGCGAGCGGCTGGCGATAACGCCGAGGCCGACGCCCGGGAAGATGTAGGAGTTGTTGCCCTGGCGCGGCACGTAGGTGCGGCCATTGAGCTTGACCGGGTCATACGGACTGCCGCAGGCAAACAGCGCGCGGCCCTCGGTGTAGCGGTAGGCGTCCTCCGCCGAACATTCGGCCTTCGAGGTCGGATTGGAAAGCGCGAACACGATCGGCTGTTCGTTGAGCTCGGCCATCGCCTTGAGCACATCGGGCGTGAAGGCGCCGCCGACCGCGGCCACACCGATGATCGCCGTCGGCTTCAGCGTCCTGATCGCGGTAAGGAAGTCGGCGACCGGCGCCTGGTCGGCATGGGCATAACGGAGCTTGTGACCGGACAGGCCTTCGCGTCCGCCGACGACGAGGCCGCGGGAATCCACCAGCCAGTTGCGGCGGAGCGCTTCCGCCTCGGAGACGCCCTCCGCCATCATCGCGGACGTCACGAGATCGGCGATACCGGTCGCGGCCTCGCCCGCGCCGAGGAACAGGATGCGCTGATCCCTGAGCTTGCCGCCGTTGACGCGCAGGGCCGAAAAGAGGCCGGCGAGCGCGACCGCAGCCGTACCCTGGATGTCGTCGTTGAAGACGCAGGCCTCGTCGCGATATTTGTGCAGCAGCTTGAATGCCGAATGATTGGCGAAATCTTCGAACTGGATCAGCACACCCGGAAAGATCTTTCGCGCGGCGACCATGAACTCGTCGACGAAGCTGTCATAGGCCTCGCCGGTGAGCCGCCGCTCGCGCAAGCCGAGATAATAAGGGTCTTTCAGGAGCTCTTCGTTGTTGGTCCCGACGTCGAGCACGATCGGCAGGCACGTTTCGGGATGCACGCCGGCGCAGGCCGAATACAGCGAGAGTTTTCCGACCGGAATACCCATGCCGTTGGCGCCGAGATCGCCGAGGCCGAGGATGCGTTCGCCATCGGTGACGACAATCAGCTTGGCCGGATAGGGCCAGTTCTTCAGGATCTCGGCGATCTGGCCGCGATCGCGCGAGGAGATGAACATGCCGCGTGGACGCTGGAAGATCAGGCCGTATTTCTGGCAGGCGAGCCCGACCGTCGGGGTGTAGATGATCGGTTGGATCTCGTCGATATTGTCGACGACGATGCGGAAGAACCGCGCCTCGTTGCGGTCATGCAAGGCATTCAGCGCGACATATTTTTCGAGATCGGTCGGCAGCGTGCGCAGATTCACGAGCACCCGCTCGACCTGGGTCTCCATCGTCAGAACGCACGGCGGCAGCAGCCCGCGCAGCCCGAGATCGTCGCGCTCCTGCGCGGTGAAGGCGGTGCCCTTGTTGAGCAGGGGATCGCGCAGCAGCGCCATGCCGTGCACGGAATCGGACGATGTCGAATGGGCGCTGACCCGAGCAGGTCTATTCACGAATTCCCCCAGGGAGTTTCTTATTGAAGGGCGGGCATTGTCGGCCAGCGCTCACCTGAGATCAAGGACGCAGAAAACTGCGGCAATGATTGTGATCCCGCACCGCAGCGAGGTTTTGGTGACGGGCAAAGGTTAATGCCGTAACGCTCCCGCTCCTCATGGTGAGGAGCGCGTCTTCGCGCGTCTCGAACCATGCAGGCCCCATCTCGCCCGCGGCGCATCCTTCGAGACGCCCGCTCCGCGGGCTCCTCAGGATGAGGAGGGTATTATTCAGCCTTGATGTCGGCGGCCTTCACGATCGGCCACCATTTCTCGGTCTCGACCTTCTGGAAGGATCCGAGCGCTGCGGGCGTTTGCTGATCGGACGGAGGAATCTCCTGCCCCAATTCGCCAAACCGCTGCTTGACGGCGGGATCGGCAAGCACGGTGACGATGGCCGCGTTGAGCTTCGTGACGATCTCCTTCGGCGTGTTCTTCGGTGCCCAGATGCCGTGCCAGTAGGAGATGTAGAGACCGGGCAGCCCCGCTTCGTCGACCGTCGGGATATCGGGTGCGGAGGCGAGCCGCGTCGGCGACGTTACCGCGAACGCCTTGATCGCACCGTTCTTGTAATGCGGCAGCGAGTTCGAGGCCTGATCGAACATGATGTCGATCTGCCCGGCCACGAGGTCGATCATGGCGGGCCCCGCGCCGCGATAGGGCACGAACTGGAAGTCGGTGCCGGTTCTCTCCTTGAAGAAGACACCGGCGACGTGGGCACCCGTGCCGGCGCCGGCCGTGCCGGCAGTCACCTTGCCGGGGTTGGCCTTCAGCCACGCGATCATCTCTTTCAGATTGTTGGCCTCGAGCGACTTCCGGCCGACGATGAGCTGCGTGCCCATCGCGATCATCGCGACCGGCTCGAAATCTGCGATCACGTCATAGGGCAGCTTGAAGATCGCGCCGTTGAGCACATGCGTGCCCCAATGGCCGATCGTGATCGTGGTGCCGTCAGGCGTTGCGCGCGCCACGCGGGCGCCGGCGATGCTGCCGGAGGCGCCCGCCACGTTTTCGACCACGATCGTCGCGTGCAATTCGGCGGCGATGCGTTCGGACAGGATGCGCGCCAGCGTGTCGGTCGGACCGCCCGCCGCGAACGGCACCACGAGAGTGATGGGGCGCGATGGGAACGGCTGCGCTCTCGCTGGAGCAGTCCACGCTGCACTTCCGAGCAACGCACAAATGACGATCACATGACCGCGCAGTCCAACCCACCGCCCCCGCATCAATCTCTCCCACCCTTTTTGTCGCCCGCATGTTGTCAGCGGGCTGGAGCTGGAGTGAACGCTGTCGAACGGATGGAGGCAAGCCGGAAATGATGCCGGACCGCTTAGGACATGTACTCATAAACTCGCGCTGCACTTCGTGTGAGGTCCGCCCTGCCTCCGATACCGGCCGTGTTGGCGCACCTCACCCTAGGTCCGAGTTGGGCCAATAGGCGACATTTTGAGCCCATCCAATCCGATCGTTCGGCGTACTTTTGAAATAGCAATCGGAACTAGGAAACACTGGGAAGTCCGCGCGTTTAGGGAGACGGGGCAACACACTGGAGGAAAGCATGCGAACAACAACTCTCGCGATGATAGTCGTTGCCGGAAGCGCGATTGCCTTCCAAGCAGTGGCCCAACAGCAAAAGGCCGCACCTAGTGAGCAAACCAAGGAGGAGATGCACCGTGGTGTAGACAGTGGGCTCAAGACTAGCGAGCCCAACGAGCAGATGCAGCGTGATGCAGACAAGGGGCTCAAGACACGCAATTCCGGACAGTCCGGGTTCGTGGCAGATCAAGACAAGCCGGGCGCTTCTGCGCACCCTCCGGGCCGGCCGGAAAGCGAACAGACCACCGGTTCGGGTAATCAGACCGGCGCTCCAAAATAGAGCCGTTAGCGCTCACGTCGGCGGCGAGTCCAAATGTCCGTTTGGGGTCACAAGCGACCTTCGACCGGATGCACCGCGAGGTCGGGTACGGGCCAATAGCCGACATCGGCTATCATCTAACAGGGATGCCAGCCGCGACGACGTCACTCACGGGTCGGTTTCGGTTTATTCAGCCACCATCTTCGAATTACCAAAAGCTGCCCTGCGCACAACGCCAGTCCCAATGCAGCCATCATCACGCAAAGAGCGAGATGCGCAACCAAGCCTATAGGGTGAGTTTCATAAGTGATGATCTGCCAGTGGCGGAGGTTGTCCACCCCGCGTCCAAACGAGACGAGCAGTCCTCCTGTCGTGTACCAGTTGCACAGCTGGGCAAGCCCTATCCAAGCTACTAATACGCAGGCGCCCCAACCGGCGACAAACCCGCCGATCGATTTTATTATGGTCAGCCACCCCGTCATAATCCGTGATTTTGCCATCCTTCAGCAAACTGGGTCATCTCCCAAATTGAACCGAAGCTAACAAAAGGTTGAAGATACAGGAATAGATCGTCGGCTCTTGCCTGCTGACGTTATCCCTGCAGGGATATCCGCTTCGGGTCACGAGCCGCCGATCACACGCAGGGTGGGAGACTTCCGCTTTGGATTGGTAAGCCGACGTTTAGGGGTGCACGCCCTATCCTGCCGCTCGACGCGGCGTCAGATGAGCGGCGCTATCGGCCGGCGGCGCGATGTGCATCAGGATGGTCTGGGTGGCGGATGCGACCTCGATGCCGTTGTGCTGGAAACGCTGCTTCATGCGGCGGTTGAATTCGCGCTGCACCGGCCAGCGGCCGGCCTCGGTGCAGCGGATCTGGCCGACGATCGACACCATGGCTCCGTCGACCTTGTCGATGCCCCAGAGCTCGAGATCGCCGCGGATCAGGCTGCGGAATTCCACCTCGCGGCGCATCTCGTCGACGATTTCCTTGAGGATCTGGCCGGCGCGATCGGTATCCTCCTTGTAGGCGACGTTGACGCTGACGGACGCATTGCCGGCGCCGCGGCTGGCATTGGTGATGGTCGTGACCGCGCTGAACGGCACGATGTGCACGGCACCGTCGCCGGCCCTGAGCCTGATCGTGCGGATCGAGACGTTCTCGACCACGCCCGATAGCCCCGACACGCTGACGCTGTCGCCGACCTGGACGGTGTTCTCCAGCAGCAGGAACAGCCCGGTGATGAGGTCCTGCACCAGCTTCTGCGAGCCGAAGCCGATGGCGATGCCGACGATGCCGGCGCCCGCCAGCAGCGGCGCGACATTGACGCCGATCTCGCTGAGCGCCGTGAGGCCGACGACGGTGGCGATCACGCACAGCAAGGCCGTGCGCAGCATCGGCTGAAAGGTCCGCAGCCGCGCGGCGCGGGCATAGTGGCCGTCGCGCGACAGCGTGTTGATCTGGCGGTCCAGCAGCGCGTTGCTGGCTTCCCAGATCGCCGCCGCGATGAATACGGCAAGTCCGATCGTCACCACCGCCGAGATCAGCCGGCTGCCGATCTGGCCGCCATAGAACCAGACGATGGCGTCGACGCCCCAGACTTCGAGCACGGCCACCAGACCGATGAAGGCGATGACGCCAGATACGATCTTGCGCAGCAGCGGCAGGTAGCGATTGGCGCGGATTTCGAGGCCTGGAAAGCGCTGGAGGATTTCCGGCTTGATGCGGAAGCCGCGGTCGATCAGGCCGAGCGTCAGCATGATGGCGACACGCGTGATCAGCGCCACAGCGATGGTGCCGACGAAATATTGCAGCAGCAACGAATAGCCGTTGCGAATGTTCAGCGCCCACACGGCCCATAGCGCCAGGTCGAGCGCGATGGCGAGATAATGCCAGCCGCCCGCAATGCGGTTGCGCAGTCCCGCCGCGATCCCCTGCCGGTCGGCCGGCGCGCGGATGGCTTCGGCGACCTGGCGGCGGCATTGCAGGATGATCACGACGATGAAGAGATGCACGACCAGCATCACCATGCGCAGGAGCGCGGCATAGCCGCCGCGATGCAGGCCGAGCAGCAGCGCCACATTCGCAAAGGCGATGCCGGAGACGCCGACACCGACGATACGGCGCGCCCAGATCTCGATATAGGCAGCGGTCTCGGCCTTGACCGGAAACAAGCCGAACGGTCCCGCCAGCACACGGACCACACAGATGAGCCCGCGCGAGAACGCATAGGCGTTGACGACCGCGAGGATCACGAGACGGACGGTGGTGGGCTCCCCGATCTCGGTGCCGAGCAGCGCCGTGGCGACGCCGACAAAGACCAACACGGGTAGCAGCTCGAGCAGGAAGCGTCCCAGCACGAGGGGCAGCCGCAGCATGATTTGCCAAGCCCGCGCCAGGCTGTGGCGGCGCCTGTGCAGTTCGGGCGCGGGGGTGACATCGGCGACCGATGACGGCGGATCGGCAATGGGCAACACCTGCACCGGCAGACGCGCCGTTTGCGGCATGCGCCCTTCCAGGAACACGACGGGGCGCCGGATCAGACGGAACATCACCCATTCGGCGCAAAAGGCGCAGCCGAACACCAGACCGAGCTTCCAGGCGATCTCGATCAGGAGATTGTAGGCCGCGGGATCGTTCGCGGTCCGCACGATCCAGTAATAGAACGCCGGGAAATGCGTGAGCGTCCTGGCCATATCGGCGACGTCTCGCGAAATTTCGCCGATCTCCTCAGACACGGTGAGCATGAGCTGCGCACCGAGGCCGTCGGCCGCGAGCGGGATCGGCGATTTTGGCTCGGGCACAGGCTGCTGTGGACCGGACGCATTGGCGATCGCGCGCAGCGTGTCGATCATCTGCGTGCGCTTCTTGTCGTCCTGCAGCGTTTCCAGCGCCCGCTTGGCCTCATCGGGCGACAACGCGGCAGCGCTGTTTGCCGTCGGCGCAGGCGGCGCGGCGCGGGTGCTGGAGAGAGAGGAGATCGCGATCAAGAGCGCGGCGAGAAGCGCAGAGGCAAGCTTATGCGACACGAGGGATTCCCTGGGAAAAATGAATGCGACGGCGACGTCGGGCCCGTCACCGCCGAAGCACATGCATCATGTCGGATCGACGCTATTCGCCCGGGCGCTGTGTCGGAAGTTGGCCAATGAGGCGACATTCTCTTGGCATTTGCCGCGGTGCAGGAAGCGGGAACCGTGGACTCAAGCCGAGGGAAGAGTATGCGGCAGCATTTCAATGCAGATTGATGCAGTTGAGCCTCATCCTGAGGAGGCCGCGAAGCGGTCGTCTCGAAGGACGAGGGCGCTCGCTCAGGCGCCGCCGAGACGTCATATGCGATCGCCCTGCGTCATTCCGGGAGTCGGCCCGGAATGACGCGATGAGGAGGAGGAGAGAAGCAGGATGTCAAAAGCGCGGCGGCCTTGTTACGGCCATCCGACATGATCGCTGTGATGCAATCGATCTGATGCAGAGTACAGCGCCGGGCAGGTAGGGGCTATGCCACACTGATGCAGCCCACTAGACCTTGGCCCGGCGTGCCGTTCGCGTTTCTGCCGCTATGCGATAGTCCGAACGAGCTCCATCGCACTTAACGCGGCTGGTTCTGCGGAGGTGGTGTCATAGACCTCCCCTTGCTCTTGATGTGGACGTTGCGCGTCGCTTGTTTGCGACCATTGGGATGGTCCTCCCGTGACGCAAGACTGTCAAGCAAGATCAATGGCGCGCAAATCACATTTGAGGGCGCGTTCCATTCCAGGGCGACGGATTCACCGCTGCCGAAACACGAGAAGTGGACGAGTTACGAGACTGCCCTTCCCGCAAATGTAGAGCGCGTCTGCTACGGGTTGGCGCGTGGGTACTGAGGGATTGGGGATGATGACATCATACCCCTGTTTTGCCCGACGAGTCAAACCGCTTCGACAAATCCGCAATCGATCGAGCTGGCCTTCAAGTCATTGATTTCGCTATCCCCGGCTACTGTGCATGGGGTTGTTTTCGCGTTTTTTGTTTCTTGTCCGCCTTCTCCTCCTTCTCCAGCGCCTTGCGAACCTCGTCGAATTCGCCCAGCGAGGCCTTGTCGGCGCGGGGGAAGCGCAGATCGAGCTTTTCGAGCGCCGCGACGATGGCCGACCCGATCACGACGCGAGCGAACCATTTGTGGTCGGCCGGCACGACATACCACGGCGCATGCGGCGTTGCCGTGTGCCGGACGATGTCCTGATAAACTGCCTGATAGCGCGGCCACAGCGCGCGCTCCTTGATGTCGTCCATCGAGAACTTCCACTGCTTGGCCGGCTCCTCCAGCCGGTCGAGGAAGCGCTCGCGTTGCTCGTCCTTGGACAGGTTGAGGAAGAATTTCAGCACCACGGTGCCGTTGCGCGAGAGATAGCGCTCCCACGCAGAGATGTCCTCGAACCGCTCCTTCCAGATGTTCTTGGTGAGGACCTTCTGCGGCAGCTTCTCCTTGGCGAGGATCTCCGGGTGCACGCGCGTCACCAGGCATTCCTCGTAATGGGAGCGGTTGAAGATGCCGATATGGCCGCGCTCCGGCAGCGCGACCGCGTGGCGCCAGAGGAAGTCGTGGTCGAGCTCTTTGCTGCTCGGCGCCTTGAAGGCACTGACTGCGCAGCCTTGCGGATTGATGCCCTCGAAGATCGCCTTGATCGCCGAATCCTTACCGCCGGCGTCCATCGCCTGGAACACGATCAGCACCGACCAGCGGTCCTGGGCGTAGAGCTTCTCCTGAAACGCGATCAGCCGCTTCTTGTTGGCCTCGAGAATCTCCTGCGCCTTCTCCTTGTCGAGGTCGCCCTTCTCGTCGGTGTTGTGGTCCTTGAGATGAAACTTGCCCGAGCCATCGTAGTGGAAGGGCGTGACGTAGCGGTCAAGTTCCTGGGCGAGCGATTTGGACTGCTTCTTGCTCATGAGCGCGGGGCACCTTGCGTTGCGGCTTCAATCGGTCGAGCAAGCTACCAAGGATGCCCTTCGGAAGGAATATGATGAAAAGCACGAGCAGCACGCCGTAGACGAGATTGTCCCAGCCGACCGCCTTGGTGCCAAAGCCGATGCGCAGGGTCTCTGCCAGCATAATCGTGATGATGGCGCCGAAGGTCGGGCCGAGCGAGACGAACAGGCCACCGACGATGGCCGCGAACACCATCTGGAGCGACACCGCGATGCCGCTGACCGTGTCTGGCGTGATGAACATCTGGTACTGGCAGTAGATCGCACCGGCGAGCGCCGTCATCAGCGCGCTGAGCAGCGTGATCTTCAGCTTCTCCGCGGTCACGTCGACGCCGGCGGCCGCCGCGGCGTCCTCGTCCTCCGAGATCGCCTCCAGCGCATAGCGGGCCATGCTGCGGTCGACCCAGTGCCAGACCACGATGCCGAACAGCCAGACTCCGAGCGCGATCAGGTACCAGGTGATCTTGTCGTCGAATTGCAGCGCCCAGAGCTTGTTGCCCGCGGCCCGGTTCGGCGTGTAGCCGAGCGAGCCGCCGGTGTAGTCGCGCGTCGCCGTGATGACCTGGAGCACGATGCCGGAGAGCGCGAGCGTCACCAGCACGAAATAGTGCCCGGTGATGCGGAAGCGAAAGCAGGGATAGCCGACGATCAGCGCCAGCGCGCCGGCTGCGACCATGCCGATGGGGATGCCGATCCAGGGCGACCATCCCAGGTGATTCCAGAGCAGCGCGGTGACATAGGCGCCGATCCCCATGAACCCGCCATGGCCGAGCGAGACCAGGCCGAACCGCCCCATCATCGACCAGGATGTATAGGCGAACGACCAGATCAGGATCAGCACCAGGATGTGCAGATGATAGGGATCGCGATAGATGAAAGGCAGCGCGACCAGCGCCGCCAATCCCACCGCCCAAGCTGCAAGTCGTCCCCGCCCCATTATCGGCGCCTCGCGAGCAGGCCCGCGGGCCGGATGAACATCATGACAATGAAGAAGGCGAAGGCGAGCACGTAGCCCCATTCGAGATCGGAGAACAGGCCGCCGAGCGAGATGATCTCGGCGAACACGAAGGCGGCGATGAAGCCGCCGATGAAATTGCCTAACCCCCCGAGCACGCAGATCAGGAAAGTGATCGGCCCGAACGACAGGCCGACGAAGGGATGCACGTCATATTGCAGCACAAGGAGGCAGGCGGCGAGCCCGGCCAGCCCCCCGCCGATCGCGGAGGTGATGAGATAGATCCGCTTCGTGTCGACGCCCATCAGCGCCATGATCTGCCGGTCCTGCGAGATCGCCCGGATCGCGGTGCCGGTGAAGGTCCGCGTCATGAACAGATAGACCGCGACCATGCCGACCAGCGCAGCCAGGAAGGACAGAAGTCGTGCGTAGCTGAAATTCATCTCGCCGAAGGCGAGCACCGGCAGGCGGATGCCGAGGTTGCGGAAGTCGATACCGAAGGCGACGGTGGCAAAGCTCTGCAGCACGAACAGCACCCCGCCGGTCGCGAGCAACTGGTTGATCGGCGGCGCAGTGAGCAGCGGAGCGATCACGAGGTAATGCAGCGCCGCGCCGAGTACCGCGACCAGCAGGATGGTGAGCGGCGCGGCGAGGAAATAGCTGATGCCGTAATACTGCACCAGGAAATACATGGCGTACATGCCGATCATCACCAGCTCTGCGTAGCAGATCCAGGTCACGTCGATGACGCCGAAGATCAGATTGAGCCCGAGCGCGAGCAGCGCCAGCACGCCGCCGAGCAGGATGCCGTTGATCACGGCCTCCAGCAGGTAGATGTCGAAAATGTCTAAAAACGCTTGCATGCCCGCATGAACCTCACACCCCGAGATACGCTTCCTTGACCGTGTCGCTTGCCAGCATCTCGGCCGAGGTGCCTGAGGACCTGATCGTGCCCGCCTCGATCAGGTAGGCACGATCGACCACCCGCAGCACCTGCTGCACATTCTGCTCGACGATCAGCACGGTCAGCCCGCTGGCGCGGATCCGCTTCACCAGCTCGAACACCTGCTGCACCACGACTGGCGCGAGCCCCGCCGACGGCTCGTCGAGCAGCAGCAGCTTGGGATTCGACATCAGCGCGCGGCCGATCGCGCACATCTGCTGCTCGCCGCCGGACATGGTGCCGGCCATCTGGTGGCGGCGCTCCTTCAGGCGCGGAAACAGTTCGAACACCACGTCCAGCCGTTCGGCGTAGTGGTCGCGCGCCTCCTTCATGAACGCGCCCATCTTGAGATTGTCGTCGACCGAGAGCTGCGGAAACAGCCGCCGATTCTCCGGCACATGCGCGATCCCGAGGCTGACGATCTTGTGCGGCGGCGTGGCCACGACGTCGACGGCTTCCATTCTGATCGACCCACGCGAGGGACGGATCAGGCCGGAGATGACGCGCATCAAGGTGGTCTTGCCGGCCCCGTTCGGCCCGATGACGCCGACAGCCTCACCCGCCTTCACGTCGAGATCGACGTCGAACAGTGCCTGGAACGTGCCATAGCCGGCATTGACGCCGCGGAGCTCCAGCATCACTGCACCCCCGCGCGGCGGCGCGCTGCGGCGGCCGCGGCCTGCGTGGTCTCGGCGTCGGTGCCGAGATAGACCTCGATGACACGGGGATCGCCCGCAACCGCGCTCGGCAAACCTTCCGAGATCTTCTCGCCGTGATCGAGCACCATCACGCGATCGACGACGCGCATCAGCACGCCCATGATGTGCTCGACCCAGATGATGGTGATACCGAGCTCGTCGCGGATGTTGCGCAGCATGTCGGCCGCCTGCCCCATCTCGGCCTCGTCGAGGCCGCCGAGGCTCTCATCGGCCAGCAGAAGTTTTGGCGCGGTGGCGAGCGCTTTCGCCAGTTCGAGCTTCTTCAGGCCGGCCGCACCGAGGCCATCGACGCTGGCATGGCGATCGGTCGGCAAGCCAACCATCGCCAGCGATCGCTCGGCCGCCTCCTCGGCCCTGGCACGGCTGTGGCGGCCCTGGCCGTAAAATCCGGCGAGCGCGACGTTCTCGAAGATCGTCAGGCGACGAAACGGCCGCGGGATCTGGAAGGTGCGGCCGATGCCGCTGTTGATGATCCGGTGCGGCGGAAGGCCTGCGATCTCGGAGCCGCCGAACAGGATCGAACCGGACGTCGGCGCCAGCGTGCCCGAGAGCATATTGAAGATCGTGCTCTTGCCCGAGCCATTGGGTCCGATCAGGCCGAGGATCTCGCCCTGATCGACTTTGAACGACACATTGTTGACGGCGGTGAAGCCACCAAACCGCTTCACCAGCCCGCTGACTTCCAGCACCGTCCCGCTCTCCTCTCTGCGCGCATTGGCGCTACTGGTTGCTGTAGGTGGTGCCCTTCGGCAGCGGCAGCACGGCCTCGCGCTGCGCCTGGCTCTTGGGCCACACCACGGAGGACTTGTCGTCGATGTACTGGATCACGACCGGGAACGAGCGCTCGTTCTGTCCGGCCATCGGCGTGCCCTCGCCGTAAAATTTGACGCCGAAGCCGAGCATGGTGCCCCCTTCGGGAATATCGGTGTCGAGCGCAGCCTTGCGCAGCGCATCCGGATCGACCCCGCCATATTTCTTGATCGCGCGCGGCAGCACGTCATTCATGAACACATAGGTGTTGGACGCACCGATCCCGACATGCGCCGAGCGAATTGCGACGCCGGGCCGGATCTTGTCGAATTCCTCGCCGACCATCTTGATCACAGGCGGAAGCTTGGGATCCATGGTCTTCTGGTTGGCAAGCCAGATCGAGATCGGGTCAGTGTTGAAGATGTAGGTGGCATCCGCGCCCATGCCTTCCTTCAGTTTCTCATAGACGCCGTAACCCGCACCGTGCCCCATCAGCGCGCCGAACTTCAGCCCCTGTTCGCGCGCCTGACGCAGCAGCAGCGTGATATCAGGGTTGTAGCCGGTGTGGAAAATGACGTCGGGCTTGGCGCGCTTCAACTTGGTCACCAGCGCAGAGAGGTCAGGCGCGGTGGCCGAATAGCCCTCCTTCATCACGACATTGAAGCCCGCCTTCTTCGCGCCGGCCTCGTTGCCCCTGGACACATCGACGCCATAGGCGCCGTCCTCGTGAATGATGGCGACGCGCAGATCCTTCGGCTCCTTGTCGAACTTCGCCTTGGCGTTCTGCGCGATGAAATCCATCGTCATCATGCCGAACTGGTCGCCGCTCGCCTGCGGGCGGAAGACGTATTTGTAACCCTTCTCGTTGAACACGGCCGACGAGATGCAGGTCGTCATCCACATGAACTTCTTGAGCTGCTCGACGCGCGCGGCGACCGGCACGCATTGCGCCGAGGAGAAGAAGCCGAGCACCATGTCGACTTTTTCCTGCTCGAGCAGGCGGACGGATTCGTTGATCGCGATGTCAGGCTTGCTCTGCGCATCGGCGTAGACCGCTTCGATCTTGTAACCCTCGACGCCGGTCTTGGCGAAATGGTCAAGGACGATCTTTGCGCCGATATAGCCGAGCTCAGAGCCGCCGCCGGCGAGAGGCCCGGTCAAATCGAAAACGACGCCGATCTTGATCTTCTTTTCCTGAGCGTGGGCGGACACTGCCAAGCCCGTCGCTGAAATCGCGACCAACAGCCCACGTACCAAACGGGCAGCCCTGCGCACGCGCATCAAAACCTCCCTGGACGATTGTGCATTGCATTCTTTTTAGGTTTGCAATTTTGCCCATCACATGGGCTGAGCGCAGCGATGTCAAGCCTCGCGCATCAGCGCAACGCGAACTGCTGCTCGACGAAGGCCGTGACAAATCGCGGCATGGACGGCGTGAGATCACTCATGTCGCGCACGAGATGGATTGCCGAGAGCTCTGGCTCGGCCTCGCCCGCCAGATTGGCTTCGATCCGCGCACGCGCCACATCACCCGGCATGTCCAGGTTGATAATTTTCAGCATTGCAATCGCGGGACCAGTGACGACGCAGTGCCAGTCCGGCTCGACCCGATAGTCGGTCGCGGTCAGGCCGGTCTCTTCCTCGAGTTCGCGGATCACACTGCCGGGAATGTCGAGCGTGTCGCCCCTGACGTCGTCGAGATCGGGCGTCCCCGAGGGGAAATAGATCCGGCCTGCATTGGCGGTGTGCTGCGCCATCTCGCCCATCACGAATGCGCCGTCGGACGTGCGCAGCGCGCCCATGCCAAAGCCGTTGAACACGGCCTTGTCGGGAAAGCCCCAGTCGCGCCAGGCGAGGAAGCTCGCGAAATCGGTCTCGAAATAGGTCGCGGCGAGATGGCCGTCGGTGAACATTGCATCGCGCCCGAGCAGGACGCGACCGTTCCAGAGCTTTGGCCGCTCGCGCTGCTTCTCGGCGAAATGCGCGGCGATCTCGGCGCGCCGCTCCTCCGCGAACGCCCAGACGATCGGCCGCACGGCAAGTTCAAGCGTCGTGACCCGATGAATGATTGGTGACGTCATGACGCCTGATGACCACGCCTTCGCGTCGGTTATTTGGCGCTGCCCGTGGTCTTCTTGGCCTGCTCGACGTACTTGTTGGTGAAGGTCTTGCTGACGTCGATCTTGGCGTTCGCCACGTCGGGCGATCCGACGCTGAACACCGCGAGCACGGCGTCAGCGCCCTTCGGGTCCATCTTGCCGGTCTCGGAGTACATCGGGATCGTGTTCTTGAGTGCCGCGAGATAGAGGTCCTTGTTCTTGCCGACCGTCTCCTCCGGCATCTTCGCCATGATCTCCTCGGGCGAGTGCGAGTGGATCCAGGCGAGCGTGCCCAGGATCGCGTTGGTGAGCGCCTGCGTCTCCTTCTCGTGGCCGGCAACCCAGGCCGCGGTCGAGTACAGCGCGCCGCCCGGATATTCGCCGCCGAACGTCTCGAGCGTGTCCTTTTGCGTGCGGGTGTCCGAGAGGATGCGCAGATCCTTGTGGCTGCCCTGGAGCACGGTCACGGATGGATCGAGCATCACGGCCGCGTCGATCTGGCCCTGCTCCATGGCGGCGACCGCAGTGGCGCCGAGGCCGACGCCGATCACGGCGGTGCTGGCGGGATCCACGCCATTCTTCTTCAGCATATACTTCAGGAAGAAGTCAGTGGAGGAGCCGGGCGCGCTGACGCCGACCTTCTTGCCGGCGAGGTCCTTGATCGACTTGATCTCGTTGGTGTGCGAGGGCGAAACCACCAGCACGAGGCCGGGATAGCGGTCATAGACGACGAACGCCTGAAGCTCCTGCTTCTTGGCCGCAAGGTTGACGCAATGGTCGAAATAGCCGGAGACCACGTCGGCGCTGCCACCGAGCACGGCCTTGAGCGCGTCCGAGCCGCCCTTGAGGTCCACGAGCTCGACATTGAGACCCGCCTTGTCGTATTCGCCGAGCTGCTTGGCCAGCACCGTGGGCAGGTAGCACAGGCAGGAGCCGCCGCCGATCGCGATGGTAACCTTGCTTTGCGCCGCCGCGAGACCGGTGGTGAGCGTCAGCGCGAGCAGCGCGCCCGCGAGCCTGGCTATCGTGTTCTTCATTGGTTTCCTCCGTTCGGCTGGCGGCACCATAGAGCAGCCGGACTGGCTTGAGAAGCAGGACCGAAGGCGCTGGCCATCGGCCTTTCGGCGCAATAGCATGAGCCCACAAGAACAATTCTTGATGGGGAGGATCATCCATGAATCGCCTTGCAATCGGACTGTCGATCGCCACCGCTTTTGCCGCCGGATGCGGCGCAACCCACCTGCTGCGGCCGGCGCTGGCCGCGGAGAATATCACTCCGCAGATCATCCACACTGGCGAGATGGAGGGCGACGCGCTCGGGAACGCCAACGCCGTCGGCTTCCGTTCCAAGATGTTCGCGAGTGCCGACGGCGCCACCATCTCGATCCAGGTCGGCAATGTGCCCAAGCACATGCATCCCAACACCAACGAGATCCAGTATATTTTGGAGGGCACCGGCACGATCTGGTTCGGCGACAAGGAGGTCACGGTGAAGCCGGGCGATCTCGTCATCATCCCGAAGGGGACGCCGCATGGCGGCACCAAGCCGATCAGCGGACAGGTCAAGGCGATCGCGATCAAGACGCCGCCGCAGGCCCCCGACGACACCAAGTTGCTGGATTGATCGATCCGGGGCTCGCACGCCGTGCGGGCCCCTTGCGACTTAGCCGCGTCCGTCCACGGTGGGGCGCCAGACCAGCAGTCTCCGCTCCACCAGCGTCACACCAAAATCGATCAGAATGACAAAGGCCGACAGCACGAACATGCCGGCGAACACCCCGGCGACATCGAATACGCCCTCGGCCTGCTGAATGAGATAGCCGAGCCCCGCCGCCGATCCCAGATATTCGCCGACGACCGCACCGACCACGGCAAAGCCCACCGACGTGTGCAGGGATGAGAACATCCACGACAGCGCCGAGGGCCAATAGACGTGCTGCATCAGCTGCCGCTCGCTCATGCCAAGCATGCGGCCGTTGTCGAGCACGGTGCGGCTGACCTCCTTGACGCCCTGATAGACGTTGAAGAACACGATGAAGAACACCAGCGTCACGCCGAGCGCGACCTTGGACCAGATGCCCAGCCCAAGCCACAGCGCGAAGATCGGCGCCAGCACCACACGCGGCAGAGCGTTGACCATCTTGACGTAGGGATCGAACACCGCAGCGACCAGCGGCTGGCGCGCGAACCAGAAGCCGATCAGCACGCCACCGGTCGATCCGATCACGAAGGCCAGGATCGATTCCGTCAGCGTGATGCCGAGATGCTTCCAGATCACACCGGACGAGAACCATTTGACGATCTGGGCGAAGACGTCGACCGGGTTGGAGAAGAAGAACGGCGGCAGCAGGATCTTGCCGAACACGGGCACGGTCGACAGCAATTGCCACAGCGCGAGGCAGACCACCGCGACCAGCACTTGCAGCGAGAGCAGCGTCAGCCGCGACATCACACCGCCTCCGCCGCTTGCGTGGACTGCGCATAGCCCTTCATGACCTCGTCCTTGAGCACGCTCCAGATCTCGCGATGAAGCGCATGGAATTCCTTGTCCAGCCGCACTTCAAAAATGTCGCGCGGGCGCGGCAGGCTCACGCGCCAGTCGCCGATGATGCGGGAGGACGGCCCCGCCGACATGATCACGACGCGGTCGGCGAGCGCGATCGCCTCTTCCAGATCATGGGTGACGAACAGCACGGCCTTGCGGTCGGCGTTCCAGAGGTCGAGCAGCAGGTTGCCCATCACCTGCCGGGTCTGCGCATCCAGCGGCCCGAACGGCTCGTCCATCAGCAGGATCTTCGGATCGCGGATCAGCACCTGCGCCAACGCCACGCGCTTGCGCTGGCCACCCGAGAGCATGTGAGGATAGCGGTTGGCGAAGGCGCCCAAGCCAACCGAGGTCAGCCACTTTTGCGCCCGCGGCAGCGCCTCGCTGCGCGGCGTGCCGCTGACTTCGAGCCCGATCGCGACGTTGTCGAGCGCGGTCTTCCAGGGGAACAGCGCATCGGCCTGGAACAGATAGCCGGCATCCCGGTTCAGTCCGGCAAGCGGCTGGTCGAATATCCTGACGCTCCCGGCAGCCGGCTTCAGCAGCCCGGCCGCGACGTTGAGCAGCGTCGATTTCCCGCAGCCGGTTGGGCCGACGATGGCGACGAACTCGCCCTCTCCGACCGTCAGATTCGCCTTCTCCACCGCCGTATAGACCCGCTCGTCCCCCAGCCGGAACGCGACCTTGGCATCTTCCAGCGCCACCGCCGTAAGCGTCGTCATGTATTCCCTCCGAACTTGGCCCGATGCCTTAGCCGCTCGCGCAGCCAAGTTCAATCAAGCCGCCAAGCGTGCTACGCATGGGCCTCGTCATCCCCTGCCCCACGGGCGGGTTAGCGCAGTGAGCCCCGCCCGATGCGATCCAGCCCGATGATTGGCTATGCCCACGTCACCAAGAGCTTCGGCGCGCTCAAGGCTGTGGACGATGTGTCACTCGACATCGCCGAAGGCGAGTTTGTTGCCGTCGTCGGCGGCTCGGGTTCGGGCAAGACGACGCTGCTGCGGCTCGCCAACCGCCTGATCGAGGCGGATGGCGGCGCGATCACGGTCGAGGGCGACGACGTGCAGTCTGTAGATCCGGTCGCGCTGCGGCGCCGCATCGGCTACGTCTTCCAGAGCGGCGGGCTGTTCCCGCATCTGAGCGTCGCCGACAATATCGGGATCACGCCAAAACTGCTCGGCGTCCCTGCGGCGGATATCGCAACGCGGGTCGATGAGTTGCTCGAACTCGTGCAGCTCGACCGGTCCGCGCATCGCGAGCGGTTGCCGGATGCGCTCTCGGGCGGCCAGCGCCAGCGTGTCGGCGTGGCGCGGGCGCTTGCGGCAAGGCCCCGGATCGTGCTGATGGATGAACCATTCGGCGCGCTCGATCCCCTCACCCGCGATGCACTCGGCGACGATTTTCGCGAGCTGCACCGCAAGCTCGGCCTGACCACCGTGATGATCACCCACGACATGACGGAAGCGATCCTGCTCGCGGACCGCATCGCGGTGATGCGCGGCGGGAAGCTGCTGGCGCAGGGCACGCCAGTGGAGCTCTCGAACAGCAAAGACGCCTACGTGCTGGAGTTGCTGCGGACGCCGCGTCGCCAGGTCGAGCGATTGAACGCGCTGCTGCCACAGAGCGGGGCGGCATGAGCCTTTTCACCGATCCGCGCTGGGGCGAGGCGCTGGGGCATTTGCCCGACTATCTCGGCAACCACGTCCGGGTGAGTCTTGCCGCACTTGCGCTCGGCCTGATGGTCAGCCTGCCGCTGGCGATCCTGACCCGCAACCGCCCCACGCCGCGCGCCGTGCTGCTCGCGCTCGCCAGCATCGTGCAGACGGTGCCCGGACTGGCGCTGCTCGCGCTGTTCTATCCGCTCCTGCTGCTCGCGGCCTCCGTAACGCTGGCCTGGTTCGGCGTCTCCTTCTCCGCTTTCGGCTTCCTGCCGGCGATGCTGGCGCTGGCGCTCTATTCGATGCTGCCAGTGCTGCGCAATGGCATCACCGCCCTCAACGGCATCGATCCCGCGCTGATCGAGGCCGCGAAGGGCGTCGGAATGACCGCACCGCAGTCTCTGGTGATGGTCGAACTGCCGCTGGCTCTCCCGGTGATGATGGCTGGCATCCGTACCGCCGCAGTGTGGGTGATCGGCACCGCGACGCTGTCGACCCCGATCGGGCAGACCAGCCTCGGCAATTACATCTTTGCCGGGCTCCAGACCCAGAACTGGGTGTTCGTGCTGTTCGGCTGCTTTGCCTCGGCCCTGCTGGCACTCGCCGTCGATCAACTGCTCGGCCTGATCGAAAGCGGCCTACGCTGGCGCAGCCGCGCGCGTGCAGCGCTTGGCGCGGCCGGAATCGCGGCACTGGTCGTCGCGACACTGGTGCCGACGATGGGGCGCTCATCACAGAACTATGTCGTCGGCGCCAAGACGTTTGCCGAGCAGTATGTGCTGTCGGCGCTGATGCGGGACCGGCTTCAGGCCGCCGGTCTCTCCGCCGTCGCACGATCCGGTCTCGGCTCGAGCGTGATCTTCGAGGCCTTGAAAGCCGGCGACATCGATCTCTATGTCGATTACTCCGGCACGCTCTGGGCCAATCAGCTTCACCGCACGGACATCAAGCCGCGCGCAGAGCTGCTGGCGGAGCTGCAAACGGCGCTTGCGAAGGAGAACATCACCCTGCTGGGCGAGCTCGGATTCGAGAACGCCTATGCGCTGGTGATCCCGAAGAAGCGCGCCGAGGCACTTGGCATCCGCACCATCGCCGATCTCGCCGCGCATGCTTCGACCCTGTCGATCGCCGGCGACTATGAGTTCTTCTCGCGACCCGAATGGGCGGCGCTGCAAAAGGCCTATGGCCTCTCGTTCCGCGCCCAGCGCCAGATGCAGCCGGACTTCATGTATGCGGCCGTTGCCAGCGGCGAGGTCGATGTCATTGCGGGCTACACCAGCGACGGGCTGATCGCAAAATACGATCTCGTTGCGCTCGACGATCCCAGGCACGCGATCCCGCCCTACGACGCCATCCTGCTGCTGGCCCCGAAGCGGGCCGGCGACGAACGGTTGCAGGCCGCACTGAAACCGCTGCTCGGCAAGATCGACATCGCGACCATGCGCGAAGCCAATTTACGCGCCGCCGGCAATGACGCGAATTCGTCGCCGGATGCGGTGGCGAAATGGCTGTGGGAGAAGGTGGGTGGGCGGTAAGCCGCGCCATTCATTCGATGTCGTCCTGGCGAAGGCCAGGACCCATTACCCCACAAGGCAATTGTCGAAGTCCGATAGCCCACCACGATTTCGTTGGAACCAACACATTTTGCCAACGATAAATCACGCAGTATGGGTCCTGGCCTTCGCCAGGACGACGTTGGAGAGACGCTACAACCCTCTGATCATCCCCGCATCGATCAGCAGCCGGTTCAGCCGGCGCGCTTCGGCCCCGTCCTTGCAACCGTAGAATATGCCCTTGCAGCGGAGCATGATCTCCTTCTGCTCAGCGAAGGACGGATCGAGCGGGATGCCGGCAGCTTCCTGGATGACCAGCGGCAGATACGGGCCATCGACCGTGTCCATCACGGCCTCGCTCTTCACCGGCTCGAAATTGACGGCGTCGATCGCGTAGTAGGTCGCGTAAAGACGTGGGTCGTAGGCGTCGAGCTTCTTGCCGAGAGCGCCCTCGTCGAGCCCAGGCTCGAGGATAGCAGGCGCGAATTCCGGCTGGTGATCGCCGTAGCGCACGATCAGGAAGGGCTCGCCGGGAAATTTCTTCTTCAGGCTCGCGAGAAAAGCCTTGTATTGCTCGGCGCTCATCGCCTGCCGGCGCAGATATTCGTCGATGGAGGGCACATTGCCCGGTGCGCGCCAGTTCGGCAGCAGATCCGGGCGGAAGCGCGTCTCCCAGGGGAAATGATTGGCGCCGAGATAGATGAAGGTGAACAGCGGCTTGTTCGGCGTTCGCTCACCCATCAGCCGGAGCGCCTTGTCGTAGAAGAAGCTATCCGGCTCGACATCCTTGGCGCCGAGATCCTTGGAATCGAGGAAGCGTTCGATGCCGGTCGTCACCTGAAAGCTGCGCGCGGCCATGAAGCCGCCATGGGCGGGGTAGAGCGACATCGTATCGTAGCCGCAGCGGCGCAGCGCCAGCGGCAGGCCACGCTCGACGCGGCCCGTCGCGATGCGGGTCACGAAGTAGGCGAAGCGGCCGAACGAGCGCGACGACAACCCCGCGAGCACATTGTATTCGGTGAACCAGCTCGGCCCGCCATTGCTCTCGGCCAGAAACGCGCGCTCCTTGCCGTCCCAGGATTTGAAATGGCTGCCGTAGCCCGGCGGCACCTTAATGCCCTGCGCAGCGCGGATGTCGAAGCTCGATTCATCATGGACCATGATGATGTTCGGCCGCCGGCCGGCGGGATGGCAGGCATCGACCAGCGGCATGTTGAGCCGTTCGTTGGTCGAAGCCGTCGACTCCATGAAGCCGTATTGCGCGAAGTCGGAGACCGCGCTGACGCCTGAGCGGAAGAACTTTGAGAGATAGCCGTCGTCGTAATAGCCGCGCCAGGCCTCGTCCGGATGATAGAGCGAATAGCCGACCAGCGCGGCGAGGCAGGCGAGCTTGCAGGCGAGCGCCGGCAGCCTACGGATGCGGAATGGGTCGAGCCACCATAGCGCATACATCAGCGGCAGCGTGACGAGGCCGGCCCCGATCACCGACCAGCGCAAATTCGGGAAGATCGTGAACAGGAACGCCACCGTGTCGCGGTCGATCATCATCAGGTCGATGAAGTTCACCGTCATCTGCACGACGTCGTGCTTCAGCCGTGACAGCAGCACCAGCACCACGACCAGGGTCAGCGACAGCGCACCCGAGAGCGCCGGCCGCCGCAGCAGTGTGATCCAGAAGAAGTTGAGGATGCCCCAGGCCAGCACGAAGGAGAGCCGTGCGCCGAAATCCGTCTCGGTCTCGTACATCAGGACGAGCGCAGCGAGATGCGGCGCCGCAACGGCGAGCAGCCGCCAGATGCCGAGCGCGGCGACGCTCGCCAGTACGGCGGTCGTGGCAGAAGGACCTGGATTGGGCGCGGACGCCATCGACGACACGCAACTGCTGGTCCGGCACGGTGATGCCGAGCCGGCTGACCGGGCCTGCGGCGTTCGGCGCAGCCGGAAGGCCTGCACCGTGTCATAAAACTGTAATTGAACGGTCACGGACAAGCAACGCGTGTCGCGATCCGACCTTCGCTTAATGTTAGCGGAAGCCGGTTGGTCTCCGCGCCCAATTCGTCCCCAGGGCAAATCCCGCAGTCCAGAACCGACTTGCCGTCTAGTCGAGGCCCTCGACGCTGACCAGGCGGGCAGAACTGCAAGCGTCCCGGACCGCTTTGAGTCCCTGGTAGGTCGCGCCTGTGTAGAACGCCTCCCAGGCTGCGACGGATGGGAATTCCAGCAGAACGATCCTGCGGGGCTGCCAATCTCCCTCGTAAACCTTGTGGGCGCCCCCGCGCGCCAGATATCTGGCTCCAGCGGCCTCCAGGGCGGGCTTCACGCCCAACATAAAGCTTTGGTACTGCTGCAAATCCCTGATCTCGACGTCGAAGATCACATAAGCCGGCATCTCAAGACGCTCCCACGATCAAAAATCGATCACCTGTCTGGCAATGGTCTCACCTCAGAGGCTCAGCCCTGCGGCAGCAGCCCGAGCCGCTTGGCGATGATGCGGTCGACCACACGCTTGGGCAGCGTAGCCGTCATCAAATGTCGCATCCGGTCCGGCGTGATCTGGTAGCGAACCTTGGGCCTCTCAGCGGTGAGCGCCTCCAAAACGACCTCGGCAATCCGCTCGGCCGGCAGCCCGGTCTCGCCGAGCTTCATCATGAACGTCATGACCTTATTCAACGCCGGCAGATAAGGCGAGTTCTGGTAGACCGAGAGATCGATCTGCTCGGCCTTGCTCCAGATCGGCGTCTTGACTGCGCCAGGGGCGACGATGATGACGTCGATGCCGAACAGCATCAATTCGCGGCGCAAGCTCTCCGACAATCCCTCAATCGCGTGCTTCGAGGTGCAGTAAGGCGCCAACAACGGATTGCCGTTCTTGCCGGCGACCGAGCTGATCATCACGATCCGGCCCTTCGGCCCCTTCAGCGAGGGGTCGGCGCCGAGCAGCGGCCCGAAAGCCTGCGTCGCGATGACAGGGCCGATGACGTTGATGTCCATCTGGCGCCGGAAATCATCGGCCGACAGCTCGAGCACGGGACCGGCGACCGCGACGCCGGCATTGTTGACGAGACCGGCCAGCGTCTCCCCGCTCAGCGCCTCGCGGACTTTTCGCGCAGCCGCGAGGACCGCCGCCTCGTCGGTGACGTTGAACAGCAGCGGCGTGAAGTTCGTACCGAACTCGCCCGTGAGCCGATCAGCATCGGTCTGCTTGCGGACGCTTCCGAAAACGCGATAGCCGCGCCCGACCAGAAATTTAGCAATGGCCCAGCCGATGCCGGTGGACGCGCCGGTGATGACAACGGATCGCATGGTCTTCCCCCCAAGAGCTCCCGCGATCATGCAAGGGAAAGGGGCCGGCGCGCAATGCCGCCACCGGTCAAGGAGACGCCGCAGATGTCAGTTCTTAAGGTGAAGCGAGGCGCGAACGTCGCGACGCGAGATTGATTGCATCATGAAGATATGGATGAAGAGCGGAATCCTTGACCCTGAAGACGCTGGGCTTTTGAGGATCGGGAGCTTCCGAAAAAACCTGAGAAACAACACCAGACCAAGAATGTGGTTTAAGCGTCAGTTCTTCGTGCTCAGGAAGCACTTCGGCTCGCGAAGAATTTGAATGAAGCAGCAATGCTTCGCGCGAGACAGAAAGAGCGAGATCGCCGGCTGCGATCTCGCTCGAATATAGTCGCGAAGATTTAAGAATTGGTTTGGCGAGCGAAGCTTGTGTTTTCGATCGCGTGTCCGGACGCGGCGTAACCGATACGCCGCATCCGAACGACCGCGCCTTAGTTCTTGCTCTTGTCGACCAGCGCGCCCTTCTTGATCCAGGGCATCATGTCGCGCAGCTTGGCGCCGACTTCCTCGATCGGGTGCTCGGCGAGCTTGGCGCGGGTCGCCTTGAACGAGGTCTGGTTGACCTTGTTCTCGAGCATCCAGTCGCGGGCGAACTTGCCGGATTGGATGTCGTTCAGAACCCGCTTCATCTCCTTCTTGGTCTCGTCGGTGACGATGCGCGGACCGGTGACGTACTCGCCGTACTCGGCGGTGTTGGAGATCGAGTAGTTCATGTTGGCGATGCCGCCTTCATAGATCAGGTCGACGATCAGCTTCACTTCGTGCAGGCACTCGAAATAGGCCATCTCCGGGGCGTAGCCGGCTTCGACCAGGGTCTCGTAGCCGCCCTTGATCAGCTCGACCAGGCCGCCGCAGAGCACAACCTGCTCGCCGAACAGGTCAGTCTCGCACTCTTCCTTGAAGGTGGTCTCGATGATGCCGGCGCGGCCGCCGCCGACGGCAGAGGCGTAGGACAGGCCGAGGTCGTGGGCGTTGCCCGAGACGTCCTTGGCGATCGCGATCAGGCAGGGCACGCCGCCGCCGCGCTGGTATTCCGAACGCACGGTGTGGCCGGGGCCCTTCGGCGCGATCATGAGAACGTCGAGATCGGCGCGCGGGTCGAGCAGGTTGAAATGGACGTTGAGACCGTGCGCGAAGACGAGGGCGGCGCCCTTCTTCATGTTGTCGTGCAGGTGCTCGCGGTAGATGTCGCCCTGGAGCTCGTCCGGGGTCAGCATCATGACCAGGTCGGCCCATTTGGCGGCCTCGGCGACTTCCATCACCTTGAAGCCGGCAGCTTCCGCCTTCTTGGCCGAGGCCGAACCCTTGCGGAGCGCAATCGCCACTTCCTTGACGCCGGAATCCTTCAGGTTCAGCGCATGGGCGTGGCCTTGGCTGCCATAGCCGACGATGACGACCTTCTTGCCCTTGATCAGGTTCAGGTCGGCGTCGCGATCGTAATAAACACGCATGGTCGTTTCCTCGTTCAGGGGCCGGAATCGGCCGTTGGTCAGGTCTTGTCAGTCAGGTCTCGGATGGTGAAATTTGCGGATTTCGGGGGCTGTCTAGAGCATTTTCGGCCCCCTGGGAAACCCGTTTCTGCATGGAAAACTGGGGCATCATGCATCCATGACCACGGGGTAGAGCGACGCCAGCAGCAGGATCGCCATCAGGACGTTGAAGGCGCGGACCATCCGGACGGAGGTCAGGACCGGCTGCAGGGCGGTGCCGAAGAAGGCCCAGACCACCGTCGAGACCGTGCCGACGAGCAGGCTGATCAAGGTCTGGATCGCGATGTTGAGCGGGAATTGGGCGATAGCCGCATAGGCGGTGATAGTGCCGATCACGATCACCCAGCCTTTTGCGTTGATCCATTGGAACATGGCGGCCCCCAGGAAGGTCATCGGGCCGCGGCCGTCTCCCTCGCCCGGCTTGGCCGGACCCGAGAAAGCGATCACGGCGGCCAGGTAGAGCAGGTAGGCGGCGCCGGCATATTTCAAGATGGTCTGCAGGATCGGATAGGCCAAGAACACCGTGCCAAGCCCGAGGCCGACCGCTGCAATCATGAAGGCGAAGCCGATAACGACGCCGGCGATGTGGGGAATGGTGCGCCGGAAGCCATAGGTCAGCCCCGAGGACAGCAACATGATGTTGTTCGGCCCAGGCGTGAAATACATCACGGCCATGAAGGCGAGGAAGCCATACAGCAGCGATTGGGACATGCTCACCTCACGCGGCCTTCGGCTGTGTTTTGTGGAGTACCGCCTGGGGGCGCTTCGCCAGCACCATCACCGCGATACCGCCGATCACTGTGAGCATGCCGGCGAGGCGCAGCGGACCGAACCGCTCGCCGAACACGATGCTGGACGCGGCCGAGCCGACGAACGGCACCAGCAGCGCGAACGGCACCACCTGTGCGGGGGGATAGTCACGCAGCAGCCGGCCCCACAGCCAATAGGCGATGCTGGTGGAGATGCCGCCGATCAACAGCAGGCAAATGAGTCCGGTGAGCGACATGTGGATCAGCGACTGCCAGGTCGGCGTCGGTCCATTGACGACCAGCGTGAGCGCGAACAGCGGGACCGCGGTGGCGAGGCACAACCAGGCGAACAGATCGAACATCGGCACGCCGCGGGCGCCGCGCAACAGGATATTGCCGACCGCAAAGCTGACCGGCGCGATCATCAGCACGGCGAACGCACCGACGCTGAAATCATAGCCGACCGTGCCGCAGATCATCAAAAGACCGATTGCTGCGATGACGATGCCCAGCGTCTGCACCGGCGTCGGCCGCTCGCCGAATGCGATCGCGGCAAAGCCGATGGTGAACAGCGCCTGGCTCTGCACGACGACGCTGGTAAGCCCCACCGGCACGCCATGGGCGATGCCGTAGGCCTGGCTCAGAAACTGGCCGAGAAAGAGCGTGAAGCTGATCGCAATCAGCAGCGACCAGGCGACCTTCGGCTTACGAATGAACAGGCAGGGGACCGCCGCAATGGCGAAGCGCATCGCCGTCATCAGCTCCGGCGAAAATTCGTCGAGCGCGATCCGGCTCGCCACGAAGGCAAGCCCCCAGATGATCGCCACCAGGATGGCGATGAGGATGTCGGCCGGCTTCATTGTCGTTCCCGGTTCTGCTCTGTCGTGCAGCCCTGTTTGTTGTTCTGGTCGAGCCGCTTGCCGGCCTTACGTGGAAGAATTGGGTTTCCGCAGCAGATAAGTGCCGTGCATCGGGGCGTGGTAATCGGCCGAGACCAGCGTGAAGCCGACGTCGGCCAGCATCCGCTCCATGACCCAGCCAAAAGTGGAATACTCGTCGCGCATGTGGGTGACGACGCTTTCACGCGGAACATCGTGGTTCTTGATCTCAAAGTCGGCCCATTGATCGACGTCGCGCTCGACGGCATCGGGCATCGAGGCGTAGACGATGTCGCGCAAATAGAAGGTGGCACCGGGCTTGAGCGCGCGATAGATCCGCGACATCGCCACCGCCTTCCAGAAATCCGGCAGATGGTGCAGCGTGAACTCGCTGACGATCAGGTCATAGGATTCCGGCCGGTAGGCGAAGCTGAGCAGGCCGGCGGACTGCGTGCGCACGGGCGCCTTGCGGTCGCGCGCGTAGATCTCGGCGAGCGCCAGCATCGCGGGCGAGATGTCGATGGCGTCGACCTCGGCGCCCATCAGCGCAGCCTCGGTCGCGAGCACGCCGTTGCCGCAACCGATGTCGGCAATGCGCCAGCCGCGCTGGACGCCAAGCATCTTCAGCGCGGCGCGCGCCCGTAGATCGGCATCGTCATGACTGTCGTAGATCGAGGCCACCGCAGGCCCGATCCCCATCCGGTTCCGCTCGTTGTAATACCAGTCGCGCGCCAGCATGGCTCACATTCCTTCAGGCCCGCGACCGATCGCGGCAACACCGGTGCGCGACACTTCGACGAGGCCAAGCGGACGCATCAGGTCGATAAACTGATTGATCTTGTCGGTATTGCCTGTGATCTCGAACACAAAGCTCTCGGTGGTGGCGTCAATCACGCGGGCGCGGAACGCATCCGCCAGCCGCAGCGCCTCGACGCGATGCTCGCCCTCTCCGCGCACCTTGACCATCGCCAACTCGCGCTCGATCGAGCGCTTGGTCAGCGTCATGTCGACGACGCGATAGACCGGGATCATGCGGTCAAGCTGATGCTTGATCTGCTCGATCACCATCGGCGTACCCGTGGTGACGATGGTGATGCGCGAGAGATGCTTCTGGCTCTCGGTCTCCGAGACCGTGAGGCTCTCGATGTTGTAGCCGCGCCCCGAGAACAGGCCGATGACGCGCGCGAGCACGCCGGGCTCGTTCTGCACGAGCACCGAAAGCGTGTGCGTCTCGTTCGGGTCGTGGCGCTCCTCGATGAAATAGGCGGATGCGGGCTGGTTCATTGTCGTCCCCTTCATTCTCGTCGTTACGCCGTCGCCCGACGAGCGACCGGCGCATCCGTTCCGACCCAACCGCGGAACAGATCGAAATCGATATTGCCGCCGGACAGCACGAGACCGACGCGCTTGCCCTGTAGCTTGGTCTTTTCCTGAAGCGCCGCGGCAAGCGCTGCGGCACCGGCGCCTTCGGCGAGATTGTGGGTGTCGGTCCAGAGCGCATGGATCGCGAGCGCGATCTCATCGTCCGTCACTTGGACGATACGCGCGGCGCCCTTGAGGATGATGGCGAGCGCTTCCGGATCGGGAATCCGCGTCGCCATGCCGTCCGCGAGCGTGTTGCTGGTCTCGGTGGTCACGACTTGGCCCGCCGCGAACGACAGCGCGTAGGACGGCGCCTCGGTCGACTGCACCCCGACGATCTCGGTCTTCAGGCCGAGCAGATCGCGCGCCATGATGCAGCCGCAGATGCCCGAGCCCTGCCCGATCGGCACATAGAGGACGTCGAGATCCGGCGCGGCCCGGAACAATTCGAGCGCATAGGTCGCCACGCCCAGCACCAGGTCGGTATGGAACGACGGCACCATGTGCAGCCCGGCAAACTGCGCGTGGCGTCCGGCTTCCTCGCGTGCGGCCTGAAAGTCCTCGCCATGCTCGACGAGCTCGGCGCCAAACGCCTTCATCGCCCGGTTCTTCTCAGCCGAATTGCCGCGCGGCACATAAATCACGGCAGGCACGCCATGGCGGCTCGCCGCAAAGGCGAGGCTCTGGCCATGATTGCCGCGCGTCGCCGAAATGATGCCCGGAATGTTCGGCCGTTCGCGCTTCAGCCGATCGAGATAGACGAGCCCGCCGCGCACCTTGAAGGCGCCCGTCGGCGTGTGGTTCTCGTGCTTGACCAGAACTTGCGTGCCGAGCCGCTCGGCGAGCAGCGGCCAGGCGTGCGCCGGCGTTGCCGGCACCGCCTGCCCCACGATCGCATGTGCGCGTTCGAGCTCCTTCAGGTCGGACATTTTACCTTCCCATCAACCATCTCTCGCGACTGTCATCCGCGCGAAGGCGGGGATCCAGTATTCCAGAGGCCCCCGAGGGGATCGAGAGGCCGCGGCGTACTGGATCGCCCGGTCAAGCCGGGCGATGACAGCGGAATTTGTGACGATCACGCTCACACCAGCGCCTTGCCGCCGGCGAACGCCTTTGCGGTGGCTTCGTCATTCGCCTGCTCCGGCAACAGCATCTCGTTGTGCGCCTTGCCGGAGGGAATCATCGGGAAACAATTTTCCAGCGACGCGACGCGGCAGTCGAACAGCACCGGGCGCTTGACCGAGATCATCTCCTGGATGGCGCCGTCGAGATCGCCGGGCTTGTGCACCTGGATGCCGACCCCGCCATAGGCTTCCGCGAGCTTGACGAAGTCCGGCATCGCCTCCGAGTAGGAATGCGACAGGCGGTTGCCATGGAGCAGCTGCTGCCACTGCCGCACCATGCCCATGTATTGGTTGTTCAGGATGAAGATCTTGATCGGCAGCTCGTACTGCACCGCCGTCGACATCTCCTGCATCGTCATCTGCACCGAGGCATCCCCCGCGATGTCGATGACGAGGCTGTCGGGATGGGCAACCTGCACGCCGACCGCGGCCGGCAAGCCGTAGCCCATGGTGCCGAGACCGCCCGAGGTCATCCAGCGATGCGGCTCCTCGAAGCCGTAGAACTGCGCGGCCCACATCTGATGCTGGCCGACCTCGGTGGTGATGTAGGTGTCCTTGCCGCGGGTCGCCTCGAACAGGCTCTGGATCGCATGCTGCGGCAGGATGACGTCGTTGCTCTTCCTGTAATAGAGCGAGTTGCGGGCGCGCCACTGCGCGATCTGCTGCCACCACGCCTTGATGTCGGGCTTCTTCGCCTCCGCCTTGAACACCTGGAGTATGTCGCCGAGGATGTTGCCGCAGTCGCCGATGATCGGCACGTCGACGCGGATGTTCTTGTTGATCGAGGACGGGTCGATGTCGATGTGGATCTTCTTCGAGCCCGGCGAGAACGCGTCGACGCGGCCGGTGATGCGATCGTCGAAGCGCGCGCCGACGCACAGCATGACGTCGCAATCATGCATGGTCATGTTGGCTTCGTAGGTGCCGTGCATGCCGAGCATGCCGAGCCAGCTCTTGCCCGACGCGGGATAGGCGCCGAGGCCCATCAGGGTCGAGGTGATCGGGAAACCGGTGACCTCGACCAATTCGCGCAGCAGCCTGGTTGCCTCGGGGCCGGAATTGATCACGCCGCCGCCGCTGTAGATCACGGGGCGCTTGGCGCCTGCGAGCAGCGCCACGGCCTTGCGGATCTGCGTCGCATCGCCCTTCACCCGCGGCGCGTAGGAGCGATGCACGTCGGATTTGCGCGGCGGATGATAGGTGCCGGTTGCGAACTGGACGTCCTTGGGCACGTCGACGAGCACCGGGCCGGGTCGACCCGTGGTCGCAACGTAAAACGCCTCGTGCAGCACCTTGGCGAGATCGTTGACGTCGCGCACGAGCCAGTTGTGTTTGGTGCAGGGGCGCGTGATACCGACGGTGTCGCATTCCTGGAACGCGTCGTTGCCGATCAGATGCGTCGGCACCTGGCCGGAGATGCAGACCAGCGGGATCGAGTCCATCAGCGCGTCGGTGAGCGGCGTCACCATGTTGGTGGCGCCGGGGCCGGAGGTCACCAGTGCAACGCCCGGCCTGCCGGTCGAACGCGCATAGCCCTCGGCGGCGTGGCCCGCGCCCTGCTCGTGGCGGACCAGGATGTGCTGGACTTCGCTCTGCTGAAAGATCTCGTCGTAGATCGGGAGCACCGCGCCGCCGGGATAGCCGAAAATGTCGGTCACGCCATGATCAATGAGCGCGCGGACGATCATCGCGGCGCCGGTCATCTGGTTCGGATCGTGGCTCTTGTCGCTCATTGGCTTGCTCCGGATGCGCTGTTGTCAGCGGCTTCGTTCGTCTCGGGTTCGGGAAATAAAAAAGGCCCCGAAGAGGGACCCATGCACACCGCCTGTCATGTGGATGGCAGCTAGCCACCCCCGGCGGTGTGCCTGGGTACGACGGAGATAAGGAGTTTGGTAATAATGTTACGCATGGCAGGTGCCCGGCTTCCCAAAGGTTGCGCGAAACATAGCGGCCGGCGCCCCGATGTCAAGGCAATGCGGCCGTTCCCGCGCGATTTTGCCAGTGTAGCGGTGTTCCCGGGGTTGAGCGAGAGGTAAATTCGCGACCCGAGGCACAAAAGCGTGTCAGCCGGAGCCCCGTGCCGCATTCACCATCGCCGCCCGCCAGCCCGTCGTCTCCTCCGGCTTCACCCACTCGAATTCGGGCAATTGGTGCCGAAACCAGGTGAACTGCCGCTTGGCGTAGTGGCGGGTGTCGGCGCGGCCGATGGTGGCCGCCTGCTCCAGGCTGAGCTCTCCGCGCAGATGCCGGATCAGCGCCGGCACGCCATGAGCCTTCATCGCCGGCAGCAGCGGATCGAGATTTCGGGCGGCGAGACGCTCGACCTCCTTCAGCGCGCCAGCGCCCAGCATGGCGTCGAAGCGGGCGTCGATGCGGGCATAGAGCTCATCGCGCTCGGGGGCGATGAACACGGCGCGAAAACTGTCCTTCGGCAGCAGCGGCGGCTGGCCCTCATGGTGCCAGTCCAGCAGCGAACGGCCGGTGGCTTCGACCACTTCGAGCGCGCGCGCAATGCGCGTGCGATCGCGCAGGTTCAATCGTTCGGCGGCTCGAGGATCGGCGGCTGCGAGTTCCGCGTGCAGCGCCTCGACGCCGTTCCGCTCCAGCCGCGCCCGAACGTCCTCGCGCACCTCGGCGGGAATTGGCGGTACCACGGAAAGGCCCGCCGTCAGCGCCTTGAAGTACAGCCCGGTGCCGCCGATGAAGATCGGCAGGCGGCCTTCGGCTTGCGCCTGTTCAAGCGCCTTCGCCACGTCGCTCACCCAGGCACCAGCCGAAAAATTCACGGCCGCATCGACATGGCCGTACAGGCGATGAGGCACCTGCGCCTCGTCGCCATCTGTGGGACGCGCGGTGATGATGCGGAGGTCGCGGTAGACCTGCATGGAATCGGCATTGATCACGACCCCGCCCGCAGCGAGCGCAAGCTCCAGCGCCAGCGCCGACTTGCCGCTGGCGGTCGGGCCTGCGATAAGCACCGCCTTGCCAACATGCCTTCTGCCGACTTGCCCCTCGCTCACGAAAACCTCAAATGTCCCTCGTCGCCACGCTGATCTGCAACCCGAATAATCCCGCGCTCGACTCGACCATCGTCGACGGCGCCCGCGCCGTGCTGCCTCAGGCAGCTCCCGCGCACTGGCTCTTCGACGGGGTTGCAGTCGATATCCCCTTCGGCGCCGACAGTAACCTCGAAGGCGACCGTCACGCCATCGAACAGCGGCTCCGCGAGCTTCGCGGCGACCTGCCCATCGACATCGTGGTGCAGCCAGTCGGCTTCCGGCGCAAGAAGCTTTTTCTCGCCGACATGGATTCCACCATGATCGGCCAGGAATGCATCGACGAGCTCGCCGATTTCGTCGGGGTGAAGGCCCATGTGGCCGCCATCACCGAACGCGCGATGCGCGGCGAGGTCGAGTTCGAGCCGGCGCTACGTGAGCGCGTTGCGCTGCTCAAGGACCTCCCCGCCAGTGCTGTCGACGAGGTGCTGGCGAAGCACATTACACTGACGCCGGGTGGCCGCGAACTGGTCGCGACCATGCGCGCCCATGGCGCCTATGCCTGTCTCGTCTCCGGCGGCTTCACGCTGTTCACCAGCGCGGTCGCCACCAGGATCGGCTTCCAGGAGAACCGCGCCAACGAGCTCGTGGTCCGCGACGGCAAGTTCACCGGCGAGGTGAAGGAGCCGATTTTGGGCCGCGCGGCAAAGCTCGCGACCCTGGTGGATCTGATGGAGTCGTTCGATCTCGACGACGTCGACTCGCTGGCGGTCGGCGACGGCGCCAATGATCTCGCGATGATCCAGGCGGCGGGACTGGGCGTGGCGTATCATGCGAAGCCCGCGGTAGCCGCGGCTGCAGCGGCGCGGATCGATCATGGCGATCTCACCGCGCTGCTGTATGCGCAGGGGTATCGGCGCGAGGAGTTTGTGGAGGCTTAGCGTCCTCCTCTCCGCCGTCATGTCCTGTCTTGTCCCGGGCATCCACGTCACGCCCGTCCGCGTGGCAAGGCGTGGATGGCCGGGTCAAGCCCGGCCACGACGAGAGGTGAAAGCGAGCGCGCCTACTGCACGCTCAACGCCACGAAGCGCAGCTCGCCGTCGGCGTTCGACACCAGCAGCAGCACCGATTTCTTGCCGTCCTTCTTGAGCTGGTCGACCCGCTTCTGGATGTCGGCGCCGCTGGAGACGGCCTCCTGCGCCACCTCGACGATGACGTCGCCGGCAGAGAGGCGCTTCTCGGCGGCATCCGAATTGGCATCGACATTGGTGACGACAACGCCCTTGACGGTGTCCTTGATCTTGTAGCGTGCACGCAGATCCTTGCTCAGCGCCGCGAGATCGAGGCCGAGCGCCTTCTGTGTCACAGTCTTTTCAGGCGCGGGCTCGTCGGTCTTCACTGCGGCCTGCACCTTCTCGGGATCCTGCAACCGGCCGAGCGTGACCTTCTTGGTCTCCTCCTGACCCTTGCGGATGATGACGACGTCGACTTCCTTGCCGACCGCCGTGTCGGCGACCACGCGAGAGAGATCCTTGGGGTCCTTGACGTCCTTGCCGTCGAACTTGACGACGACGTCGCCGGGCTCGATGCCGGCCGGCTTGGCCGGGCCCTTGTCGTCGATGCCGGCAACCAGCGCACCGCGCGGCGGCTTGATGTTCAGGCTCTCGGCGATCTCGTCAGTGACGCTCTGGATGCGCACGCCCAGCCAGCCGCGGCGCAATTCGCCGAACTGGCGGAGCTGGTCGACGACACCCGCGACCGTCTTCGACGGTACGGCGAAGCCGATGCCGATCGAGCCGCCGGAGGGCGAGATGATCAGCGTGTTGACGCCGATGACGTCGCCATCGAGGTTGAACAGCGGACCGCCGGAATTGCCGCGATTGATGGAGGCGTCGGTCTGAATGTAGCTGTCATAGGGACCTGAGGAGATGTCACGGTTCTTCGCCGAGACGATACCGGCCGTCACGGTGCCGCCGAGGCTGAAAGGATTGCCGATCGCGACCACCCAGTCGCCGAGGCGCAGCTTGTCGGAATCGCCGAACTTCACAGACACCAGCGGCTTCGATGGCTTGAACTTGAGCACGGCAAGGTCGGTCTTCTTGTCGACGCCGACCAACTCGGCCTTGATCTTGGTCCCGTCGTTGAGAATGACGTTGATCTCGTCGGCATCCGCGATGACGTGGTTGTTGGTAACGACGACGCCTGATGTGTCGATGATGAAGCCACTTCCGAGCGAGTTGGTCTTGCGCGGCGCGGGGCCGTTCTCGCCGCCCTTGCTGCCGCCGCCGGGACCCTTGCGATTCTTGAAGAAGTCGTCGAAGAACTCCTCGAAGGGCGAGCCGGGCGGCAATTGCGGCATGGCATTGCCGCCGCCCCCGCCCTTGGCTTCGACGGTCTGCGAGGTCGAGATGTTGACGACCGCGTCGATCACCTTTTCGGCGACGTCGGCGATGCCATCCGGTCCGCGCGCATAGGCCGGTGTGCCGAGTGCGCTGAAAACGCCCACGGCGAGCGCGGCCAGCCCTAAGCGCAAACGGGTCGGGGCAATGGTGGCAGCGGTCATTGTGATCTCCAGGAAACAAGGATTCGACGTCAAGACTGCGCTCGAACGGGGGGACGGCGCAAGCGCGGACCTTAACGGGCCTCAAGACCCGGATAATAAGGCGAAAACCGGTCCCTCGCCTTCACTTTGGCGTTGGTGCGACGGTTAAATTGGACGTCGCATAACCCAGATCAGGATCAGGCCGGCCACGGCCGAACCAATGCCGACCGCCCGCAGGATATTGTCCGGCGTGGCCATCGCGCTTTTCATGGCCTTGCGCATCCAGGCCGGGCTCGCCGCGAACATCAAGCCTTCCAGCACGAACAGGATGCCCAAACCGATGAGGAAGTCGGTGAACGCAATGGACCTCATCGGATTGGAACCTCCCGTTGTGCTGTTCTTGTCTGGACGAAGGGCGGCCAGACCTGCCGCCCTTGTCTCGCTTACGGCTTCGCTGGCGTCGTAGTCGCCGTCTTGCCGGACGGGTTACCAAAGAACCGGAAGAAATCCGAGTCCGGCCGCAGCAGGAAGCGGGTGTCGTTCGCGCGCAGCCCGGTCTCATAGGCCGCCATCGAGCGGTAGAAGGCGAAGAAATCCGCATCCTTGCCGTAGGCTTCGGCGAACAGACGGTTGCGCTCGGCATCGCCGACGCCGCGCGTCTGCTCGGCCAGCGACCTTGCATCCGCCTCGATCACGGTCGCCTCGCGGTCGGCCTTGGAGCGGATCTCCTGTGCCTTCTGGCCGCCCTGCGCGCGGAACTCGGCGGCTTCGCGCTCGCGTTCCGTCTTCATGCGCAGATAGACCGCCTGGCTGTTCTGCTCGGGCAAATCGGCGCGGCGGATCCGGACGTCGACGACCTGGATGCCGTAGCCGTCGGCCTCGTGGTCGAGCTGATCGCGGATGCGCTGCATCAGCTTCTCGCGGTCGTCGCGGACCACGTTGATGAAGGTCACCTCGCCGAGAACGCGGCGCAGCGCCGCGTTCAAGAGCGTGGTGAGCTGGATGTTGGCGGCCTGGATCGAGCCGATGCTCTGATAGAAGCGCAACGCGTCCTTGATGCGGTAACGCGCGAAGGCGTCGACCACGAGCCGCTTCTGGTCGGACGCGATCGCTTCCTGCGACGGGTTCTCCAGATCGAGGATGCGTTTATCGATGTTGATCACCGAATTCCACGGCGCCTTGAAGTGCAGGCCGGGAGCGGTGACGACGTCGACGGGCTTGCCGAACTGCAGCACGATGGTCTGCTCGGTCTGCGCCACCGTGAACAGGGACATGTAGCCCACGATCACGACGAGCAGGAGGCCGAGCAGCGTGGCGATGCCTGTAACTGGAGATCTCATCGGTTGCCTCCGGTCGTCTGCTGGCCGGCTGCAGGTGGCCGCTTGGTCGTCAATTCGCTGAGCGGCAGATAAGGCACGACGCCCTGGCCCGACTGGCCGCCGTCATAGATCAGCTTTTCCGAGCCACCGAGCACGCGCTCCATCGTCTCCAGATAAATCCGTTCACGCGTCACGTCGGGCGCCTTCTTGTATTCCTCGTAAACCTTCAGGAAGCGCGAGCTCTGGCCCTTGGCCTCGGCGACGGTCTGCTCCCTGTAGCCTTCGGCGGCCTGCATGATCTGCGCCGCACGTCCGCGTGCCTGCGGCACGACCTGGTTGGCATAGGTCTGCGCCTCGTTCTGCAGCTGCTCGAGGTTGGCGCGCGCCGCCTGGACGTCGCGGAAGGCGTCGATCACCTGAGCCGGCGGGTCGACCTTCTGCATCTGCACCTGGCTGATCTGAATGCCGGCGCCGTAGCTGTCCAGGGTCTTCTGGATCAGTTCCTGCACGCCCTGTTCGGTGACGTTGCGCGCGCCGGTCAGGATCGGCTGGATCTGCGAGCGGCCGATCACCTCGCGCATCGCGCTCTCGGCAACCGCCTTCACGGTGCCTTCGGGATTCTGGATGTTGAAAAGGAAATCGCCGACGCCGTTAGGCTTGATGCGCCAGAGCACCGTGAAGTCGACGTCGACGATGTTCTCGTCGCCGGTCAGCATCAGGCTCTCTTCCGGCACGTCACGAATGGAGCGGCCGCGCCGCGCCGGATCGTCGATCAGCGTCATGCCGATGGAGATGGTGGAAACGCGCAATGCCTTTGGCAGCAGCACCGTCTCGATCGGATAGGGCAGATGGTAGTTTAGGCCGGGCTCGACGGTGCGGACATGCTTGCCGAAGCGCAGCACGACGCCGAGCTCTTCGGACTGCACCCGGAAGAAGCCCGACAGCAGCCAGAACGCGACGATGAGCAGCACGATCAGCGTGATGCCGATGCCGGAGAAATAGCCACCCGGCATGATCTGCTGGAGGCGATCCTGGCCGCGCCGCAGAAGGTCTTCCAGATCCGGCGGCCTGGGCCCGACCGGTTGCGGGCCGTTGCCCCATGGTCCCTTCGGACCCGAGCCCCATGGGCCACCGCCCTGATTCTTCCACGGCATTCGACGCTCTCCTCGGCAGGGTGAAATTGCCCCCGCCCGCTTTGTCCGGTCCGGCTTTATAGGGGACAGGCAGGTCCCTTACAACGCAGCGCTCGCCGCCCTCCGAGCTAAGCTCGGGGGCAGAAAAGTCAATGTTAACATTGGCAAATGCGGTTAATGGCCCACCCGCCGACGATATGTCACATAGGAGTAGTCGGCGCTGTCGTGGGGGCCGGCAGGATGACGGATGCGCTCAACCTCATCCCACTCCGCCCTGTTGATGTCGAAATGCGTGTCGCCTTCGGGGCGGGCATGCACTTCGGTGATTTCGAGGCGATCGGCGCGATCGAGCCATTGCCGGTAGATTTCGGCACCGCCAATCACGGCGATCTCGGCGACCGAACGCCGCAGGGCATCGCCGCGCGCGATGGCGTCTGCCTCGGCGGTCGATGTGGTGACGATGGCGCCAGCGGCGCGGTAATCCGCATCGCGCGTGACAACGATATTGGTGCGGCCCGGAAGCGGCCGGGGCAGGGATTCGAAGGTCCTGCGGCCCATGATCACGGGCTTGCCGATCGTGAGCGCCTTGAAGCGCGCCATGTCGGATTTCATTCGCCACGGCATCGCGTTGCCGGCGCCTATGACGCCGTTCTCCGCGATCGCGACGACGAAGACGATCTCCATCAGGACGCGCTCCCGGCAAGCCGCGTCAGCGCCGGACCGGTGACGCGGCACAGCGTCCAGTCATCAAGCATGACGGCACCGAGCGATTTGTAGAACGCGATCGACGGCGCGTTCCAGTCGAGCACCGCCCATTGCAGCCGCGACCAGCCGTTCTCGACGCATTCCCTGGCGAGGTGCACGAGCAGCGCCCTGCCGAGGCCCCTGCCCCGATGCGACGGCCGCACATACAAATCTTCGAGATAGATGCCGTGGCGGCCGCTGAACGTCGAAAAATTCGCAAACCACACCGCGAAGCCGACCGCCTCACCATTCCACTCGGCGAGAGCGCAATGGAGTTGCGGCCGCTCGCCGAACAGTGCGTCGGCGATCATCGCCTCGGTCGCCTCGACCTCGTGCGAGAGCTTTTCGTACTCGGCGAGTTCGCGGATGAAAGCGAGAACAAGCCCGGCCTCGCCGGGACGCACACGTCGGATGTTGAGCGACATCGGCGTCAGACCGCGACCGCGGCCTTGATGTGCGGATGCGGATCGTAGCCGACGAGCTCAAAGTCCTCGTAACGGAAGGAGAAGATATCCTTCACATCGGGATTGATCCGCATCACCGGCAGCGCCCGCGGCGCGCGCGTGAGCTGGAGCTTCGCCTGCTCCAGATGGTTGGAATAGAGATGGGTGTCACCGAACGAGTGCACGAAGTCGCCGGGCTTCAAGCCCGTGACCTGCGCCACCATCATGGTGAGCAGCGCGTAGGAGGCGATGTTGAAGGGCACGCCGAGGAACACGTCGGCCGAGCGCTGATAGAGCTGGCACGACAGCTTGCCGTTGGCGACGTAGAACTGGAACAGGCAGTGGCACGGCGGCAGCGCCATCTTGTCGACCTCGGCCGGATTCCAGGCCGAGACGATCAGGCGGCGCGAGTCCGGATTGCGCTTGATCATGTCGACCACGTTCGCGATCTGATCGATGCTGCGTCCGTCCGGCGCGGGCCAGGAGCGCCACTGATGGCCGTAGACAGGGCCGAGATCGCCATTGGCGTCGGCCCATTCGTCCCAGATGGTGACGCCGTTGTCGCGCAGATATTTGATGTTGGTATCGCCCTTCAGGAACCACAACAGCTCGTGCACGATCGCCTTCAGCGGCAGGCGCTTGGTGGTCAGCATCGGAAAACCGGCGGACAGGTTGAAGCGCATCTGATGGCCGAACACCGAGAGCGTGCCGGTGCCGGTCCGGTCGGTCTTTTCGGCGCCGTCTGAAAGAATCCGCTCGAGCAGGTCCTGATACTGGTGCATGTGCGTGAGCCTTTGGGGAGGCGGCGAATTTAGCGGCCGCCCCCGCGCTGCGACAGCGGCGATTCGCCATCCATACGCATTATACCCGGAAAAGTGAGCGTTCCCGGTGCAAACGACAAGGGGCGGAACTCAGCGTCCCGCCCCTCGTCTATCAGATTGATCCTGCTGGCCAACTTGCCGGCTTGGGTTCGAGCCCCGGCGCGCGCCGCAGGCGCGGCGCTCCTTAGTTTTCGGATTCCGTGAACACCTCGTCTCGCTTGGCACGCAACGCGGGCAGCACCGTGAGCACCAGGAGGAAAGCCGCAATCGCGAGCAGCACGGCCGACAGCGGACGCGTCAGGAACACGCTCCAGTCGCCGCGCGAGATCAGCAACGCGCGGCGCAGGTTCTCTTCCATCAGCGGTCCGAGCACCATGCCGAGCAACAGCGGCGCCGGCTCGAAATCGTGCTTGATCAGCCAGTAGCCGACCAGACCGAACACGCCTGCGAGGATGACGTCGACCGGCGCGTTGTTCACCGAGTAGATGCCGATCGCGCAGAAGATCACGATCGAGGGGAACATCAGCCGGTAGGGGACGCGCAACAGCCGCACCCAGATTCCGACCAGCGGCAGGTTGATGATGATCAGCATCAGATTGCCGATCCACATCGAGGCGATCATGCCCCAGACCAGCTCCGGCTGCTTCTGCATCACCTGCGGACCGGGCACGATGCCGTGGATGGTCATCGCGCCCACCATCAGCGCCATCACGGCGTTGGGCGGGATGCCGAGCGTCAACAGCGGGATGAAGGAGGTCTGCGCTGCGGCATTGTTGGCGCTTTCCGGCGCCGCCACGCCCTCGATCGCACCACGGCCGAACCGCGACGGGTTCTTGGCGATCTTCTTCTCGAGCGTGTAGGACGCAAAGGACGCGATGACCGCGCCGCCGCCCGGCAGGATGCCGAGGATCGAGCCGAGCACGGTGCCGCGCAGGATCGCAGGCGTCGAGTCGATCAGGTCCTTCCTGGTCGGCATCAGGCCGGTGATCTTCTGCTGCACGAGATCGCGGTTCATCTCGGCGCCGGCGTCGAGGTTGCGGATGATCTCGGCGAAGCCAAACACGCCCATCGCGACCGTCGCAAAGCCGAGACCGTCGGCAAGCTCCGGAATGTTGAACGCCATCCGCGAGGCGCCGGTCTCGATGTCGGAGCCGACCATCGACAGCATCAGGCCGAACACGATCATCGCGATCGCTTTCAGCACCGAGCCCTTGGCCAGCACCACCGCGAAGATCAGGCCGAGCACCATCAGCGAGAAATATTCGGCCGGACCGAACGCCAGTGCCAGCTTGGTCAGAGGCGCGCCGAGCACGGCGATAAGCACGGTCGCGACGCAGCCGGCGAAGAACGAACCGATCGCCGCGATCGCCAGCGCCGGGCCGGCACGGCCTTGCTTTGCCATCTGGTGGCCGTCGATTGCGGTGACGACCGAGGTCGCCTCACCGGGAATATTGACCAGGATCGAGGTGGTGGAGCCGCCGTACTGGGCGCCATAATAGATGCCGGCGAGCATGATCAGCGCGCCGACCGGCGGCAATCCGAACGTGATCGGCAGGAGCATCGCCACGGTTGCGACGGTGCCGATACCGGGCAGCACGCCGACCAGCGTGCCGACCAACGCACCAATCAGGCACATGAGAATATTGATCGAGATCGGGAGCGACAGACCGTAGAGCCACCAGGGTGACCACCACGAGATCTGAAACACCACACCGAAACCGAGGCCCAGATTGTGGAAGAGATCGAACATCACACCCTCACTGAACCAGGAAGCGCGGGAACATCGGCATCGGCAGGCCTAGCACGTAGGGGAAGAGCACCGCGCAGCCCAGCGTTAGGCAGGCGCCGACGATGAGCGCTTCGACCCAGCGCGTCTCATGCGTGCCCATCGCCGCGATCATGAAGCTTGCGAACGCCGTAACCACCACCCCAAGCGGACGAATCGCCAGTGCGAAGAAGACGATCGAGACCATCACGAAGAGCGGCCCACGCCAGGCATAGTGCGCCATGCCCGGCCCGTCGGTCAGCAGTCCCGTCAACGCGATGCCGGCGCCAAGTGCGACGAGCAGCCCGCCAAACATCCGCGGCGCCGTGCCGGCGCCAAAGGAGAAGCCGCGCATCCCCTGCAAATCGCTGGAGGCCCACAGTGCGAACAAAGCGAGCGCCATCAGCACGATCCCGCCGACATAGTCCTGCGCCGACCTGATCGTCATGAAGATCGTGAGAATCGCCACCGCAAAGATCGGATAGGAATAGATCAGCGCCAGCAGCACATCGGATGACGCCTTCTTGGTGTCACCGCCGACCGCTCCAAGCAACGCGCCGGGCGCGCCCGCGAGCAGCGCCGTAGCGTGGCTGATCACGACGGTGGCCGGGCCGCGTCCGGCGCCCCAGCCAACGATCGTCCCGAACGACCAGATGAATTCGAAAATCTGCGGCGCTATGGCCAGCAGACAAAAGCTGATCACCACCGAGGTGTTTCGGTTGGCTGTCGCCGAGTGGCCCAGCGTATCGGCCATGCATGTCTCCTCCGCGACCCGTAAGCCACGAGCACTGTTGTTCTAATCGGCTGGAAATCGATCCCCCCGCCCGGATCACTGCCTAGCCATTTTCATTACACAATGCCAGCAAAACCCAACAAGCCCCCGACCAGCAAAATCCATAGTGGATTGATGCGCGAGATGGATGCGACCACTGCAACCGTCGCGGTCAGAAGCAGCGCAGCAAGCGTGCGATCGGTCGACTGGGCCAGGATCAGGGCGCTCGCCGCCATCAAGCCGATCGAGAGCGGAACCAGTGCAGCCTGGATCAGCCCCGGCCAGCGCGATTGGCTCGGCCGATTGAGGAGCCGGCTGACATAATAGGCAAGCAGCGCGGTGGGCAGGCACATGGCCAAGGTCGCCGCCAGCGCGCCGGGGATGCCGGCGACGGCATAGCCGATTAACGTGACGATAAGCACGTTCGGACCTGGTGACAGCTGCGCGATCGCATAGGCGTCGGCGAACTGCTTATCGGTCATCCAGTGATGCACATCGACCGCGATGCGGTGCATCTCGGGTACCGCCGCCGCGGCGCCGCCGACCGCGAACAGCGACATCAGGCCGAAGGTCGAGATCAGCGCCCAGATCGGGTTCTCCGCGTTCATGCTGCTACCTTCCGCCCCATCAGAAAGGCAGTGCCGATACTGACGGGAATCGCGACCAAAAGCACGATCTGGAGCGGCAGGCGAAGGACGCCGATGGCGAGGAATACGCCCAGCATCAGGATGAGCGCGACGGCGTCCAGCCGCTTGAGCAACGGCGTCGCCATCCGGAAGACCACCGCGATCAAGAGGCCGACGGCCGCACAGGAAATGCCCGCGAGGATGCGGCGCAGCACCTCCACATCGCCGAACCGGGCGTAGATGATCGCGAGCACCGTCATGATCAGCGTGGGCGGCAGCAACAGCCCTGCGAAGGCGGCAATGCCTCCGGCGATCCCGCGCAGCCGCGCGCCGAACACCATGGACAGATTGACGATATTGGGCCCGGGCAGGAAATGGCAGAGCGCAAAAGTCTCGTTGAACTCGTCCGCCGTCATCCAGCGGTGCTGCTCGACGATGGCCTGCCTGGCGAACACCAAAACCCCGCCGAAGCCCGCCAGCGACATCCTGGCAAAGGCCAAGAACAGCGCGAGCAAGCCCGGCGGAACGGCGCTGGTGGCTGGACAGTCCGGCTCTTGAACTGGTTGTTGGGCGGCCGGTGCGGAATCCTCGGACATGTCAGGAGCTTAGAACGCCGGCCGACGCGCGGCCAAGCCTGTCGGGAACCTATCCAAAGGGAACCTCGGAATGATCGCTCGAAACACCTGTTATTTGAAACCTTTGCCCCCTATATTGGGAGTGCCGGTTCGCCGGCTATGGAAATAAACGGTCGTCGCAATAAACCATTCGGACCCGGGGGCGGTACCCGGCGCCTCCACCAAAGCCCACCAGCGGGCTGGCCCTGAGGCGGGCTTTGGCGGGGGCGAAATAGGATCGACGAGGGCGTAAAGGGCGTTCTTTTTCTCGGTATTGTTCCGCCGTTATCGGGCTATGCAATAGTTGCCAACGACAACTTTGCTCCGGTTGCTCAGGCTGCGTAACGCAGTTTGAAAGACCATTCTGAAGTCCTAACGGGTTAAGCTCCGTTAGGCGGGGTTCGGAGGCACCTGGCAACAGAAGCCTCCACTTACCTCTTATTTCCTACCCCGCGGGGACTCCTGCTGACCCGTCAGGCGCGGTACTATTGCGGCTTGGCGAGTCGGGCCGACAGGGCCCAGCTCCTGGAATGCAACAGGACCACCATGGCGACCGATCATATCCGATACGATGTGCTGGCCCGCGACGCACTGCGCGGCGTGTTGCGCAAGGTGCTGACCGACGCCGCGTCCCAAGGACTGCCCGGCGAGCATCATTTCTTCATCACCTTCGTGTCGAAGGCCGACGGCGTGAAATTGTCCTCACGGCTGCTGGCCCAATACCCGGAAGAGATGACGATCATCCTGCAGCACCAGTTCTGGGATTTGACCGTGCTCGAGGACCGCTTCGAGGTCGGCCTGTCCTTCGGCGGCATTCCGGAGCGGCTGATCGTGCCGTTCAGCGCCATCAAGAGCTTCCTCGATCCGTCCGTGAAATTCGGCCTCCAGTTCGACACCTCCGATGTCGCCGACCTCTCGGCCGAGACATTGCCGGCCGCTCCCGCCCCGTCAGCGGTCGCGGTGCCCCCTGCCACTGAACCTGCGGAAGGCGCCGAAGAGCCGGCGGCTCCGAACCAGGGCGGCGCCGAAGTCGTGCGCTTGGATCGTTTCCGCAAGAAATGATCTAGATCGGACTGGCGCCCGTCGCAGGCGGCCAAACTCCCTATATAGAGGCACATGAAGAGGCCGCGTGGCATTTCGCGCGGCGGAATGGATGTGCTCATGGCCAAAACTTCACTCTCGAAGACTTCCCGCTCGAAGGCCGCCCGCTCGAAGACCGACAGCTCCTCACGCCCGGCGACCCGCACCGAGACCGACAGCTTCGGCCCCATCGAGGTCCTCGCCGATCGTTATTGGGGGGCGCAGACCGAACGCTCGCGGCAGAATTTTCGCATCGGCACCGATCGCATGCCGATCTCGCTCGTACACGCGCTCGGCGTCGTCAAGCTCGCCGCGGCGCAGTCTAACCAGGAGCTCGGCCTGCTCGACCAGCGCCGCGCCAACGCCATCATCCGCGCCGCGCGCGAGGTGATCGAGGGCAAGCTGGACGATCATTTTCCGCTGGTGGTGTGGCAGACCGGCTCGGGCACCCAGAGCAACATGAATCTCAACGAGGTCATCGCCAATCGCGCCAATGAGCTCCTGGGCGGCGAGCTCGGTGCCAAGAAGCCGGTGCATCCCAACGATCACGTCAACATGAGCCAGTCGTCGAACGACTCGTTCCCGACCGCGATGCATATCGCGGCGGCAAGCCGCATCACCGCCGATCTGGTCCCTGCCCTCGGCGAATTGCTGCGCGCGCTGCGCAAGAAGGAGAAGGAGTTCGCAAAGATCGTCAAGATCGGCCGCACCCACACTCAGGATGCGACGCCGCTGACGCTCGGCCAGGAATTTTCCGGCTATGCCGCACAGGTCGAAAGCGGCATCGCCCGGCTCAAGGTCGCGGTGAAGGAGCTCTATCCGCTGGCGCAGGGCGGCACCGCCGTCGGCACCGGCCTCAATTCGAAGCCGCGCTTTGCAAAACTGTTCGCAAAGCACGTTGCCGGGATTACCAAGTTGCCCTTCACCAGCGCGGCCAACAAGTTCGAGGCGCTGGCTTCGAACGACGCCTATGTGCTGGCGCACGGCGCCATCAATTCGGTCGCGACAGGCCTGTTCAAGATCGCCAACGACATCCGCCTGCTCGGATCGGGTCCGCGTTCGGGCCTCGGCGAACTGATGCTGCCGGAGAACGAGCCGGGCTCCTCGATCATGCCGGGCAAGGTCAATCCGACGCAGTGCGAGGCGATGACGATGGTGTGCTGCCAAGTGTTCGGCAATCACACCGCGATCACGGTCGCCGGCAGCCAGGGCCATTTCGAGCTCAACGTCTACAAGCCCGTGCTGGCCTACAACATGCTGCACTCGATCCGGCTGATGGCGGACGCCGCGCGCTCCTTCACCGAGCATTGCGTCAGCGGCATCCGCGCCGACGAGAAGCGCATCAGGGAACTGATGCAGCGTTCGCTGATGCTGGTGACGGCGCTCGCTCCCAAGATCGGCTACGACAACGCGGCCAAGGTGGCCAAGACGGCGCATGCCAACGGCACCACGCTGAAGGAAGAGGCGCTGCGGCTCGGCTTCGTCTCGGGGGAGGAATTCGACCGCCTGGTGCGCCCCGAGAAGATGACCAGCCCGGGATAAATTCCGAATTCCGATAGCCATCCGTAATGATACGGAGCCCCTAGCTCCATTAAATGTAGGGCTTAAAGGACGGGATTTGATTACCGTCAATGTCGCGGCGGGATTGCGTGTTACGCAGCCCCTCCGCCCCCACGGGGCGGAATTCATCGTTTGATGGCCCAAGGGTCGATTGACGAGGACAAGCGAATGGCGATCAAGTCTCATTGGGCGCAGTGCGGCGCACAGTTTCTGAATGTTTCATCCTGCCCACGGAGGATCGGATGATGGAGACGCGACATGGCGAACGTCATCAACCTGAATCGTTTCCGGAAGCGCGCCGAGCGGGAAGCCACGGCGAAGCAGGCGCACGCCAACCGAACGAAGTTCGGCCGCACGAAGGCGGAGCGGTCAGCGGAGGAGACGCGCGCGGACCAGGCGAAGGCGCATCTGGACCAGCACCAGATCGATCGCGAGGAGCAGCCATGAAGTCGCCCGTCGTGAAACGGTCGATCGTCGTCGCCGGTCACAAGACCAGCGTCAGCCTGGAAGAGGCGTTCTGGAACGGCATGAAGGAGATCTCGGGCCTGCGCAATATGACGCTGTCCGAGCTGGTCGGCGAGATCGACGGCAACCGCCAGCAGGGCAATCTGTCCTCGGCGATCCGCCTGTTCGTGCTCGACTACTTCAAGAGCCGCGCCATGGCCGCCATCCAGGCGGAAAAGGTCCCGGCCCAGTAGCCGACTTTGCGCCGATCCTTGGCGCTCATCTTGGCGCCGATCCCGGCGCCAATCGCCTCCGTCACGAAGCTGGTACTTTAAAATCACTCTAAGGTGCAGTTTCAGCGACCGAGCGCGCTTGACCTCGATGCCCTGCGTTGAAAATACAGGGCATGACCGACATCCATGATACGCGTCCGCAGATGCCGCTGGGCCTGGCCCAGCGCGGCTATACCGGCGTCATCCAGCACCTTTCCCCCAAGGACGCGGGCTCGGCGCTCTCGGACATCGAGCTCGAGAGCCGGCTGATCGAGCTCGGCTTCGTCGAGGGCGCCCGGGTCGAGGTCCTGCACGAGGGGCTGGTCGGGCGCGACCCGATCGCGGTACGGGTCGACAGCATCACCATCGCGGTCCGCCGTCGCGAAGCCATGGCCATTATCGTCGCCTGAAGCGACCGGACCCCAATTCGATGGAATTGCCCCTACTTCATCTCGCCCTGGTGGGCACGCCAAACAGCGGCAAGACCTCGCTGTTCAATGCGCTGACCGGGAGCCGGCAGAAGGTCGCGAACTATCCCGGCGTCACCGTCGAGCGCAAGGAAGGCTTCTTCGTCACGCCGTTGGGGCGCCAGGTCTCCGTGGTCGATTTGCCCGGCACCTATTCGCTGCGCGGCCGCAGCCCGGACGAGGAGATCACCCGCGACTTCGTGCTCGGCAAGGCCACCGGCGAGACCCTGCCCGACCTCGTGCTGTGCGTGGCGGATTCGACCAATCTGCGCCTGACGATCCGCCTGCTGCTGGAGCTCAAGCGCACCGGCCGGCCGATGATCCTCGTGCTCAACATGTTCGACATCGCGACCCGCCGCGGCATCACTGTCGACGTCGAGCGGCTCGCCAAGGAGCTCGGCGTGCCCGTGGTCACCTCGATCGCGGTGCGCAAGGGCGGCACGGCCGACCTGCTGTCGCTGACCGACGAGATTTCGGCAAAGCTCGCGGCAGAGCCGGGAGAGAACAATTGGCGGGCGCTCAGCGTGGCCGACTTGCGCGCCACCCAGCGCGAAGCCGACCGCATCATCGCAGACTGCGTCAGCCTGCCTGCTCGCCCCGACACCTGGACCGCGCGGATCGACGCGATCGTGCTGCATCCCGTCGGCGGGCTGATCGTGCTCGCGGCGATCCTGTTCGTGATGTTCCAGGCGGTGTTCGCCTGGGCGCAGCCGCTGATGGAGCTGCTCAATTCGGGCTTCGACTCTCTCGGCGAGTTCGTGCACGCCACCCTGCCCGCCGGCCTGCTGCAGAGCTTCCTTCAGAACGGCGTGATATCAGGCGTCGGCAGCGTGATCGTGTTCCTGCCGCAGATCATCATCATCTTCCTGTTCATCCTGCTGCTGGAAGATTTCGGCTACATGGCGCGTGCCGCGTTCCTGATGGACCGCATCATGGGCGGCGCCGGCCTGCACGGCCGCGCCTTCATTCCGCTGCTGTCGAGCTTTGCCTGCGCCATCCCCGGCATCATGGCGACGCGCGTGATCGATAACAAGCGCGACCGGCTGACCACGATCCTGATCGCGCCGCTGATGACCTGCTCGGCGCGCATTCCCGTCTACACGCTGATCATCTCCGCCTTCATTCCGGCCAGAGACGTCTGCGGCTTCATCAACCTCCAGGGCCTGGTGATGTTCGGCCTCTATGCTGTCGGCATCGCCAGCGCGCTTGCCGTCTCGTTCCTCATCAAGTTCTTCATGCTGCGCGACTATGCGCCGGCGCCGTTCATGCTGGAGCTGCCGGACTACAAGATGCCGCGGCTGAAATCGATCGCGATCGGCGTCTATACGCGGGCCAAGATGTTCCTGCACCGCGCCGGCACCACGATCTTTTCGATGATGGTGCTGATCTGGTTCCTAGCCTCGTTCCCGCAGCCGCCCGCGGGCGCCACCGAGCCGGCGATCGACTTCAGCCTGGCCGCGATCATCGGCAAGGCGCTCGAGCCGCTGCTGGCGCCGGTCGGCTTCAACTGGCAGATCGCGGTCGCGCTGATCCCCGGCATGGCGGCGCGCGAGGTCGCGGTCGCAGCACTCGGCACCGTCTATGCGATCGAAGGCGGCAAGGAAGCGGCCGAGCAGATCGGCCAGGTGCTGGCGACGAAATGGTCGCTCGCGACCGCGCTGTCGATGCTGGCCTGGTACATCTTCGCCCCGCAATGCGCATCCACGCTGGCCGTGATCCGGCGCGAGACCGGAAGCTGGACCTGGATGGCCGTCACCTTCTTCTACATGCTGGTGCTGGCCTACGCCGCGAGCCTTCTGACCTACAATGTCGCGCTCGCGTTCGGGGCGGGCTAGCCCCTCTCGAAATTCAAAAACGCGAAAACAACCCCATGCACAGTAGACCGACGCTGTGAGATCAATGGGTTACGCGTGTGCTAAATCAGCTGACCGTAGCTGGCCCGACCCAACGCCGTCACACAAGGCCGGTTGCGCCGTCGGGCAAAACAGGCGCATGATGGCATTGTCCGAGAATTGGCCAGACGCTCGATGACGGCCAGATACTGGAGCGTGGCACGCCTTCTCAGCCGCTGGCCTGTGTTGCCGGGAACGACGCGGTGAACACCGTTTCATCCCGCATCGACGACGCGGCGATCAACCCGCCATGGGCGCGCGCGATCTCTTGGGCGATGTACAATCCGAGCCCAAGCCCTTTCTGGTTCGGCAGAACGTCGCCACGATCGAACGCAGTGAAAAGGCGCGGGATCGCATCAGCCGGAATTGGCGCGCCTTTGTTGATAACGCTGATGTCGAAGCCGGCTTCGGTCGTCTGCGCCAGCACCCTGATCGGCTTGTCGGCGGCACCATAGGAAATCGCGTTGCCGAGAAGATTGGACAGCATCTGACCTATGCGGTCGGCGTCGATTCTCACAGGTCCCGGAACGTTGACGACCGTTTCGATGACGCGATCTGGATGCACGTTCTCGAACTCCGCGACAATCTGCTTGATGACAGGCTCGAGCGGCTGTTCTTTCAGCTTGAGCTGCATCCCGGCGCCGAGCCGCGCGCGGGCGAAGTCCATGACATTGTCGATCAGGCCCGCCATCCGGGCCACGCTTCCCTGCAGCAGATTGATCCAGTTCTTGCCCTCGTCATCGACCTTCTTGTTCAGAAGCCGCAAGCCGCCCTGGATCGAGGCAAGAGGGTTTCGGAGGTCGTGACCGAGCACGGCGATGAACTGCTCGCGCAGTTCGGCATTGCGTTGTTCCAGCGCGAGCCTGTTCTCGATCAGTTCGACGCGCTCGGCGGCATCGAGATGAGACGCGATCAACTCAGCAAAAAGCTTGAACATGCCGATGACTTCGGGAGTCCGAAGCTTGCGCGGCTTCGGATCGATCGCGCAAAGAGTTCCGAAGAATGAACCGTCGGGGAGAATGATCGGCACGGAGATGTAGCTTTGGAAGCCATATTGCGCAGGCGTGTGATGCGTGCAGTACGCGGCGTCTTCGCTGACATTCTCGATGACGACGGCGTCACGGCTCTGCCGGATCTCGTGGCAGATCGTGGTCTCGACCTTGAGCTCGTCACCGGGCTTCAGCCCGAACGCAAGTTCGTCACGCGAGGCACAGGTGATCCACCTGTCCTCGGTGACGCGGGCAACGGCCGTAAACCCCATGCCGGTGGTCCGGCTGACCACGTCCAGGATGGTCGAGACCGCAGCGATTCCGCTGACCTTGGCTATGTCGCGCTCGAAATCCATTGCCACTCCGCTTCGGAACATTCGCCCCGGGGAAGACCGTCACCCCAACTAAAGCGCGTCCTTGCAACGGTGAAAAGCACTGCCAGCCAAGTTATTCCGCGTCAATGTCACCCGACACTCCACCATTGAAACGGCTATCTGTTCCCAACGGAACAATCGGGTATTGGCAGGCTAAGCGCCGAGAGGCTTTCGAGAGGATCACCTGGCCGACCTCGTCGCATTGCATCTCCATGCCGAGGTGTCCCGGTATTTCAGCGGCGTGCGTCCGGCGGAGAGGACGAAGCCCCCCCGGGATTCGAAGCGAGCATCCGGCTCAGCGGACTCTCTCGGTGCGCTCGCTCGGTGTGGTGGAGCCTGAGCTGACGCTTTCTTCGTTCGAATCGCTCTCCGGCTCCCGGATCAGCACCGCCGGTTCGTCATAACCCTTGCGGCTGCTGTAGAACACCAGCGCCATCAAGCCGATGCCGACCACCAGCGAAAACACGACACCGAGCACCAGTGCGACATAGCCCGACGCTGGCACCTCCGTTGTCGTGCTGAACCAGCCGAGATAGCCGAGCGCGCCGGCACCGACGAGGAGGGCGCATAACACCGCTATGACCGCCCATCTGGCGATCTTGCCGTCCCCGGGAGCGGGTGATTCCGGTTGCCCGTCTGTGCTGTTCATGGATCTCTCCTCATGGCGCACGCGTCGCGCGGTCGTCCCATTGCGCTAGGGGGCGGTGACCTTGGTCGCGATCGCGTGCAGGGCCGCCGTCATAGCGACAATTGCAGCCTTGGCCGGCTCGCCGATGCCGTGACGCCCGGCGATATACGCCGGATCATTGTAGGACAGCCAGGTCGCGCCTTGTTCGTCCTGCCAGACCAGCGCCTTCAGCGGCAGATCGATGCCGCTGGTCTGCGACTGCTGCATCAATGGCGTACCACCCCTTGCGTTCCCGAAGATGATGAGATTGGTCGGGCGCAACGGCAGACCGGCAGCGGCGGCGCCCGCGGCATGATCGACATGGGCGAATATTGTGAGACCCTTGGCCGTCACCTCGGCTTCCAGCCGCTTCATCGTCTCTTCAGGGCCGAAACTGCTCCTGATCGTGATCAGTCCGTCGACGGCCATTGCTTGGATCTCCCATAAACATGTCGCAGCAACCAGAACGAGGATCTTGAGCAGCGCCGAAACCCTCATGATCACACGCTCATTTCTTGCGGAATAGTTTTGCCGGATCGAATTCCGGGTCCGGAATGAAGCCGTCGCGGTTGGGCATCTTGATCTTCGGCAAGCTGTCCTTATCAACCTTGCCGTCGGGAGGAACGATGCCATTCAGACTCAGGATGTAGGCCGTGACGGCATAGGTGTCGTCGGTGCTGAGCGAACCCGGTGTGGGATATGGCATCGCGCGGTGGATGTAGTCGTACAAGGTCGTCGCATAGGGCCAGAAGCTGCCGACGGTCTTGACCGGCGCGCTGGAGGCGAGTGTGCCCTGTCCACCGGCCAGACGATCCTTGATCCCGCCCTGGCCGTTGTCGCCATGACAGGCCGTGCAATTGTCGGCGAAGACCTGCTTACCCTGCGCAACCGTGCCGCTGCCGACAGGCAGCCCCTTGCCATCGGGTGTCACGTCGATGTCCCATAGCTTGATCTCCTCCGGAGTCGCGGGACGGCCGAAATCGAATGCAGATGCGGGCGCCGCGAGCAGGCCGAGCGCGAGAGCCGCAGCGACAAGCCGATTATTATGCGAGGACATTGCGGACCCTCCCGGCCTCGTCGATGCTCCAGGTCTGCTGGGCGTTGTAGTGGAACAGCGCATTGGTCCCCATCGCGGCGATGAAGGACTGCCGGTCCGGCTGAACGTTGCCTTGCTCGTCGGTCGCGCGGCTCACGATCCTTGTCGGCTTACCGTCCCAGACCCAATCCATCTGAAATCGAACCTGGGCCTTCGACAGCACCGGCTGATTCAGCTGCGCCTGTTTCCAGATTTTCGCGCCGTCAGTCGATGTCTCGACCCTGGCGATCTTGCCATGGCCGCTCCAGGCGAGACCGGAGATAATGTTGTAGCCGGGCTGGATCTGCATCGTGCCCGAGGGCTGTGTGATGACGGAGTTGGTTTCCATCCTCAGCTGGAACTGGCGGGCCTTGCCGTTGGCGAGCAGCTGCGTGTAGCGCGCCGTCTCCCAGCGGGTCATCCAGGGCTCAGTACCGAACTTGAGACGGCGCAGCCATTTGATGTTGAGGTTGCCCTCGAAACCCGGCATCACCAGTCGCATTGGAAACCCGTGCGCGGGGCGCAGTGGTTCGCCGTTCTGACCGTAGGCGACAAAGGCCTCGTTCACGATTTCGTCGGTCAACGGAATGCTGCGGTCGACGCCGGCGCCGTCGCCTCCCTCGGCGAGCATCCAGTTCGAATTCTTCTCCTTGCCCGCGAGACCAATCAGGAACTTCAGCGGAACGCCGGTCCACTCATTGGTGCTGACGAGGCCGTGCGTGTTCTGCACCGTCAGATCAGGGTCTGCCTTCTTCCAGTTTTCCCAGCCGTTTCCGGTGCATTCGATGAAGACCACGCGCGTGACCGACGGCATCCGCTTGAGATCGTCGACGCTGAACACCAGCGGCTTCTGAACCAGGCCATGGATGAGCAGACGGTGCTGCGCGGGATCGATGTCCGGCACCCCGGAATGGCTGCGCTCGTAATGCAGATCGGTTGGTGTGATGTTGCCAACCAGCTTCTGATGCGGCGTCTTCGAGTTGATGGCATCACTGGGGTCGACGTTGCGCTTGCCTGGTCCCGCCTCGGGAATGCGATCGATCTTGACGAACCGCGATCGTTCGCTGTGCGCACCGAGATCGGCGCCGGGCCCGCGATCAGGGATTTCGGCCAGCGTTTGCTTGGCCGCCGCTTCGGTCGCAACCGCCCCCAGAACGCCCGCCGACAGGCCTCCCACAAAACCGCGGCGCGAGACGCTCGCGCGCCGTTGCAGTGATTCGATTTGCGTTTTGGACGTCATGCAATCTCCGTCGGCCTTCGTGCTGATTTGGAAATTTCACCGCTTTTCCATGGGGACATTGACCGGATGCCGCCGAAATTGCCCGTTAGGATGTGTTAGAAATCATGAGGGGGCGGCGAAGGCGCGTCATCCTGACCTGCCCCGAAAGCTTCTATCCGGGTCCATGGATCATTTCAGCACCGAGAACCTGACCGCCGAGAGGCTTCGTGAGGATCACCTCGCGCACCTCGTCGCATTGCATCTCGATGCGGACGTGTCGCGCTATCTCGGCGGCGTCCGTTCGGCGGAGAGGACCAAGACCTATCTCGATGCGAATATCGCGCATTGGGACCAGCATGGCTTCGGGCTGTGGGTGCTGCGAACGAAAGACGGCGCATTCGCCGGGCGAGCGGGCATCCGGCACATCCTGGTGGACGAAATCGACGAGATCGAGATTGCCTATGCGTTCAAGCGCGAATTCTGGGGCCGCGGATTTGCAAGCGAGATCGCCACGGCGCTGACGGATATCGGACTGTTACACTACGAGCTGCCGTCTCTGATCGGCCTGGTCTATGTCGGCAATGGCGCATCGCGCCGCGTCCTGGAGAAGTCCAACTATCTCCTCGAGCGAACCACGTTCCGTCACGGCGAAGACGTCGTGATCTACCGTATTCGGCGGTAGACCCCAAAAGGCAGAAGTCCGGAGCCGCAGAGCACGACGGCGGCGGCAATGAAGGCGCTCCGGTATCCACTGCTGTCGTACAAGAATCCTCCGAGGGAGGCGCCCGCCGTTATGGCGAGCTGGATCACCGCGACCATCAGGCCGCCGCCCGCCTCCGCATCCTCAGGCAGCGCCCTGCTCATCCAGGTCCACCAAGCGACCGGTGCGGCCGTGCCGATGAGGCCCCAACCGGCCAGCAGCACAGTGACCACAACGGTTGAACCTCCGAAGGCGATCAAGCCGAGGGCAAGGGCAGCCATAGCAAGCGGCATCCCGATCGGAAGTCCTTGCAGGCCCCGCCGCAGAAGGAAGCTGATGAGGTAAGTCCCCAGCAGGCCCGCGACGCCGACCACGAGCAGGATGGCCGAGAGCGTCGAGACGTCTACGCGCGTCACGGTCTCCAGAAATGGCCGCAAATAGGTGAAAAGCGCGAACTGGCCCATGAACAGGAGAGCGACCGAGAGCATCCCAATGCCGATCGCCCGCCGGCGAAGCAACCCGAATACGTTCCCCGCGGCACTGCGCTTGGAGGGCATCGAGGGCAATGTGGCGTATTGCCAGACCAGGGTGACGATGGCGAGCGGGACGACGCAGAAGAAGGCGCCGCGCCAGCCGATGAACTGGCCGAGGAAGCTCGCGAGCGGTGCGGCGATCGTGGTCGCGAGTGCGTTCCCCCCGTTGAGGAGGCTGAGAGCTGCCGCAACCTGCTCTTCAGGCACAAGACGCATTACGGTGGCCGCCGACACCGACCAGAACCCGCCGATGACGACCCCGAGCAGCGCGCGCCCTGCCATGAACACCAGCGCGTTGGGCGCCAGCGCCACCATTAGTCCCGATACGATCATCGCCGAGGTGAGGCCAAGCAGAACAATGCGTCGATCGATGCCCCGCGTCACCGAGGAGATCGCAAGGCTGGTGAAGACGGCGAACAGCCCGGAGACCGCGATGGCCTGGCCCGCCTGCCCCTCGGTCATGTGGAGATTGGTCCCGATGGGGGTGAGCAGGCTGACCGGCATGAACTCGGAGGCAATCAAGGTCCCGACGCAGAGGGTCAGCGCAAACACTGCACTCCATGCCGGACCGCGCGACAGCGCCTCGTTGCTTCGAGCGAGTTGTACGCTCATGAAAACCTCTCCTAATGATTGGCGCGCGCGTTCGCCCCGATTGGAGGATGTGGGGTGGGATGCGGGGCCTTACATTTCGGTACTGCTCGTCACTCACCTTCTCCATTCATTCGACGGTTCGTCCGTCCTGCGCCGACCCATGAACATGGGGACGTTTCTGTCGCCAGCACGACGACACTAAGCCGATGAATACCGACGTCCGCTGGAACCGGTTGGAATTGGTCACTTGGACAAGCCATCAACCGCAAAGATGCGAAAACGACCATACCTCTCGCCCACGGCACGCGCGGCGGTGTATTCCGGCGAATGTCGCCACTTCGTCATTTGCTCGACCGAGTCCCATTGGACAAGAACGACACGCCCCTTCGGCGGATCTCCGTCGATTGAAAGGCCACTGCCGCCTCCTAGATACCGTCCCCCGTACGTCTTGAGGCTTTCACGCGCTAGAGGAGCGAATTCCTTCGCGAACTCCTCGGGGTCGATTACCGTGTTATCTTCGATCATATAGACGGGCGGCTTCGCCTGCGCATGAAGAGTCTGAACGCCGAAGCTACCGATACCGATTCCGGCCGCCAGCGCCGCGGCCATCGCGATCGAGTTGTTCATGTCGATTCTATCCTCACTTCGATTTGGCGCCGAGCACGATCGGGGTTGCCTGTATCAGCTTGAGCGACTTCACCATCTTCTCAACCGTCGTCTTGTATTTCTTGAAATGATCTGTTCCGAGATGAGCTTCGTAGGCGCTCCTGTCCCGGTAGATTTCGAAAACCTTGACGTGGGTCGGGTTGTCCTTTTCGGAAACGGCGTAGAGCACCAGGACGCCGGGCTCCTTGCGAATTGCTGCGTCGATCTGTTCCTGCACCGCAGCCCTATAGCCGTCCAATTGGACGGGATCGATCTCGATTTCCGCCACCTGGACATATCGTTCGTCCGCCTGTTGGGCGACGACGCCGCCGGCGAATACAGCGGCCAGCATCGATAGGCCGTACGAGAAAAGCTGCTTCTTCTTCATGTTCCCCCCTCAGAGGCTTCACTGGCCCTACCTGAGTTCGATTGCTCGAAGGTTGCTCGCGGCTTTGGCGATATCGTTTCAGTTCATCGCTGTCGCACCCGCGCATCGCAGATCTCACTTCAGATATTGGTTGTCGGCGACCTTCTCCATCCAATCGACGTTCTTTCCGTTGACGGATTCCTGAATGGCGATGTGCGTCATTGCGGTGGTCTGCGTCGCTCCGTGCCAATGTTTCAAGCCCGGCGGAAACCACACGACGTGCCGGCGCGGATTTCCTCAATCTGCCCGCCCTCTCGCTGCACCCAGCCCAGACCGGCCGTCACGATCAGCGTCTGCCCGAGCGGATGCGTGTGCCAGGCCGTGCGTGCGCCGGGTTCAAAAGTGACCTGAGCGCCGCTGACGCGTGCGGGCTCGGGAGCCGCGAACAGTGGGTCGATACGCACCGTCCCGGTGAACCAGTGTTCGGGGCCCTTCTGGGAAGGGCGGGACCCGTTTCTCTTGATGTCGATGTCCATTGCAGTCTCCTTCAGTGCTTCGGACGCGAGCGCCGGCGCCAGTCGAATTCCCGCGCCGGCGAGGGCGCTTCCGCCAACGAGGATGTCTCTACGCGTCACCACGGCATGCGTCCGCTCGTGGCGGCTCGCGAACAGGATTGTCGACCGGGCATTGTCATTCCCTCAGCGCGGTCGCTTTTCGATGACGTCCTTGACCACCGGCGCCGCGGAGAAAGCGCTAGGCCAACCGGCGTAGAAGGCGAGATGGCCGAGCACCTCGCCCGCTTCCTCACGAGTCAACCCGTTGTCCATGGCGCGGTTCAAATGGTAGGTGATCTGCGCGACCTGACCGGTGGCGATCAGCGCGCTCACGGTAACCAGGCTGCGGTCGCGCGGAGCCAGCGCCGGCCTGAGCCAGAGGTCGCGGAACAGCACGTCGGTCGTAAACTGGACAAGGCTGGGCGTGATCTGCCCGAACTGCTCTCCGACGCGCGTTGCCCGCTGCTTCTCCGCCGCCTCGTCGAGCGGCAGTTGCGGCCCCGACGCCGGGGGAAGCTGATCGGGCCCGATGTTGCGGCTCTCGAAGACTTCCTTCGCAGCCGGGATCGCATCAATCGCGTTGGCCCAGCCGGTGTAGAAGGCCAGATGCGTGATGATCTCCGATATCTCCGACGGCTTCACGCCATTGTCCAGCGAGAGACCTAGATAGTATGGCAGTTCCACCTTCTGATCTCGGGCGATGAGAGCCGCGACGGTGACGATGCTGCGGTCCCGAGGCGAGAGAGCCGGTCGCTTCCACAGATCGCCGTGGACGAATTTTTGCGCGTAGCCTTCGAGAGCTGGCGCGACCGCGCGGACGTCTACCGGCTTTGACATGGTCTTTGCTCCTTCGATGGATCCGTCTCGGGCCGCCACCGGGCCGTCAGCAAATAGGCAGATCGAAAACAAGGCCGCTGCGAGCATTCTCATCGCGAGTATCCTTCCAGGTTGTCGGGTGCACCATCAGCCACAAGGCGACGAGTGCTGCGCAGAGCACGGTGCCCGCGCTCACGAGAAACCCGGACGTTCAATCGCGTCAGGCTGCGATCAACGAGCGCAGGGCTGGCGAGCCCTCGGGCGAAGAGAAGATCAAGTGCCGCTCATGTTGATGGGAAACTAAGGCTTCCGCCTCCGTCCGATTAGGTGATAAAATCCGCATGCAGTCATAAGACAGGCTTATCAATGAACCGGGACGACGCCAGCGATATCCTGGCCTTCCTCGCCGTGGCGAGGGAACGCAGCTTCACGCGTGCCGCAGCCAAGCTTGGCATGACGCAATCGGCGCTGAGCCAGATCATCCGAAAGTTGGAGGAGCGGCTGGGGGTCCGTCTTCTCAACCGAACGACCCGGAGTGTCACGCCAACTCAAGCCGGAGAACGGCTGTTCGCGAGCGTCGGGCCCAAATTCACCGAGATGGATGCTGATCTCGCTGCGCTGAGTGAGCTCCGAGAAAAGCCCGCTGGAACCGTGCGTTTGACGGCAACGGAGTACGCCGCCGCCGAGATCCTGCTGCCGGCGCTGGGGAAGGTTCTTCCCCAATATCCAGACATTCACGTCGAGGTGATCATCGATTACGGGCTCACCAACATCGTGGCGCAGCAGGTCGACGCGGGCATTCGTCCGGGCGAGCTCGTCGCCAAGGACATGATCGCTGTACGCGTCAGCCCTGATCTGCGAATGGCCGTCGTGGGGTCGCCGTCCTACTTCGCCGAACGCAAGCGGCCCAGGACGCCTCAGGATCTAACCGGCCACAATTGTCTGAACCTGCGCCTTCCGACCCACGGCGGCAGCCTGTACGCCTGGGATTTCGAGAAGAACGGGCGGGAGCTCAACGTGCGCGTGGAAGGACAGCTTGTGTTCAACAGCGCAGGGCTTCTGCTGGAGGGAGCGCTCAAAGGCCTCGGCCTTGCCTACCTCACCGAAGGACACGTGCAGCCATACATCTCGCAGGGTCGGCTGATCAGGGCCCTGTCGGATTGGTGTCCGCCGTTCTCGGGTTACCACCTTTACTATCCCAGTCGGCGCCAACCTTCACCGGCATTCTCGCTGCTCGTCGAGGCCCTTCGATATCGCGGCAAGTAGGATCTCACCACCGCTCACGGCGCCTGACAATCCTCGGCCGGGCAGGACTGTTACCTGAAATACCCCAACACGAGATCGACATCCGCGCTGCCGGCCGCCGTGCCGTTCAGCTCGGCGTCGATGACGCGGCGGCACGCTTCGATCGCGGCATGGTCACCGAGGTCGTTGGCGGCTTCCAGCACGAGCCAGGCGGCATCGACCGAGGCCTGGTCCGCTGCTCCGCCGCCGATCTCGCCGGCTGCGGCCTTGTTGAGGTTCTTCTTGCGAACGGCGGTGCCGAATTGAGGCAACATTGCAGATACTCCCTCTCGCTCAGTGTACCTGGAGCTCGGGCTGACGGCCCGCGTCGGCACCCGCGGTCTTGCGCGACTGGTAGAATTTCAAGACGCTGCGCGAGGTCTCGATCTTGAGCTTGCCGAAATCCCGCTCGTTGTCGTGGAGCTCGCGCGCCGTGATCAGATGATCCTTGGCGCCGAGGAACAGCAGCGACATCGTGGTGTCCCAGGAGAAGTCGAGCGCCTTGCACAGCACCAGGATCATCTCGCGGTTGCGGTCCATCATCGCCCGCTCGATCACGTCGACCGGCAGCGACGACAACAGCGACAGGCCGATCTGCACCTCGTCGAAGCGATGCTGGCGCGCATAGTTCGAGATCGAGTCCTGGTTGAGGTTGCCCTGCCGGTACTGCGTCGTCACCACGCGCTTGGCGACGAAATAGCTGCGCGAGGACGGGCCGAACTTGGAGTGCAGATCGCCGGTGACGTCGCTTACCGAACTCTGGATCTGCGCCATCATTTCCGGGCGCTCGTGCTCGAGCCGGCGGCGGACGTCCTCCGACGCCTTCGAGATCAGCTGCTGGAAGATGTGACGCGGCACGTCCTTGCGCAGGCCGAGCTGCTCGGCAAGAATCGAGTCACCCTCGGCGCGGCGGACCATGTGGAGCAGACCCGAACCGGAGAAGCGCGCGCCCTCGTTCCTGGCAACCGACGTCACGACCTCCTGGTCGCCGCGCTTGACGAGCACGTCGGTGACGGCCTCCCCGATCGACTTGCGCTGCGCGATCGCGAGCAGATGCAACTGGCTCTTGGTCATGGCGCTCTCGACCAGCAGCTTCTCGTCGAGACGATTGGAGTCGCGCAGTACGGGACCGGCGACCTCGATCTCGTCGGCGGTCGCGAGTTGCGCAATGACATTGAGCGGAGCGTGATCGCAGGCTGCCATCACCTCGGAGAGTTGCACGCGCGCAGCAACCTCGATCTCGTCGGCGAGCCGACCGATGACTTCGCCGAACGTGCTGATCTCGTCGTCGCTGTAGCGGCCGGTGATCAGAATGTCGGTCGCGTGCCACAGCGCCTTGGTCCGGCTTTCGTCGGTGCCGCGTGCGATCGCGTCGTCCAGATCCTGCAGAAGTGTTGTCGCGCCGTTCATCCCGATGACCCCAGTTCTTGGCTAGCCATCCTGCTTGTGCCGGCAGGACGCCGTGTTCCTCTGGGAACAGAGACTAGGGAACAAACGCGAGAATCCGGTAAAGTCGGCAGATCAGTTTTGCCGAGCAAAATTCGTTAAAAGGCGAGGGAATGTGTTTACCCCGGGGGCCACCGGCGAAGGTGCGCTCCCTCTCCCGCCTGCGGGAGAGGGTTGGAGAGAGGATGTCTCTCCGGCGTCATGGCCGGGCTTGTCCCGGCCATCCACGTCTCACCGCTTAGGACGAAGAACGTGGATGCCCGGGCCTTCGCCTCGCCGAAGCGGCTTCGGCCGCGCAGGCGGGACAAGCCCGGGCATGACGGACTATCGCCTACGGATTCGACGGCGTCAGGACCAGCGGCGGCTTTGGCTTGGGCTTTGCGGGCGGCGGGCCGGGGGCCGGCCTGACGTCGATCGGCGGGGGCAACGGCGCGATCTGCGTGCTTGCGAGCGGCGGGCTTGTCAGTGGCGGGCTTGTCAGTGGCGGGCTTGGCGCTGCGGGAGCAGCCTGCGGCGTCTTGGGTGTCGGCGCAACCCTGATATCGGACTTGGCCTTCGGCGGCGGCGCACGGCGCGGATCCCGGCCGGGCATCGGCACATCCGTGAGCGACGGCTCCGGCATCGAGTCTGGCGACACCAGGGTCGGCAGTGCGGCGGTGGCCGGCGGCGGCTCGCCGCGCTCGATGGCGTCCAGGCGGCGCGTCTCGCGGTCGATCGTGCGCACCGCGAGCCACGACGACAGCGGCCCGAGATCGACGGTGCGATTGAGCCTGTCGGGGGGGCCTGCCGCGAACAGCTGGATTTCCGGCGGCGCGCCGGACAGCCCGGTCATGATCGGCGTCAGGCTGGCGCGGATGTCGGCCTGGTCGGCGGGGATGTCGTAGCCGCCGGAGACGATGGCACGCGCGTTCTTCGCCTCCAGCGACGTTGCGCCGACACGCAGGCGCCCGTCGCGGATCGTGAACGGGATCTGCGCCGAGGCCACTGCAATCGGACCCGCCGACAGTGCGGGCTCGACCAGCTGCCGCAGCCGGTTGTCGTCGGCAACCTGGCCGCCGTCGCTGGCGCGGATGGCGATCTCGAAGGCGCGCGGATTGAGGCCGGAGATTTCAGCGGATTCGAGCGTCACCGTGCCGTTGCCGGCGAGCGCGCCGGTGAGCGCCGCGACGCTGCGGCCCTGACTGGTCAGCGCCATCTGCGCCGAGGCGCGTCCCTTCGGCAGCGCGAGGTCGCGATAGCGCAGCGCCGCCGCGTCGACTTTGCCGAGCTCGATGCGCGCGTTCAACGTCAGACCATTGGCGCCATTGCGTGCATCGAGGCTCGCCGACATCTCGCCGCCGCCGACGCCGCCCTTCATTGCGTCGAGAGCGAGCGACTGACCGTCGCTCCGGATCGTACCGCCGAAGGGGCGCAGCTCGATGCCGCCGGGCAGCGTGCCGTGCAACGCCTGGAAGGCGACGCGGCCGCGCCAGCCGCCGAGAAGCCCGGCACTCAACGGCGCATTGGCATCGTTTCCGGACGCGCCGATGGCCATCGCGAGCGCCGGCACGAGGTCGAGCGTATCGAGGCCCACTTCGCCGTCGACGGTCTTCTCCGGATCGAGCGTCACCGCCAGATGCCCCCGCAAATGCGAGCCGGCCAGTGTGCTGTCGAGATCGTTGAAGGTCAGGCGGTTGCCGGAGAGGCCGACGCGCGAGGACAGATTGACGCTCTGCACGGATTTATCGGCCGGGCTGGTTCCGAACAGCGGCGCCAGATTGGCATTGCGCACGCGCAAATTCACGCTGCCTTTCGGCTCGGACAATTCGACGTTGCCTTGTGCGTCCGCGTCCAGCCCGCCGCCGCTGAGCTTTGCATTCAATTGCAGCTGATGGCGCCACGCACCGCTCAAGCGGCCTTCGAACTGCGAAGCGCCCTCCCCTGCGGCCACCACACGATCGAGCCCGAGCAACGCCAGCAGTGAACTGGCCTGCGGTGTCGAGACTTTCGAATCCAGCGTGAAGTCGCTGTTGCGCAAGCGCTCGAGGTCGATGCCGTTGACGGCGGCCACCGGTGTCTGCGCGGCCAGTGTCGCGGTGGCCTTGAGCTGCGGCGCGTCGAGCTCGAGCGCGGCGCGCGCGTCGTTGCGATCGGCGTGTTCGGCGTTCTTGTCGAGGCTGAGGTCGAGTTTGAGGCGGGTCGCGCCTGGCAGCGGCGGGATGGCGTCGAAGCGCGCGCGCACCGACGGCGCAAACGGCTCGAGCAGTGCGGTGAGATCGCGCAGCGAATTGGCGGAGGATTTCAGCGCGAGCTTGCCCGTGGCCTTGGCGCGGTCGAAGCTGCCGCTCGCTTCCGTCGTCACGCCGCTGGCCTGGCCGAACCGCAATTGCTCCAGCGACAGCGCCGCCGGGCCGTAGCCGAGTTTCGCGGTGAACGGACGAAGCTCCTGCCCGGCCGAGATCGCGCGGCCGATATCGAGCGAAAGCTTCGCTTCCTCCGGCCATTCGCCCTGCGGCCCCGAAAGCGCGCGCACAAAACTTGCGGCGGCATCGAGGTCGAGGCGGTCGGCCTTGAGCTCCGCGTCGATCCGCGAGCCCTTGCTCGCGCCGGTCTGGACGAAAGCGATGCGGCCTTCGACCGCGCCGCCCTCGATCTCGGCCTTCAGCCTGTCGATGGCGAAGTGATTGGCGGCGATGGTCACGTCACCGGCAAGGCGCAGCGGCCGCGTGCTGCGGCGGTTGACCTCGTTGCGGCCCTGGAGCCATGCCACCAGCGTATCCGGATCGGAGGAATCGACGCTGAGGCGGCCGCTGAAACTGTCGGCGCCGGGCGTCGCACCGTTGAGCGAGAGCTGCGTCTGGCCTGGCGCGCGCAGCTCGAGCCGCTGGAAGGTCCAGGATCGTCCGTCGGTCGCAAGCTCGGCCGTGATGTTCTGGAGTGGACGGCCGCCGAGCATGATCTGGTCGGAGTTGAACTCGATCTGCGCCGGGATCGGCGCCTGCGGGATTGCGGCGAGCCCTGCGCGGAGCGCCGGGAGGATGCGCTGCGGCTCGCTAGCGTCTTTAGCCGTGAGCTTGTCGGCATCGACCTGGCGCGCAGACAGCACCGCACGCAGCAGCGGCGAAGCGCCGAACCTGATATCGCCGACGCCGCCGAGCTTCAGCGCGGTGTCTTCAGTGCCGAAGCTGGCGTCGATCTGCTCGAACTTGGCGCCGGCCGGATCGGCCTTCAGTTTTGTGGTGAGCTTCCAGGGCATCGGCCCCGCATCGGCCGGCTTCTTCGGCGCCGGCACCGCGAGCGTCAGCGCGCCGTCGAATTTCGGCAGGCGGTTGTCGAAGGCGAGCACGCCTTCGAGATCGGCCAGGATCGCACGCTCGCCGGGATCGATGTTGAGGTGGAGGCGGGTGGCGTTGCCGTCGGCGCTCGGGCCGGAGGAGACGCGGAACGGATAGCGGACGCCAGTGGCGGTGAAACTGCCGTCGCCCCGGACCGAGCCGGCCAGCGAGCGCACGTCGCCGGAGAAGGCGATGTCGTTGAGCTCGAGTGTCGAACGGCTGGCGGCATCATGCAGGGCGATGCGGCCGGTGAGGTTCAGCCGCTCGATCGCCAGCGAAGCCAGATTGAAGCTGCCGCTCGCGGTGGAGGGCAAATCGACCCGCCCGCGCGCGTCGAGGCCGAGATCGACCGCCATGCCGTTGACCGAAAGCTCGGTGGCGCGCCATTCGCCGCGCATCAGGGAACTCAGGCTGAATTCGACGTCGAGCTTGTCGGCGCGCAGACGACCGAGATCGTTGTTGCCGCCGAAGGTGACCCCGCGCAGCCGCAGCGTCGGCGCCGGCAACAGCCGCGCGTCGAGCTCGCCCGCCACCCGCACCGGCACGCCGATGATCCTGCCGGCCTCCGCTTCGAACTGGGGCCTGAACTGGTTCCAGTCGACGAAGTAAGGCCCGATCAGAGCGGCCAGCAGCGCTAAGATAAAGGCAATCGCCAATCCGAGCAGCGTCGTCTGCACGGGTCTCCCCTCGGCCAAACCGGATGCGGGCCTTGCCTGAGCCGCAGGGCCTCAGACGTACCGGAACAGCCCCTTATATAGGGGGAAGTGTGGCGAAGTCACAGCGACTGTTGCGCGCGGAGGTTAAGGCCGGCGGCTATCACCAGCTCGCAGGCAGCCGTTTCAGGCCGCGCAGCACGAAGGTCGGCCGCCATTCCGGGTTTTCGACGTCGTCGATGCGCAGATCCGGCAGCCGACGCAACAGCGTGGCGATGGCGATCTCGGCCTCGAGTCGCGCCAATTGGGCCCCCAGGCAGAAATGGATACCGCCGCCGAACGACAGCGGCCTCACATTCTGGCGGGTGACGTCGAGCCGGTCAGGGTGGTCAGGATAGACCGCCGGGTCGCGGTTGGCCGAGCCCAGCAGGCAGAGCACGGTCTCGCCCTTCGGGATCATGGCGCCGCCGACATCGTCGATATCCTCCAGCGCGACCCGCCCGGTCATCTGCACCGAGGAATCGTAGCGCAAGAATTCCTCGATTGCGCCCACCATCAGTTCTGGCCGCGCCTTCAAAAGCGCGAGCTGGTCCGGATTGCGATGCAGCGCAAGCAGGCCGTTGCCGATCAGATTGACCGTGGTCTCGTGGCCAGCGCCGAACAACAGGATGATGTTGGCGGTCAGCTCCTCGTTGGTGAGCTTGTTGCCGTCTTCCTCGGCCTGCACTAACTGGGTAATGAGATCGTCGCCGGGGTTGCGGCGGCGCAGCTCGAACAGCTGCTGGAAATACATCTGCGCCATCATGTTGCCGGCGTTGCCCTTGGCGATCTCCTCCGGCGAGAGCGGCACGGGGTCGAGCAGCCGTCCGCCGTCGCGCGAGCTGCTATAGAAAGTGTCGCGATGGTCCTCGGGGATGCCGAGCATGTCGCAGATGATGGTGACAGGCAGGCGAAAGGCGAAATCCTCGATCAGGTCCATGTGGCCGCGGTCGATCACGGCATCGATGGTTTGGTCGACGATCTGCTGGATGCGCGGCCGCATGTCCTCGACGCGGCGGGCGGTGAAGGCCTTCACGACGAGGCCGCGCAGGCGGGTGTGGTCGGGCGGATCGGCCTGCAGCATCCAGTGGCTCATGCTGCGGAAGACCGGCTCCTCCATGATCTTTTCGCTATAGCGGCGCTTGGAACGCTCGACGAAATCCTTGCCGAAGCGCTTGTCGCGCATCACGAGGCTGACATCGGCATGGCGGCTCGTGACGAACTGGCCGAACGGCGTCACGTGGATCGGAAAGATCCCGCGCAGCCGCTCATAATGCGGATAGGGATCGCGGATGAAGTCGGGCGACAGCGGGTTGAACAGCGGACCGCCGGTGCCTTGCACGTGCTCGTTCATGGTGACCTCATATCGGTTGCCGCATGAATCGCATACGCCGGGCAGCCCCTCTTGCGCAGCGTAACCACCCCTGAATTATCAACTCGATACATTGTTGTATCGAGTTGCATTCTGCCCTAAACTGCTCCGATGTCAAGGGTGAGAACCAGGCCGACCAGGGACGACACGCGCGACAAGCTGTTCCAGGCGGCCGCGCGCGTGTTCGAGCAAGACGGCATCGGCGGCGCCAGCATCGAGGCGATCGCAGCCGCGGCCGGCTTCAGCCGGGGCGCGTTCTATTCCAACTTCAAGAGCAAGGACGAGCTGATCATCGCCATGCTCGAAGACCATGTCGCGCAGTCGATACGGCGCAACATGGACATCCTCGCGCAGCACGACAATCTCGACGACTTCATCGCCGCGCTGAAGGCGATGGATCGCACCCGGCAAGACCCGCTCGGCCGCTCGCCACTGCTGCACATGGAGATGATCCTGTTTGTCGCGCGCGCCGAGAAGCGCCGGCCCGAACTTGCAAAACGCCTGCGCGCGCGGCGCAAGCTGGTCGCCGACATCGTCGAGGCCACGCTAAAGAGCAACGCGAAAGGCGACACGCTCAATCCGCCATGGATGGCCTCCGTCGTGCTGGCGCTGGAAGACGGCTTTCGTCTGCACCGCCTGATCGATCCGGAGACGACGCCGGCCGACAGCTTTCTGCGCGCGATCACGGATTTGCGGCGCAGGACGGGATTGTCGTCGGACTAGCGCGCCCTCTTTCGTAACTTCGCTGTTCCCGCTCGTCATCAGTTCGCTGCGCTTCGCAGCTGGAACCTGACCACGATCATACGCGCGCATTTTCCACATCGTCATACCGATCCAAGGAACGTTTCGGTGGCCTGCCACTTTATCCCGAGCCTGTTTTGGCAATTTGATCATTGGAGGAGACAGCGATGAGGATTCTGAAATTGTCTGCGGCCGCAGCTGCGCTGCTGGCCGGTACGGCGCTCGCCGTGGCGCAGTCGAGCTCGACCGTCGGCACTGGCGGCTCGTCAGCCGGCGGTGGCACCAGCAACTCGACCGTCGGCACGGGCGGTTCATCGGCGGGTTCGGGCAGCGGATCGGGCTCGGCCTCGACGCTTGGCACCGGCGGCTCGTCGGCCGGCGGCGGCACCAGCAGTTCGTCCGTCGGCACCGGCGGCTCTGCCGCGGGCAGCGGCTCAGGCTCCGCCTCGACGCTCGGCACCGGCGGCTCGTCGGCGGGCGGCGGCAAGAGCGGCTCGACTGTGGGAGCGGCCGGCTCCTCCGCGGGACATGCCAGCGACATGGGCATGGAAAAGGGCAAAGGTCACCACAAGGACGAGATGAAGAAGGACAAGGACTGACATCCCGGCCGGCGGAGCGGCAGCAATGCCGCTCCTTCGTCCTTCCTGAGGAGGACTGGCATGAACAGATCAATCGTTGCGATCGCAGTTTTGACTTTGATAAGCAGCGCCGCTGTGGGGGAAACCATGCAGAAAACCGGCAAGACCGCATCCGGCGAAACCTGCCGGGTCACGGTCGAAAAACATCCTGACGGCAGCATCACCGCGCTGGGATCATCGGGTTCGGGCACAACCGGCTCGACCTCATCGAGCGGCTCGCTGTCGAGCTCGAGCTCGGCCGGCGGATCGTCGGTGCACGTCCAGGCTGGCGGCGGCAACGTGTCGAGTTCGTCCTCGACGGCCGGCGGCCCCGGTTCGACCAGCGCGAGCACCGTCACAGTCAACGGCTGCACCATCTCGACATCGTCGCCATAACAAAAGGATTTCACAGATGAGAATGTTAATCGCGACCTCGTCGGTCGCACTCCTGCTCGCCGCCGCCTCTCCGTTGTCGGCGCAAACCAGCATGACCGGCGGCACCGGGGGCTCGGCTGCGGCCGGCGGCACCTCGGCCAGCACGCTCGGCACCGGCGGCACGTCGACGTCGGGCTCCGGACAGACCGGCTCCTCGATTGCAGCCGGCGGCAGCGCCGCGTCCGCCAACGGCAAGGCGCAGTCCGGCACCAGCATGAACAAGGGCAACGGTCCGGTGCTCAATTCCAATGCGCGCGCGCAGGCGCATGAGGGTGGCACGTTCAGCCGCTCCCACACCCGCACTAAAGTGAAGGCGGGCGAGGAGGTCGGGTCGACCACCAAGACCATGTCGCACGTGCCGGGCTCCAAGCCGACCATGTCGACGACATCGACAAACGTGCGCTGAAACATCCTCACGACACTGCTGCCCGCAACCTGCGGGCAGTTTTTTCTTTGTGAGCAGGTTTTTCTTTGTGAACGGATCAACCGCCGCTCAGCGTGCGGCTGACGCGGGTCACGACCGCATCCCACTGCCGCTTCTCGGCGGCCGGATAGTTGATCAGCACGCAATGCACGTAGCGGCGGCCAAAGTTGCAGCGGTCGTACCAGATCTTGCCGCCGCGGGTGCTGGAGACCACGAAGAAGCGCGGCGTGATGCGCTTGTAGGTGATGCCGGACGGCGGATTCTTCCGCGCCAGGAAAGCCGCCGGTGAGCTGCCTTCGTTCGGAACGGCCTGCACCGTCAGATCCGCACGGCCGTCACTGGTCCGGTACTGCATGCCATAGCCGTCGGGGCGACCGGCTTGCTCGGTGAAGATGGACGAAGGGATGTCGACGCTGGTTCCGGTTTCGGGAATGCGATAGCCGCTCCAACTCTCCGCACCGGCAGCGGCCGGCAAGCTACAGAGCATCCCAAGGATGGTGGCGATCTTTTTCATCGTATGAACCGGTTTGCGCTCGACGGCCGACAACGTGGAGAAGCGCCGGACGTTCCTTTCCGCGACGTGAACGCGCGGTTGCTCCCGGTCGGCTCACCGGACGTTGCAAGCCGGATGACGCCGGACCCTCGTCAAGCCGCGAGCGTCTCGTCCACGCGTCCAAGAGCCCGGCGAAGAGCCGCAAAGCAGTCCGCGTCGATCTGGGTGCCGACCATCTCCGACATGATCGCAAGAGCTTTCGTTACTGGCATCGCAGCCCGATACGGCCGTTCCGCGGTCAGCGCATCGAAGATATCCGCGGTCGTGATGATTCGGATGTCCAGGCAGATCTGGTCTCCCGCGAGCCCACGGGGATAGCCTTTGCCGTCCAGCCGCTCGTGATGCGCCCCGGCGATCGGAGCGAGATCGCCAAACGCGCCGATGCGCGACAGGATCGCTTCCGAATGCGCGGAATGCTTGCGCATGATCTCCCATTCGAAATCGTCAAGCTTACCCGGCTTGTCGAGGATTGCGTTGCTGACGCCGAGCTTGCCAATGTCGTGTAACAGCGCGGCACGCTTGAGCCAGCGTCGCCGCTCGGCAGCGAACTCCAGCTGCTCCGCGATCATGTCGGTAAAGAGCGTGACGCGTTCGCTGTGGCCGCTGGTGTAGGGACTTTTGGAATCGACCACCTGGGCAAAGGCCGCCGCGATGTCGTCCAGATAGTCCTCATCCACCGGCACGCTCGCCTGCTGCGGCAGCAGAGGAACAGTCTCAGGCCCGTCTTCAGTGCCAAGCATGTCCCAGAATCCAGGCTGCGCCGCGATTCGTTCAAAAGCGGCAACCAGGTCTGGATCGAACCAGGTGCCGGCTCGATTCCGGGCCTCACGAAGGGCGGCTTCGGGACCGTTCGCGATGTAGAACACATCGACCACCTGGGCCAACAAGGCGAGGCGGGAGTAAATCGGGATGGCCGCGCCGCGAAGGCCGAGCGGCTTGCCGCCGCCATCCCAATGCTCATCGAGATTCTTGATGCCCGCCGCGACCGGTTCGGAGAAGCGCATCTTGCGGGCGATGTCGGCGCCGCGATGGCAGCGCGTCTCGATCAGTTCACGAGCGATCTCGCCGCCATTCTGGAAGATGTTGACGATGGCGCGAAACCGTTCGGCCAGACTGGCTTTCAGCCCGGTATGGCCCAGCACAAAGCGCAGCGCCTGCGGCAGGCTGCCATCAATGAGCTTGAAATCCTGCTTGAAGGAGAGATCATCGGTCAGATACAGCTCGCAGATGCGCGCAGCGTTGCTGCTGCAGCCCAGATCCTTCAGCAACAGGGCATAATAGAGTTCGACAAGTTCGTCTTCGCCGAGACCGATCTCCTTGCCGATCATGACGCCGATGCGGCTGCATCGCACGCAATGTCCGGCCGGCTGCCCCTCCGAGAGATCGAGTGCGTGGCTCAGCGCACCCAGCAATTCGGAAAGCGTGATCCGATCGAGCGGCTTGGGGGCGTGCGGAATGGGGTCCATTGACGGGGGCTCCGGGACTGGTGCGGCCTGTTAACGACGCGGATCACATCACCAGCCGATCAACTGATCACCAGAGGATTAACAGGAGGTTGTTTGCGAGCGATCCGTCGACAGGAAGCCTCCGAGATCGCCCTCGCCTGCTCGGCAAAGTTCCGTGGCCATCGCGAGTGCGCCCGCTAGCGAGCGCGTTTGCCCTTGTCCGTGGGCAACGGGCAATTCGTACAAACGCTGTCGTCGCACATGCGACAGATCGTGAAGCGATCCATCTCGGACGTATCCTGCCGAGCCAACAGCTCATGGAGCAGCGCTTCGAGTCGTTTGGTTTCAGCCGGCGACAGCACATCCAGAAGCGACGCGACGGCCGAAATCCGCGACGTCATCAAGTCGTTGCGGGTTGCGGCCCCCTTCGCCGTCAGGTGCAGGGCAACCTCCCGGCCATCCTGTCCGGGCCGACGTTCGACCAGCTGATCCGACACCAGACGGTCCACCAGCCGGACCGTTCCCGAATGCGACAGGCCAAGGATCCGCCGCAGCTTGTCGTTGGTCATGCCCTGGCCATAGCCGATGACGACCAGGGCGGCAGGCGTCTCGCCGCCGCGGCCGATGACCTCGCGCGCGCCCTGCTCGATCCGATCCATGACGGCGAGCGAAAGCGCCCCCAGCAAATTTGCGATTCCAGTTTCCATGCGCCGACAATATGTGCGGAGCGCACAAAAAACAACTTGACCAATATGTGCGTTACGCACATATTCTGGATCGCGGGGCACGATGAGATGGAGAATGACGATGAATACTGGGAGCGCGGCACGACAAGCAAATGCCCAAGCGAATACCGGAGGCACTGAACCCGCCTTGAAATACGTGCAGGCGAACGGCGTGCGCTTCGCCTATCTCGAACAGGGCGACGGCCCCCTTGTCATGTTCCTGCACGGCTTTCCCGACAATGCCTGGTCGTATCGAAAGCAGCTGCAGGTCTTCGCGGAGGCAGGGTACCGTGCGGTCGCGCCGTTCCTGCGCGGCTATGCGCCGACAGAGATTCCGGCGGACGGAGTTTTCGATCCCATCGCACTGGGCAAGGATCTTGAAGCCCTCATCGCGGCGCTGAGCGACGACGGACAAGCACGCGTCGTCGGCATGGATTGGGGCGGCACCTCGACCTTTCAGGCGCTGGCCACCGCGCCATCGGCGTTCAAGGCCGCCGTGGTCATGAACACCGCACATCCGATTACAATTTCGAGCATCAGACGGGATCCGGAGCTCGTTCGAGCCGTCTTCCACGTCTATTTTTTCCAGCTGCCCGGCGCGGTATCGGCGGTCAACACCGAGGGACTTCCCTTCGTCGACTATCTCTGGAAGCTGTGGTCGCCGACGTTCAACAATGCCGAGCATATCCGTTCGATCAAGGAGACGCTCAGCTCTCCCGGCACGATGGCCGCGGCGCTTAAGTATTATGGAGGTCTGACCGATGCGGGGCTCGCGGGCCGGCTGCCCATCAATGACATGCACACGCCGACGCTGACGATCTATGGCAGCAACGATCCGACAGCGAGGTACTCGGTCAAGGAGGAGCCGCTGTTCAAGGGGCCGCACAAGCGGATGGTCCTGCCCGATGTCGGCCACTTCCCGCACCTCGAGCGTGAGGACGAAGTCACCGGCCTGATCATGGACTGGTTCAAGACGCACGCGCCTGACTGAACGCAGAGGGCAGTAGCCCACAACATGCTTTGAGTTCTTTAATCTGGAGTGCGCGCAATGGACGCCAAGATACAGCAGCAATATGCCGAGACCTTTCATGCCCTTCACAGGAAGGGCGATCCGCTCGTCCTGTTCAACGCCTGGGACGCCGCCAGCGCCAAAGCCATCGCGAAGACCTCTCCGGCCATCGCGACCAGCAGCGGAGCGGTCGCCTCCGCACTTGGATACGCCGACGGAGAAAATGTTCCGCTCGACATGGTGACCGGCCTGGTGTCGCGGATGACCGCGGCCGTGTCGGTGCCAGTCTCAATCGATCTGGAAGCAGGATATGGCGACACCCCGGAGGCCGCCGGCAGATCGGCCGCCGAGATTTTGAAAGCCGGCGCCGTCGGCCTCAATATCGAGGACGGGCTATCGGAGGGAAAGCGGCAACTCGTCAACCCCGAACTCCATGCCGCCAAGATCAAGGCCGTGCGGGACGCTGCGAAAGATCTGGGAGTTCGACTGTTCATCAATGCGAGAACGGATCCATTCCTGCTGAAATTCGGATCGCCGGACGATTGCATGAATGAAGCGGCAAGGCGCGCGAAGGTTTATGCGGAGGCCGGCGCCGACGGAATTTTCGTACCCGGCCTCACCGACCTCGCTCTCATCGAAAGGTTCGTTCAGGTCACGCCTCTGCCGGTCAACATCATGGTGACACAAGGCAGTCCCGCAATTCCGGATCTGGCTCGCGTCGGCGTTCGGCGGGTGAGTCTTGGGCCGTGGCCGATGATGGCAGCGATGCGGATGATCGGACAGGCCGCGGCTGCGGTCGCCGCGACCAAGCAATACGGCACGTTCCTGCAACCGGATGCCTGAGCCTGGTCATCACCGGCCAAAGTCGCTTCTACGCGAACCGCTTCACCGCAGTCGCGCCCGCCGGTGCAATGTCGAGACGAGTCAGCATCGCTCGCGCCTGCTCGGCGCAGTGCTCGATCAGCCAGCGCTCGAAGGCTACGGGCGCGAGCGCGGGCGCGTAAAGAAAGCCCTGCACGACGTCGCAGCCGAGTTCGGCCAGCACCTTGCGCTGCGCCTCGGTCTCGACGCCTTCGCCGACGACGGTCATGCCGAGGCCCTGCCCGACGCGCACCACGGCGGTGGCGATCGCGAGCGCGCCAGCGTCACGCTCGATGTCGCGCATGAAGCTGCGGTCGATCTTGAGCTCGCGGATCGGCAGATGGGCGAGCCGGCTCAGGCTGGAATAACCGGTGCCGAAATCGTCCACGGAAAGCCCGACGCCGAGCTCTCGGATCGCGTTCATCGTCTCGAGCGCGGCGACGCTGTCCTGCATGAACGCGCCCTCGGTGATCTCGAGCATCAGCGCATCCGCCGGCAGATCGTATTCCGCGAGGATGTCCTTGAGCCGCGCGGCCAGCGTGACGTTGCGGAAATTCATCGGCGACAAGTTCACCGACACAGATGGAATGTCGAGCCCGGCGCGGCGCCAGCTCGCCAACTGCCGGCAGGCCTCGCGCACCGACCACAGGCCGATCTGCTCGATCAGGCCGCACTCTTCGGCAAGCGGAATGAATTTTGCCGGCGAGACGTCGCCGAGCTCGGCATCGTGCCAGCGCGCCAGCGCCTCGACGCCATGGATCGCGCCGTCGCAGCTGCGGATCTGCGGCTGGTAGCTGAGGGTCAGCGTGCCCTCGGCGACGGCGCGGCGCAGCGCCGCGATCAAGGCCAACCGCTGCTCGGTGAGCCCGTTCATCTCGGCGCTGAACAGGCGATGGGTCGAACGTCCCGCCTGCTTGGCCATGTACATGGCCGCGTCCGCCTGCTGCATCAAGGTGTCGATGTCGGTCGCATGATCGGGATAGAGGCTGACGCCGATGCTCGCCGACATCTGCAGCTGCCTGGAGCCGAGCCGCAGCGGCGCGGCCAGCGCTTCGGTGATTCCGGCCGCGACGCGCTCGGCACTCTCGGCGTTGCGCCGCGGCAGCAGGATCACGAACTCGTCGCCGCCGAGCCGCCCCAGCATGTCCTCGGGTCCGATCTGCTCGCGCAGGCGCTGCGCGAGTTGGATCAGGAGCTCGTCGCCAGCGGCATGGCCGAGCGTGTCGTTGACGTCCTTGAAATGATCGACGTCGAGGAAGGCCAGCGCGACGTGGCTGCCGGTCGGGCAGGCATCGATGGCGGTGGTGATCAGGCGCCGCAATTGTGCGCGGTTCGGCAGACCGGTGAGGATATCGTGATAGGCGAGCCGCGCGATCTCGGCGCGCGCTTCCTTGCGCTCGATCGCGAAGGCGCCGAGATTGACGCAGGCCTCGACGATGCGGCGGTGCCAATTGCTCGGCGCGCGCGGCTCCCGGTAGTAGAAGGCGAAGGTGGCGATGACCCGTCCGTCCTTGGCCTTGACCGGCGTCGACCAGCATGCGCGCAGGCCGATCGCGAGCGGCATCGCCTTGTAGGGCTGCCAGCGCGGGTCGGTCTCCAGATCGGTCGCCAGCACCGGCTCGCCGTAGAAGGCCGCGGTTCCGCAGGAGCCGACATTAGGGCCGATCGCAATGCCCTCCAATGCGCGGGAATAGTCCTCGGGCAGGCTTGGGCCGCCGAGCGGATGGATCAGGCCCGCGGCGTCGATGTGAAGCAGCGAACAGACCACGTCAGGCGCGATCTGCTCGACACGGCGGCACAGCCGGTCTGCGATCTCGCCGATCGGAACCTCGTCGGCGAGCGCGCCCATGATGAGCTGCTGCAGCGAGCGCAACTGCTTGGTCTCGGTGATGTCCTCGAGCAGCGCGAAGATGTGCTTGACCTGGCCCTTCCTGTCGCGGAAGGCATCGATGCGGGCGCAGACCCAGATCTCCTCGCCGTCCTTGTCATAGGCGAGCATCTCGAGCTCGCCGCGGTGGCCGCCATCCATCAGGCGCTTGATGAGCTTCGCAACGGCCTTGCGATCGGTGTGGCGGCCGGCGATCAGCCCCCTCGCACGGCGGCCCTCGGCTTCCTCGCTGGTGTAGCCGAACAGCGTCGTGAAGGCGGCATTGACGTAGACGATGTTCTGATCGGTGTCGGTGATGAGCACCGCGCGGTTGGTCTGGTCGGAGACGGCGTGGAGAAGCCCGATCCTGACGCGGCGCTCGGCGTCCGCGGTGACGTCGCGCGCGAACACCACCTGATGGGTCACGCCGCCACTTGCAATGGATGAAAGCGAGATGGCCGCGCGGATCCGGCTGCCGTCGTATCGCACGAGGCTGATCTCGTCACGGAAGTCCGCACACGGTTCGGCCCGAAGACATTTGAGGGTGAGAATTTCGGAATCGCGGCCGAGCACATCAGCGCGTGCGAGTTTCCAGATCCGCTCCGCACCGGCATTGAAATGCGTGATGCGATGCGCGCTGTCGACAATGACGATGCCCTCTTCGGCGCGTTCGAGCGCGGCCAACAGCACTTCCAGAGTTTCTGTCATGGCACAATCGGAGGTGGACATCGCTAGACCCGGAGGCATCGGGAAGATACGGCAACCGACGCTAGCGCCGCGATGGTGTCCAAGACGTTTTTGCAGTCCGCTCGCACCGCGCCAAGACGCGACATGCTTAACATTCCGCCAAACACGCGAAGGTAATTGGGTGCGTACGGAACCTATTCGGCGCCGGCATCCGCCTGAAGCTTGCCGGCGACGGCGCGCACCTTGCGCGGCGCGGCTTGCCAGATCGAGAGCGCCGATAATCCGCTCACGAGGATGGCAACGCCAAAGGCGAGCGTGTAGTCGCCGACCCGATCGTAAAGCAAGCCGGTGACCCAGGGACCGGCCGCACCGCCGGCCAATGCCGCCAGCATGATCGTGCCGAAAATGCTGCCCTGGTGCCTGCCCTGAAAAATCTCGAACACCACTGCGCCCATGATCGAGGTCAGGCCGTAGCCGAGCGCGCCTTGCGTGAACACCATGAGATAGACCAGCCACAATGACGGCTGGAATTTCAGTGCCATCAGCGCCGCGAAAGAGATCGCAAAACCCGCGCAGCTGATCGCCCACACCCATTCCCGCCCGATCCGGTCGGAGACATGGCCGAGCAGGATCTGGCCGGGAATGCCGAGCAGGCTGACGATGCCGAGCGCCCACACCGCGACACCCGGGCTGAAGCCGATGTCGAGCAGGAACTTGGTCTGGTGCACCTGCACCGCGTACCAGATGTACAGGCCGCAGAAATAGCCGAGCGCAATCCACCAGAACCGCGCCGTGGCGACCGCTTTCCGGAGTGTCCATTCGGTCCCGGCCCAGACGGGATCGACGATGTTGGAGGCCGGTTTTGCGGCGCCTGCGGCCGGCGCGGCATCGCCGTCCGGCCGCAGGCCGATATCCTCGGGACGCCTATGCAGGAACAGATTGATCGGCGCCAGCACGATCAAGACCATCAAGCCCATCGCAGTGCAGGCGGTGCGCCAGCCGGTCCCTTCGATCATGTGCTGCACCCACGGCAGCAGCGTCACCGAGCCGATGCCGACCCCGGCGAAGGCGATGCCGATGGCGAGGCCACGCGTGCGGATAAACCAGTTCGGCAGGAACAGCGACTGGCCGGAATAGCCGAGACACACCGAACCGGCGCCGACCATGACGCCGATGGTGACGTAGAGATGCCATGGCTGACTCGTGAGCGGCGCGAGCAGGAGCCCGCCACCCATCAGAACCACGCCGAGCTCCATCACCGCGCGCGGGCCGGCGCGGTCCATGAGCCGGCCGATCAGCGGGCTGACCATGCCCGATACCACGAAGCCGAAGGAAAAGGCGCCCGCGGTGACGCCGCGCTCCCAGCCGAATTCGGAGATGATGGGAGGAAAGAACAGCGAGAAGGCAGTGCGCGCGTTGACGCCGATGGCCATGGTGACGAAGGTCACCGCGACCACGACCCAACCGTAGAAGAACGGAAGCCGCATTGTGTGTTTCATCCCTGGACGGTCCTTCCGACCATCCGGGACTGCCCGGGTCAAGCGCTTTTCGCGCATGCCCGTTGAGCGGCCGCGCTCAGGCGGCGTCGCGTTGGGATGGTTTGACGGGCGCGTCGAAAAGGATCCGTTCGATTGGGTGCGGCCGGCCGAACAGATAGCCCTGCGCGAAATTGACGCCGAGCGCCTTCAGCCGCTCGTACTCCTCGCGGGTCTCGACGCCTTCGGCGGTGACCGACATGTCCAGCCCGCGCGCCAGCGTCACGATCGAGGAGATGATGGCGGAGCTGCGCGGTTGATGCGTGAGGTTGCGGATAAACGATTTGTCGATCTTGATTTTGTCGAACGGGAACGCGGTCAGATAGCTGAGCGACGAATAGCCGGTGCCGAAATCGTCGAGCGCAAGCGCGATGCCGATGCTCTTCAGCCGCTCCATGAAGGCGTGGTTCTCGACGCCGCGTTCCAGCAGCACGGATTCCGTGATCTCGATCTCCAGCCGCTGGGGCGGCAAGCCGGAATCGGCGAGCGCGGCGCTGATCATCTCGAACAGCTCGGCCTCCTTGAACTGGATCGGCGACAGATTGACCGCGACCGCAAGGTCGGACGGCCAGCCGGCCGCGTCCGCGCAGGCGCGCCGCAACACGAATTCGCCGAGCGGCACGATCAGCCCGGTCTCCTCCGCAAGCGGGATGAACTGGTCCGGCGGAATCAAGCCGCGCGTCGGATGCCGCCAGCGCACCAACGCCTCGAAGCCGCGCCGCGCGCCGCTGAGGGCGTCGACGAACGGCTGGTAGTGCACCTCGAGCTGGCACCGCGCGATGGCGTCGCGCAGATCGCCTTCCAGCGTGCTGCGCGCCTCGAGCTCGGCCGACATCGCCTTGTCGTAGATGGTGAAGCAGTTGCGGCCCGACGATTTCGAGCGGTAGAGCGCGAGGTCGGCCTTCTTCAGCAGCTGCTCCTGATCGCTGCCGTGATCGGGCGCGATCGCAATGCCGATGCTGGTGCCAATCTCGACGCGGTGTCCGGGAAGAAGGAACGGCTCGGCCACGAGCTTGGCGATCCGCCCCGCCAGTTCGGTCGAGCAGACGCGCTGATCCTCGCAAGCTTCCTGGATGACGGCGAATTCGTCGCCGCCGAGCCGGGCCAGCACGTCGCCGGCGCGCAGTGCGGATTTCAGCCGCTGTGCGACCTGACGCAGCAGCACATCGCCGGCACCGTGACCGAGCGAGTCGTTGACGTTCTTGAAGCGGTCGAGATCGAGCATCAGGATCGAGAAGGTCGGACCGCCGTCCTTCAAACGGCCATTGAGCTCGTCGAGCCGGGCGAGGAAGAAGGCGCGGTTCGGCAATCCGGTCAGGATGTCGGTCTGGGCGAGTTCGAGCACCCGGCGGTTCGCCAGCGAGAGCCGCCGCGAATTGCGGCTTGCGAGCATGAGATAGGTCGAAAGCGACAGCGTCAGCAGCATGCCGACGATCAGCACCGCGCCCGCGCGATCGTAGGTCGTCTCCAGCGGACCGCCGGCAGCCGGAACCGCCCGCACCTGCCAATCGGAGTCGCCGATCTTGAGATTGCCCGACCAGTGCAGGGTCCGCGCGACGTCTCGCATCGACTGCGGCGCCGTGGCGGCCGACGAATAATCCGGCAGCATGTCCTCCTGGCCGACGATCTGCCCCGGGACCGGCGGATAGACGTTGACGCTGACCGCGGGGCTTGCCCCGGTGGTCACGCGAATGGACTGGATCAGCAGCGGCAGGTCGAAGACGCCGACGACGAAGCCGGCGAGATTGCGGCGCCGGTCCACGACCGTGTCGCGCGACGTTCCCTTGGCGTAGACGGGAATGGCGACGAGCACGTCGGGCAACCGGCCGCCCGCCTTCGGCTCGAAGAGGCGGGTGCGAATGGCGGCGATCCGGTCGGTGTCGCGCGCGCGCTCGAGGACCGCGCGGCGTTCCGGAACGGTCGCGTAGTCCATGCCGTAGACCGGAGACGTCTTCGGCTGGGTCGAGTAGAGCACCGGAAAATATTCGTCGCTCTGCGGCGCGGTCGCAAACGCATCGCCCTGGAGCGACTTGATGCGATAGCCGGAGACGCCGTCCGTGATCGCCGCGGCCTCGTATTCGGCGCGCTCCTTGCGGTTCACGCGCGGCACCCAGGAAATGCGCAGCATGCCGGGATGGCGCTCGAACAAGCGGGTGCTGAAGGTCTCGAATTCGCTGCGGGTGATCTCCTGGTTGGTCGATTCGAACAGCGTGCGTAGCGCGACGAGCCTGGAGATGTACTCGCTCATGCCGTTCTGCATGACGATCACTTCGGTCTCGGCCGCGTTCTCGAACTCGATCTTGTTGACGCGGCCCTCCCATCGCGCCACGGCGGCCGCACCCGCGACCGAAAACAGAAGACCGATTCCGACCGCGACGAGCGCAGGGCGATAGAGCCTGAGCAGCAGCGCGGCACGCCACCATCCGGTCATACGCCCCCGATCCTGATCGTTCTGATCCCGACCGCCCATTCCAGAAACCGCCGTCCCCTCTCCCGGCCAACCGAACCTCTGGTTGAGCCGCCGGAGCCACTATCGGAACAGGACCGCGGTTAAGAACTGCACAATTTCGGAACCCGGTTTTTCCGCATTATCCAGCTTAGTTAATGAAGTGCAGGATGATGCGGACTTTGTCGCAATAAGTTGCCGGTTTTCCCCGGAGTAGTACGGAGCCGTCGATACATCGGCGATTCATCCTGCGGCGATAGCTTTCACAAAGCTACTCACCGCACCCGGCAAGACTTTTCCTGATGTATCGATCTCGATCTGCGATATGCATCGTCATGACCGTCGCCGTCCTGGCAGCAATCATGCTGCCGGCGAAAGCCGACGAGATCGGCGTCAGCAAGGATGCAATCCTGTTCGGCCAGGCCGCAGCGCTCGAAGGTCCCTCCTCCGCACTCGGACAGCGGATGCGCCAGGGCATCGTCGCAGCCTTCACCGAGATCAACGCCAAGGGCGGCGTCCATGGCCGCAAGCTCCAGCTCATCAGCCGCGACGACGGTTACGATCCCGACCGCTCGACGGTGCAGACGCTGCGGCTGATCGAGGACGACAAGGTGTTCGCTCTGATCGGCGCGGTGGGCACGCCGACCGCGATGGCGACGATACCGATCACCAGCGCCAGGAACGTGCCGTTCATCGGTCCTTTCAGCGGCGCCGAATTTTTGCGCGACCTCCAGCTTGCGAACGTGGTCAACATCCGTGCGAGCTATGGCGCCGAGGCCGAGGCGTGGGTCAAGCACCTTACGGAGGATCTCCATTTCACCCGCATCGCCATCTTCTACCAGGACGATTCCTTCGGGCGCGACGGTCTTTCCGGCGTGAAGCGCGCGCTTGCCAAGCGCGGTCTTGAGCTCGCCGCCGAGGGCACCTTCGAGCGCAACACCCGCGCCGTCGCGTCGGCCTGGCGCACGATCAAGCGCGTCGAACCCGAGGCGATCGTCATGGTCGGGACCTACGGTCCCTGCGCGGAGTTCATCAAGCTCGCGCACCGCAGCGGCGCGCGTCCGACCTTCGTCAACATCTCCTTCGTCGGCGCCGTTGCGCTCGCCCGGGAGCTCGGCCCCGAGGGCGAAGGCGTCGTCGTCACGCAGGTCGTGCCGTTTCCCTGGGACCGCTCGCTCAAGCTGGTCGCCGACTACCAGGCGGCGCAGACGGCGTTCGACCCCGCGCTGACACCGAGTTTCGTGTCGCTCGAAGGCTATATCGCCGGCCGTCTCGCGGCCGCGGCGCTGGAACAGGCCGGACCGCAACCGACGCGCGCGAGCCTGCTGCGGGCCATCAACGATGTCGGCCGCTTCGACATCAGCGGCAGCACCTTCACCGTCGGCATGCGCATGCTCGACGCGCCGCCGAAGGTGTTTTTGACGGTGATCCAGAAGGACGGGACGTTCAAAGCCGTGGACCGGCTTTAGAGCCGCTCACGGCCGCCGCGTCCAGCGGTCGGCGTTGACGGCGCCTTGGGGGGCCTCGCCTTTAACGATCGCTTCGACCTGCCGCACAGTTTCCAGCGACTGATATTCGATCGCCTGCGGCGTCAGTCCGCCGACATGCGGCGTCGCAATGACGTTGGGAAGCTTCGCAAGCTCCGGACTTGGCATCTGGTCGGGCGCGCGGCCGACATCCATCGCGGCACCTGCGATACGATTCTCAACCAGCGCCTTCGCCAGCGCCGCTTCGTCGACGAGGTTACCGCGCGAGAGATTGATGAAGACGGCGTGCTTCTGCATGCGCGCCAACGCCGCCTCGCCGATCAGATTTTCGGTCTGCTCGTTGGCGATGGCAAGGCAGACGACATAGTCGGACGCGGCGAGGAGCTCGTCGAGGCTGACCTGCCGGATGGCGCTGTCGCTCACGGTCGCAAAGGGATCTGCGACCAGCACCTCCATGCGCATCACCTTGGCGATGTCGGCGAGATAGCGCCCTATGCTGCCATAGCCGATGATGCCGATCTTGCTGCCGGCGAGCTGACGTCCCATCCGCGCCTCCGGCTTGCGGCCGGCGTGGTAATCGGCCGTCGCCCGCGATACGGCGCGGGAGAGATCGACCATGAAGCCAACCGCGAGCTCGGCAACGGCTTGCACGAAGCCAGGCCCGGCGCGGGTCACGAGCACGCCGGCGTTCGAGGCGGCCTCGACATCGACGTTGCGGATGTCGACAGCGCAGCGTACGAAGGCGCGCAGGCGCGGCAGTTGCCCAAAGATCTCGCCGCGTCCTTCGGTCATGCGGTCGGCCACGATGATGTCGACATCTTGCGCAGCGCGCACGAGGCTGGCTGAGACCAGCGTCTCATCGCTCTCGTGCAGAATCACCTCGGCGGCCGCGCGCAAACCGCTCAGGCTGCGATCGCCGTAGTAATTGCGGCGCATCTCCGGCGTGTGGGCCAGCAGGACTTTCACGGCAACACTCCCTCAATAGCCGAACGCGCGCGGCAATGCCGTGCTGAGCCATGGCACGAACGCGATCACGAGCAGGCAAAGGAACAACAGGCCGAGATAGCCCATGATCGGCTTCACTGTCTGCTCAATCGGCACGTTGCCGATCAGGCAGGCGCCGTAGAGCCCGAGCCCGAGCGGCGGCGCGAACAGGCCGATGCCCATCGCGATCACAAGCACCACGCCGAAATGCAGGGGATCGATGCCGAGCTGCACGGCCACCGGCAGCAGCAACGGCCCGAAGATGATCAGCGCGGCCGCGCCCTCCAGCACCGAGCCCATCACGATCAGCACGCCGATCGCGAGCAGGATGAACAGCCAGGTGCCGCTGGTCTTGGACAATCCGAGCATGAAATCGCCGACCGCATGCGGCACTTGCTGCAAGGTCAGCGTGAACGCCAGCGATTGCGCTGCGGCAACGATGAACAGCACGAGCCCCGCGCGCGTCGCCCCCTGCACAAAACTGTGCGCGGCCGATGTGAAGCTGAGCTCGCGGAACACCACGCTGCCGACAACGAGTGCATAAGCCACCGCGAAGGCGGATATCTCAGTCGCGGTGGCAAAGCCGCTCTTGAAGCCGAAGAAGATCATGAAGATCAGGCCGAACGAGGCGATCGCGCCGCTCCACAGGCCCGACACCGGCATCTGCGGCGCGATGTCGTCGGCATCAGCCGAAGTCTCGCTTGGACTCTCAGTTGGGGTCTTGCCGAAGATAATGGAGACGGCGATCAAGGCCAGCGCCATCAGCGCCGCCGGCAACAGCCCTGCGACGAACAGGCCGCCGATCGACAGGTTCGCGACGAAGCCCAGGATGATCAGGTTGATGCAGGGCGGGATGGTCTCCGCCATCACCGCGGAGGCCGCGAGCAGCGCCACGGCGCCGCCCGGGTTTTGCTTGGAGCGGCGCGCCGCCGGAATCAGTACGGAGCCGACCGCCGCGACGTCGGCCATCTTCGAACCGGAGATGCCGGAGAACAGCACCATCGAGGCCACCATCACGACGTTGAGGCCGCCGCGCATGCGCCCGACCCCGCGCTGCAACAGCTCGATCAGGCGCACCGACATGCCGTTGGCTTCCATGAGGTAGCCGACGAGAATGAAGAACGGAATCGCGAGCAGCACGAAATTGTCGATGCCGCGCGCCATCTGCTGCGCGAAGATAACGCCGGGCAGCGCGCGCTCGACCCAGATGAAGATCAGCGCGGCCAGCGCCAGCGCAAAGCCGATCGGCAACCCGCCGACCAACGTCGCGAAGAAACCGATCAGCATCAGCGTGCCCGCCGACGGCACCGTAGCGGGCGAAAGATAATCCCAGGCGAGATAGAGGCCGGTCACGACGGCAATCGCGACGAGGCCCCTGACGATGTCGGGGAGTGGCCTGGCGCAGAGTTGGTCGATCGCAAACACCGTCATGAACAGCGCGCCGGCGCCCATCGGGTAGAAGGTCAGCTCCAGTGGCAAGCCGGATCCGGTGGTCTGACCCGCCGTCAGCGAGCCGAGCTTGATGGCGTTGTAGGCGACGTAGCCCGAGATCAGCACCACCAGCAGCGCGCTGGCGCCGTCGACCAGCGCGCGCAGCCGTGCCGGAGCCATGTCGCGGAAGAAGGAGACGCCGACATTCTCGCCGCGCGCGAGCGCGCTCGCCGCGCCGAAGAAGGCGGAGCCGACCATCAGGCCGCGCGCGACGTCGTCGGACCACTCCACCGGCGCGTTGAAGCAGAAGCGCAGCAGCACGGAACCGCAGACGACGACCAGATCTGCGGCCAGCAGGATGGCCGCGATCGCGTCACTGACGCGAAGCAGCAGGGCGATGCTCCCGTGGCGGCCGCCCGAGAGAGGTACGGCAGCTGTCATTGCCACGTCAGGCCTGCGTGGCGCGGATGATGTCGATGACGGCCTTGGATTCCGGCCGCGCCTTCATGAAGTTCTCGATTTGCGGCGCGACGCGTTTTTTGAACGCCTCGCGGTCGCATTCGGCCACCGTCACGCCCTTTTGGGTCAAGGCCGACAGCGCCTCCTTCTCGACCGCGAGCCCGTGGGTCCGCGTGTCGGCCGCAGCCTTCTTCGCGGCATCGAGAAATCCGTCGCGCAGCTTCGGATCCATGCGATTGTAGGTCGTGTCGCTGAAATAGATCGCGAGCGGCGAGAAATTGTGCTGCGTCAATGCATAGAATTTCGCCGTTTCGAAGAACTTGCTGGCCAGGATGGTCGGCGGATCATGCTCCAGCCCGTCCAGCACGCCGGCCTGCAATGCCGTGTAGATTTCGCCGAACGCCAGCGGCGTCGCGGCGGCGCCCATCAGACGCAGGCATTCCGTGATGACGGGATTTGGCAGCGTGCGGATCTTGAGACCGGCGAGATCTTCGGGCGTCTTCACCGGCTTCCGCGCCAACACGCTGCGCGAGCCGAAATTATAGGCCCAGGCGATGATTCGGATGTTGCTGCCCTTGAGCAGCGCGTCCTCGATCGGCTTGGCCGCGCCAGAATCGAACGCCTTGGTCTGCTGCGGGAAACTCGAGAACAGAAAGCCGAGATCGAAGGTGCCGACCAGCGGCACCAGATTGGCCGAGATCGACGATCCCGACACCATGAGGTCGATGACGCCGAGCTTCACCGAGTTGATGACGTCGATTTCCTGACCCAATTGGTTGTCGGGAAAGAACGCGACCTCGACCTGCTCCCCAAGGCCGTTCGCCTTCAGGTTCTTCACGAGATTGTCGTAATAGACGCGGCCGTTGGCGAATTTGGGATCGTTCGGCAGCGAGGAGGAGCATTTCAGCTTCAGCGTCGCGGCTTCGGCGCGGCCGATGAGTGCGGGGGAGAACACGAGGCCGGCGGCAAGTCCCGTCGACGACTTGATGAACGCGCGACGGTTCACGGGCACGATGGACATGGTGCGGTCTCTCCCCGATTATTGTTTTTCGCGCCGCGGACGTTGCCGCAGCCCGTTGCGCGGACTGTATGGCCAAAGCGACGGCGCAGGCAAGACTTGAGGCCGGCCATTGCAAAGCGGCGTGTCGCGAAGGTCGACGGCATCAGCGCGCGGCGAAACAACCGCGTTTTTTGCGGGATTCTCGCTCAGACCGGCATCGGGCCAGGTGTGCGCGAGGATGCTTTCGCGCGGCATCGGCGATCAATCCAATTGGCGCATGGATCAATGCGCAATTCACATGGATGGTGCCAGAACGATGCCGCACTGGCTCCGGCAGACCTCCTGCCCCATTTTGCCGCAGCTCAACGTGATCCAGTGCACAGACAGACGCATGGCGGCCACCTACAAAGGGTGACATCATCGCGCGCATTGCCGATGGAGGTGACACCATGCGCCGTCCAATTCTTCGCAATTTGTTTCTTGCATCCGGTCTTCTCGCGCTCTCGCAATTGACGATTCCGACGGAGGCCGCGGCCGAAGCGCGGCTCGCACTCGTGATCGGTCAATCGGCCTATCGCACCGTGCCGGAACTCCCCAACGCAGCCAACGACGCCAAGGGCATGACGGAGCTGCTCGGCAATGCCGGCTTCACCGTCACCACGGCGTCCAATCTGGCGCAGAACGATATGCGTCAGGCGATCTCGGAGTTCGCCGGCAAGGTCAGCGCCAGCGGCGCCGACACCGTCGCGCTGGTGTTCTATGCCGGCCACGGCCTCCAGATCGACGGCGAGAACTATCTGGTGCCGGTCGATCTCGACCCCAAGCGCGAAGCCGACATTCCGCTGCAGGGCGTGCGACTGAACGATTTGCTCAACACGCTCGGCGCGCTGCCGACGCGGGCGCGCATCTTCATGCTCGATGCCTGCCGCAACAATCCGTTCCCGGCACTCCGCGGCGCCGGACACGGGCTTGCGATCGTCGACACCAAGGCCGGCGCGCCGGGCTCCTTCATTTCCTATTCGACCTCGCCCGGTGCGGAAGCCGAGGATGGCTCTGGCATCGACAGCCCCTACACCACCGCGGCGCTGACCGTCGCCAAGCAGCCCAATCTGCCGATCGAGGAAGTGTTCAAGCGCATTCGCGTTGCCGTGGCGCAATCGACCGACGGACGCCAGATCCCCTGGGAAAGCTCGTCGCTGACGACCGACTTCAAGTTCTTCGGCGGCGACAGCAGCGGCGGTCAGACTGCGCTTCCTGGCGCATCCTCCATGGCACTTGCGAGCGGCACGCGCAGCCTCGAGGATTGGCGCAAGGATTTGCAGGGCAAGCCGGCCATGGTCGCCTATGAGATGGTGATCACCGACGACACCGTGCCGGCGTATCAGGCCTATATCGAGTTGTATGCTCAGGATACCCGTACGCCGCGCCTGCGCACGATCATGGAGCGCCGACGCCAGATGCTGGCGTGGGAGCGCGCCACCGCGATCAACACCCGCGCCTCGTTCGAGGCGTATCTGGCGAACTGGGACAACAGCGATCTGGCTGCGACCGCACGCAGGCTGCTGCTCCGCGTGCAGAACCGCAACTACGTCTTGCCTGCTGTGGTCGCGGCCGCTCCTGCCCCGGTCGCCGTCGCGATGGCGCCGACCTGCCCGTGCTCGACGCCTCCGACACCGGCAACGCCGGTCAATCCGACGGTCGCGCCCGTGATCAAGAAGCGCGTCGACGACACGCCGCCGAAGCGCAAGGTGGTCGACACACCGCCCAAGCCGCGCCGGCCGCCGCCGGATCAAGTGATCTACGAGCGCGCGCCGCCCGCCGGCCCGCCGCCAGAAGCCATAGGTGTCGGAATAGGCATCGGAATTGGCATGGGCATGGGCGGCCGAGGCGGCAACTACGGTGGCCCGGGACGCGGCGATGGCTATCGCAGCCGTTACTGAGGCCGCTCGCGCGGCAGCCGGACGCGGACACGCGTGCCGCCACCGGGACGATCCTCGATGGCGACCGTGCCGCCGTTGCTTTCGACAACTTGCCTCACGATTGTGAGTCCCAATCCTGCGCCGCCGCTCTCGCGGCTGCGCGAGGTCTCCAGCCGGTAGAATGGATCGAATACGCGGGTGCGTTCGTCGACCGGGATTCCCGGCCCGCGGTCCTCGACCAGGAGTTCGATCACACCGGTCTCGGCATGCAAGGAGATGTCTGCGGCGCCACCATAGAGGATCGCGTTGTTGACCAGATTGGCAATGACCCGAGCCATGCCCGCAGCCGAGCCGCGGATGAGGAGAGACGGATCTTCGCACGTGAGCGTCACCGCTTCGCAGGCGCCCTTGCGCGCTTCGTACTCGGTCCGCGCGACGCGAGCAAGATCGACGGTCTCCGCTGACGGGCCTGCGAACGAGGCGCGGACAAAGGCGAGCGCATCATCCATCAGCGATTGCATGTCGTCGAGATCGACGATTGCCTTGTCCCGCTGCACGCTTTCGGGCAGCAGCTCGAGACGTAGCCGCAGCCGCGTGACATAAGTGCGCAGATCATGGCTGATCGCGCCGAGCACGAGGGTGCGGCTGCGCAGCAGTTCGGCGATGTTCGCCTGCATGGCGTTGACGGCGCGGATCAGCGCCCGAACGTCGGGAGCACCCCGCTCGCTGACCGGCCTGGTCTCCATGGCAGCGCCGAAGCGCTCGATGGCGACGGTCAACTCGGACAGCGGCCTGGTCTCGTGGCGGACCGCGAGCAAGGCCGCCAAAGCGACCACGAAGCCGAGAATTCCGGCCAGCAGGCCAACAGGAATGCCGAGCAGGCGAAGGCCGAGCTCGCCTGCGGTCTCGATTACCAGATAGCCGCCGCCAGCAAGTTCAATGACGGCTTGCAGGCGCGAGGTGACGAGATCACGCAAGCGGGCCACCTGCTGGCCGTCCCTGACGTTGACGAAGGACAATGCGACCAGCCGCTCCGCCGGCACACCGCTCAGCGCGCGCAGCCGTTGCTCCGCGCTGCCCAGGAAACGGCCATGCAACGGGTTGGGCGGCACGTCCTGACGCACGACCGGCTTGAATCGCGCCGTCGTGGCCGCGCGCAGCACCAGGTCACGATCGTCGCGCGGGATCCTGTCGATCGCCTCCGCCAAGGCGGCGACCTGCGCGAACAAAGCGGTAAATCCGGACGGCTCGCCGCGGCCGCGCTGCTCCACGAAATAGATAGCGAGCGACAGCAACTGCACGAGAATGATGGCGCCGGCGACGATAAGGCCGAGGCGGGCGGCGATATGAAGCCTGCTCATCCCGCACAGGCTCCGTGCTCAGAGCGGGCGGACGTCAGCACTGAAGAGATAGCCGCCATTTCGCACGGTCCTGATCGAGAACTCAGCCTTGGGATCCGCGGCGACGAGCTTGCGCCGCAGCCGGCTGACCGACACGTCGATGACGCGGTCGAACTGGTCCGCGGTCCGGCCGCGCGTCCAGTCGAGCAACTGGTCGCGCGATAGCACCCTCTTGGGCCGTTCGAGGAAACATGCCAGCAGATCAAACTCTGCCGACGTCAACTCGACGATACAATCCTGGTCGTTGCTCAGGCTGCGTCCGTCGAGATCGGCCACCAGCCTGCCGAAAGCAATGCGCCGCGGCGGCGGCATCTGCAGCGGGCCGTCCACACGCCGCAAAACGGCCTTGATGCGCGCCAGCAACTCCCGGGGATTGAAGGGCTTCGGCAGATAATCGTCGGCGCCGAGCTCCAGGCCGATGATGCGGTCGACATCGTCGGCCTTGGCCGTCAGCATCAGGATCGGCGTGCGGCCCTTGCTGCGCAGGCGCCGGCAGATCGACAGTCCGTCCTCGCCGGGCAGCATGATGTCAAGCACGATGAGATCCGGGCATGCCTGCATCAGCGCCCGGTCCATCGCCGCGCCGTTCTCGACGCAAACCGGCGCATAGCCCTCCCGCGTCAGCAGGTCCGCCAGGAGCGCGCGGATCTCGCGGTCGTCCTCCACGATCATGATCGTCCGAGTGTCCATCGCGGCCTCTATCGAGCAACCCGCCGGCGGGAATGTGGCGAGCCCATCACTCGTTACAAAACGTTACATATCCGGCCTCCCCGGCAACATCACGGCAAAACATCGAGGCGAGATTGGCCTCCATGCGGCGACCGGTCTCGTTCCGGCGCGTCCTCGCAAACGGGAGTATCCGATGAAACCTATCCTGGCTTCGATATCACTCGCAACGGTGCTGGCCCTCACGAGCGCCTCCGATGCAAACGCCTGGGTTCGCAGCGGCAGCGTCACGACCTGGCGCGGCACCTACTACGGCAGCGCCAGCGGCGGATGCGCCGGCGGTACCTGCTCGCGTTCGGCTTCGGTGACGGGGCCCTATGGCGGCACGATTGCACGCAGCGGCAGCATCACGCGCGTGGGTCCGCATGCATTCGACTACACGCGCACCACGACGGGTCCGAACGGCAATAGCGTGACGCGCAGCGGCACGGTCGTGACCCATCCCTATTACGGATACCGGTACTGACCGTCGCGCCGCACGACCGTGAAATTCCGGCCAGGGTCAGAACAGTGGCCGCGGACTGCCTTCCCTCCAACCTGCAAACATGGATATCTCGAATGCGACGATTGACGATCCTGGCGTCGGCCGCGGCAGCCGCACTGGCCGCAGGTTCGACCGCGCTAGCCTTCACTCCCAGCCCTCACCCCGCCATGTCCGACGGCCTCACCGAAGTCAGCGGCGGCTGCGGGCCCGGCTGGCACCTGACGGCCAACGGCCTGTGCCGGCGGAACATCGTGCCCTATGCCCATCCACCCTATGCCTATGCGGCGCGTCCCTATCCGGGGGCTTGTTGGTGGACCAGCACGCCATTCGGCGCGCGGAGGGTCTGCGCATGGTGAGACCTGTACAGCTGCGGGAGCTGCGACGCGCGATCGCGGCCATCATCGCCGCGTTGGTCGCGGTATCGTCCGCGGGCGCCGCGTCCGCCGAGCAACCGCGACAGGAGGTACGCCAAGCGTGCACCGCGGACATGCGCGCGCTGTGCTCTGGCATCATGCCGGGAGGCGGCCGCGTCAAGCAGTGCATGATCGAGCATTTCGACCAGCTATCGGATGGCTGCAAGAGCGCGCTGAAGCAGGCGCAGGCGTCGAAGCCATAGAGCGTGGTCTCGCGAGAGTGCGCGTGGGGCTCGCAGACGCGATAAGTGCCTGCGGGCCTTGCGGTGTCGCACGATATAGCGGCGAGGCCGGCAACCGCATGTTTGCCGACGACCGGCAGCTGTGGTCTGGTCGGCCAACGGGACGCTTCGGGGATTCGCTGCTGATGGCGCAGGACGCTCACACCGCAACATCATGGCCGCTATTCCGCTCGCTGGCGTCCTATTCGCTGCCTGGCGACCTCATGGCCGGCCTGACGCTCGCGGCGATCGCGATTCCCGAGCAGATGGCGACGGCGCGGCTCGGCGGCTTCGCCCCGCAGATCGGCTTCTTCGCCTTCATGGCGGGGTCGCTCGGCTTTGCGATGCTCGGCGGCAACCGTTTCCTGTCCTGCGGCGCCGATTCCACGATCACGCCGATTTTCGCCGGCGGGCTGGCGGCGCTGGCCGCCGCGGGCTCGCCTGAGTATCAGGGATTCGCGATCGCGCTGGCGCTGATGGTCGGCGCGATGATGCTGGCTGGCGGCGCTTTCCGCCTCGGCGGCATCGCCAATCTCTTGTCCGTGCCAGTCATGGTCGGCTTCCTCGCCGGCATCTCCGTCCACATCATCGTGTCGCAACTGCCGGGCGTGCTGGGCCTGGACTCGCCGAGCGGGCCGACGCTCGATCGCATCGGCGTGCTCGCAAGCGAACTCGGCCGCACCAATCCGTTCACGCTATGCATCGGCTTCGGTGTGCTGGCCGTGGTCTTCGTCGCCGAGAAGATCAGCGCAAAAATTCCGGGCGCGCTGATCGGGCTCGTCGCAGCGACCCTGGCCACGATCGCGCTCGGCCTCGAGAGCAAGGGCGTCAATGTCGTCGGCCTCGTGCCGGGCACGCTGCCGCGGCCGACCTTCCCCGAGCTTGCACCGGAGCAATGGGTCCGCCTCGTGCCGCTCGCCTTTGTTATCACGGTCGTGGTGATGGTGCAGACTGCGGCGACGACGCGCTCGTTCCCGTCCGATCCCGACAAGCCGGCCGATGTCGATCGCGATTTTCTCGGCGCGGGCGCCGGCAGCGTGCTGTCGGGCCTGTTCGGCGCATTTCCGGTCAATGCCAGCCCGCCGCGGACGGGCATTGTCGCCGAGACCGGCGGACAATCGCAGCTCACGGGCCTCGCCGCGGCTGCGATCGTGCTGGCGCTGCTCGCGTTCGGAACGGGATTGCTGCAGCACGTTCCGGACGCAGCCCTCGGCGGCATCCTGCTGTTCGTCGCGCTGCGCATCATCCGCGTGAAGCAGATCGTCACGATCTATCGCCAATCCCCGAGCGAATTCCTGCTGATCGTCGCCACCGCCGCGCTGATCATCGTGCTGCCGATCCAGCAGGGTGCGTTCCTCGGCATCGTGCTGTCGCTGCTCCACGGCATCTGGAGCACGACGCGCGCGCGGCTGGTCGAGTTCGAGCGCGTGCCGGGCACCACGATCTGGTGGCCGGCGCATCCGCACATCGCCGGCGAGCGAATCGCCGGCGTCGCCGTGATCGGGCTGCAGGCGCCGCTGTCCTTTCTGAATGCGCCGGGCTTCCGCAGCGACGTAGCCAAGGTGCTCGGCACGACGCCGCCGCAGTTGCTGGTGCTGGAGGCGAGCGGCATGGTCGAGATCGACTTTACCGCCGCGCAGATCCTGCTCGAAATGTTCAGGGCGTGCAGCGAACAGGGCATCACGGTCGCGCTGGCCCGGCTGGAATCGGTGCGTGCGCAGGACGCGTTCGAGCGGTTCAGGCTGTTCGAGGCGTTGCCCCGGGAGAACGTCTTCCACAGCGTCGACGAGGCCGTGCGCAAGCTGGCGAAATAACTGCGCTCACTGCACCAATGTCGGGTGATCGCGCTGCACGGTTTCACGGACCCAGCTGGCATGGATCGCGCGGAACAGGATCTGCGCCGTCTTGAGGTCGTTCGCCTTCATGCAGAGATCGATGATGCGACGGACTGCGTCGTCGCGCATCAGTCCATCCGATATCTTCATCGCGATTTCCATCGCGACTTTCGCCGCGCGTTCGTAGCGCTCGCTGTCGCGCTTGTCGTTGCGCGCGGACCCTGCCGCGCTCGCCGCAGCGGCGTCACAGATCGCACGGATGCGCTCGGCGGCCTCGATATCGCCGAGCGGCCGTTCGATCGCTTCGTCCCAGATGTCCTGACGCGTCTTGCGCGCGAACCACTGCATTGCCTGCTCCGTGGTGAGGGAGCGAGCATAAACGGCGGCCACGCCGCGCGCTACGCCTCCGGTACGATCTTGCCGGGATTGAAGATGTTCTGCGGATCGAGCGCCTTTTTCAGCGCCCGCATCGCCTCGATCGCCTCGGGGCCGAGTTCTGCCGCAAGATATTTCTGCTTGCCCTGGCCTATGCCGTGCTCGCCGGTGCAGGTGCCGTCCATCGCCTGCGCGCGCTCGACCAGCCGATGCATGAACTCCTCGCCACGCGCCATCTCGTCGGCATCGTTGGTGTCGCAGACCAGCGAACAGTGGAAATTGCCGTCGCCGACATGGCCGACGATCGGCGACAACAGGTTGAGACGCTTGAGATCTTCCTCGGTCTCGCCGACGCATTCGGCAAGCCGCGAGATCGGCACGCAGACGTCGGTCGCGACCACGCCGATGCTGTCGCCGGGCCGCAGCGCCTTGACCGACCAGTAGGCGTCGTGCCGCGCCTGCCACAGTTTTGTGCGATCCTCCGGCTTGGTGGTCCAGGAGAAATCGCCGCCGCCGTACTCCCCGGCGATCTCGGCGAAGGCCTTGGACTGCTCGGCGACCTCGATCTCGCTGCCGTGGAATTCCATCAGCAGCAGCGGCGTTTCCGGCAGGGTCAACTTCGAATAGGCGTTGCAAGCCCGCACCTGCGCGGCGTTGAGCAACTCGATGCGCGCCACGGGAATGCCTGTCTGGATCGCCAGGATCACGGCCTGACACGCCCCATGCACGGTCTCGAACGACACCGCACCGGCCGCGATCGTATCGGGGATGCCGCGCAGGCGGATGGTCAATTCGGAGATGATGCCGAGCGTGCCCTCGGCGCCGACGAACAGATGCGTCAGGTCGTAGCCGGCGGATGATTTCTTCGCACGCGTGCCGGTCGTGATGATCTCGCCGTCGCCGCGGACCACTTTCAGCGCCAGCACACTGTCGCGCATGGTGCCGTAGCGCACCGCGTTGGTGCCGGAGGCGCGGGTCGAGGCCATGCCGCCGAGCGAGGCGTCGGCGCCGGGGTCGATCGGGAAGAACAGGCCCTGATCGCGGAGATGCTCGTTGAGCGCCTTGCGGGTGACCCCAGGCTGAATCACGCAGTCGAGGTCCTCGGCATGCACCGCGAGCACCTTGTTCATGTCGCGCAGATCGATGCAGATTCCGCCGGCGGGTGCGTTGACCTGGCCCTCGAGCGAGGTGCCGGTGCCGAAGGCGATGACGGGCACGCCGTTTTTCGCGCAGATCCGCACCACGTCCTGGATGTCGGCGGTCTCCTGCGCCATCACCACGCCGTCCGGCGGCTGGTTCACGATCCATGTGGTGGTATGGCCGTGCTGCTCACGGACGGCTTGCGACGTGATGAGGCGGTTGCCGAACCGTGCGGCAAGCTGCTCCAGCGCGCTCGCGAGGGCTTTCGGTGCCGGCCGCGGCGGATTATTGGTGATGGTCGTACCCACGGACGTTCCTCCCGACGAGACGAACCGTGGCAAAGGACATCTCACCGGTCAAGTCAAGCGACCGGCCGCATAGCTGGGGAAGGAAATATGCCGGAGACTGCCGCCACAGCGACCAACGCCGTGCCGTTCCGCGCCTCGATCATGCAGATCGAGCCGCAATGGATCGACTACAACGGCCACCTCAACATGGCTTATTACAACGTGATGTTCGACCGCGCGATCGACCAGATGTGGCTGACGCTCGGGATCGGGCCGGGCTACATGAAAGAGCGGGGCGGCTCGACCTTCACCGCCGAATGCCACGTGCGGTATTTGCGCGAAATCAACCTCGGCGATCCCGTGCAGGTCTCGGTCTGGCTGCTGGAAGCCGACGACAAGCGGCTGCACACATTCCAGGAGCTGCGGCACGCGACCGAGGGTTGGCTGTCAGCCACGTCGGAGAACATGTCGCTTCACATCGACATGGGCTCACGAAAGGTGGCGGCTTTTCCGCCAGACATAAGCGAGCGCATTGCAGCGGTGGTCAAGGCCCACAGTGCCGCGCAGCGGCCCGAGGGCATCGGCCGCAACGTGGCGATGCCCTCGAAGCGGTAAGCGCGCTAGACCCTGTTACGGCCGCGGGCCAGTCCAACAACGGCCGAGACCAGGAACAGCACGACCGCGATGAAGAAGATGATCTTGGCGATTTCGATTGACGCGCCGGCGAGGCCGCCAAAGCCCAGGATACCGGCGATCAAGGCGATAACCAGAAACGTCACAACCCAGCTAAGCATGATCCGAACCTCTGTTTCGATGTCTGTCTGCGATCGGCGACTGACGCGCCTCACTTGCAGAACCAATCGCCAACTCGGAACAATGGTTCCGGCCCGCTGGTGCCGGAAATTCGCCTGACCCGCAGGAACAAATTGGCTTTCCGCGCACGTGGAAAACCCCCGACCGCGGCCCTATATAGGGACCAATCCCTGTTAAGAAGGCTCCCCTTTCACCACCCCGCGGTGCCAACGTGGGGCAAATGATTCGCATGACCGAGCCGAGCAAGATCACGTCCCAAAGCGTCCCCGACCACCAGCCGGCGGCCGGCGGCATCGCCGCGCGTGCGCGGGCCTCGGTAGGCCCGCAATACCTGTCCGGGCTCAATCCGGAGCAGCGCGAGGCTGTGGAGACGCTGGACGGCCCGGTTCTGGTGCTGGCCGGCGCCGGCACCGGGAAGACCCGCGTGCTGACCACGCGCATCGCCCATATCCTGAGCCAGGGCCGCGCCCGCCCCTCCGAGATCCTGTCGGTGACCTTCACCAACAAGGCCGCGCGCGAGATGAAGCACCGGCTCGGTCAGATGCTCGGCCATGCGGTCGAAGGCATGCCGTGGCTCGGCACCTTCCACTCCATCGGCGGACGCATCCTGCGCACCCACGCCGAACTGGCGCAGCTCAAGTCGAACTTCACCGTGCTCGACGTCGACGATCAGGTGCGGCTCCTGAAGCAGCTGCTGCAAGCCGACAACATCGACGACAAGCGCTGGCCCGCGCGCATGCTGGCCGGGCTGATCGACGGCTGGAAGAACCGCGGCCTGACGCCGTCGCAGGTGCCCTCGGGCGAAGCCGCCGTCTTCGCCAACGGCAAGGGCGGCAAGCTCTATGCGAGCTACCAGGAGCGGCTGAAGATTTTGAACGCCGCCGATTTCGGCGATCTGCTGCTCGAGGACATCCGCATCTTCCGCGAGCACCCGGATATCCTGCGGCAGTACCAGCAGCGCTTCAAATTCATTCTGGTCGATGAGTATCAAGACACCAACGTCGCGCAGTATCTGTGGCTGCGGCTGCTGTCGCAGGCGCCATCGAAGCCAACCTCGCCCACTGTCATTCCGGGGCGGCTCGAAGAGCCGAACCCGGAATCCGGAGATGAGTCCTCAGCTCGAGATTCCGGGTCTGCGCCTTCGGCGCATCCCGGAATGACGGCTGTCCCTGTAGGCCCCACCAAAAACATCTGCTGCGTCGGCGACGACGACCAGTCGATCTATGGCTGGCGCGGGGCGGAGGTCGACAACATCCTGCGCTTCGACCATGATTTCCCCGGCGCCAAGGTCATCCGCCTCGAGCGCAACTACCGTTCGACCGGCCACATCCTCGCCGCCGCCTCGCACCTGATCGCCCACAACGAGGGCCGGCTCGGCAAGACGCTGCGCACCGAGGACCATGACGGCGAGAAGGTCACGGTGACAGGCTCGTGGGATTCGGAAGAGGAAGCCCGCGGCATCGGCGAGGAGATCGAGCAGATCCAGCGCCAGGGCGACAAGCTCAACGAGATCGCGATCCTGGTGCGCGCGTCCTACCAGATGCGCGAGTTCGAAGACCGCTTCGTCACGCTCGGCCTGCCCTATCGCGTCATCGGCGGCCCGCGCTTCTACGAGCGCGCCGAAATCCGCGACGCGCTGGCTTATCTGCGCGTCATCAATTCACCGGCCGACGATCTCGCCTTCGAGCGCATCGTCAACACGCCCAAGCGCGGCTTGGGCGACGCCACCGTGCAGATGCTGCACGACCACGCCCGCAAGCGCCGCATTCCGCTGTTCGAGGCGGCGCGCGCGGTGGTCGAGACCGATGAGCTGAAGCCGAAGGCGCGCGGGTCCTTGCGCGACGTCGTCGCCCAGTTCGACCGCTGGCGCGCCCAGCGCGAGGTCACGTCGCACACGGATCTCGCCCAGATCGTGCTCGACGAGAGCGGCTACACCGAGATGTGGCAGAAGGACCGTTCGGCGGACGCCGCGGGCCGGCTCGAAAACCTCAAGGAGCTGGTGCGCTCGATGGAGGAGTTCGAGAATCTGCAAGGGTTTTTGGAGCACATCTCGCTGGTGATGGACCGCGACAGCGGCGCCGATGAGGACGCGGTGTCGCTGATGACGCTGCATTCGGCCAAGGGCCTGGAATTCGACAACGTGTTCCTGCCCGGCTGGGAGGAAGGCCTGTTTCCGAGCCAGCGCACGCTGGACGAACAGGGCCGCGCCGGACTCGAGGAAGAGCGCCGGCTCGGCCATGTCGGCCTGACCCGCGCCCGCCGCCGCGCGAAAATCTATTTTGCCACCAACCGCCGGATCCATGGCACCTGGTCGACCACGATCCCGTCGCGCTTCCTCGACGAACTGCCGGCGGCCAATGTCGAGATCACGGAATCCAAGGGCGGCTCGGCCTGGGGCGGCACCGGCGGCTACGGCGCCTCCCGCTTCGACGACATGGAAGCGTTCGGCTCCACCTATTCGACCCCGGGCTGGCAGCGCGCCCAGGCCAATCGCAATCGCGGCGGCGGTGGGGGCGGCAATGGCGGCCGCGGCAGCTTCGAGGAACAGGCCTCGTCGTTTTCGTCCCAGTCATCCTCGCCCGATTTCGGCAGCTTCTCCTCGCGCCGCCGCGGGCCGCTGACGATCGAGGGCGAGCTGGTGGCCAAATCCACCGGCACGACCTCGGAATTCTCCCTCTCAGACCGGGTCTTCCACCAGAAATTCGGCTATGGCCGCGTCACCAAGATCGACGGCAACAAGCTCACCATCGCCTTCGACAAGGCGGGGGAAAAGAAGGTCGTGGATAGTTTTGTGCAGCGGGCGTGAGGCCCCTGCCCTGTGTGGCGGTGGCGTTACGCTGCCGTTTCTTCCTTCTACGCCCCTTGACCACCGCGAACTTCCCCGTATCAGATGCGGCCATGGTTCGGGGCTCCATCACACTGATCGTACTGGCATTGGTTATGCCGTCGCTTGCAGCGGCGGAGACCATGAGCTTTGGCGATTCTATCGGGATGCTGGCGAAAAGTTGCGGTGCGGAAATCGTCGCCAATTGCCGCGGCGTTAACCCGGATTCGACCCGCCTGAAGGAGTGCCTGTCGCGCAACCGCGACGTGCTCTCCCAGCAGTGCCAGAGCGACTATCTCGGCGCCTTCGATGCCATCCAGAAGCGCGTCGCCGCCCGCGTCACGGTGGCGAACGCCTGCCAGCGCGAGATCGTCAAGGTCTGCGGCGGCTCGACCAAGGAGACCAGCAAGGCGGTCCCCTGCCTGGTCTCGACCCCCAAGGGCATCAGCAACAACTGCCTGAAGGCCGTCGACGACGCGGGGTATCGGTGATGCCAGCGAACAGGCTTTTCACCGCCGGAATATCCATCGTGCTCGGCCTCGCTTTGCTCGCGAGCGCAGCCCAAGCGCAGACGGCGCCGCCGACCCGCGATGACATCGTCGGCAAGCTCAACCATTTCGAACAGCCCGCCGAGATCGATCTCCCCGCGCTGAAGCTGCAGGTGATGGAGCGGGCCAAGGCCAGGATCAAGAATGATCCGGGTCCGGTGAACCGGCCGCTGATCGCGCCTGATCTGGTCAATTTGCCGACCTTCACCGCCCAGATCCAGTTCGACGCCGACACGCCGATCATCCAGCCGGCTTCCTACCAGACCGTCGGCCGCCTCGCCGACGCGCTGGTCCATGCTTCGCTGCTGCCCTACACGTTCCTGATCGTCGGCCATGTCGAATCCAACGCGAAGACGCGCGAGGCCAACGCGATCCTGAGCCAGCGCCGGGCGGACGCGATTCGCGACGTGCTGGTGAACACGTTCAAGATCTCGACCAAGCGGTTGCATCCGATCGGCCTCGGCGAGGAGCAGTTTCTCGACCGGGCCAGGCCAAGCTCGGCCGTCAACGGCCAGTTGCAAATCGCGACCTACGCCAAGGTACCGGAGGAAGCGCCTGCGCATCCGGCTGCGACACCTGCGCCTGCGGCGAAAAAGCCCGCCAAGAAGCGCTGAGCGGACGCGCCGCGACCCCTGACGGAACCCTTTGAAGTCCCGATCGTTTTGTGACCTGTCTCACAGCGCAACAGCGCGGTTTCGCGCGACAATCGCGCCGGTTTGTGCACCGCCCTATCAGGTGCTATAGGCTTTTTTCGCCCTTCCCGACCCCATGCTGCACGAGACCGAGATGGCCAGTTATTTTCAACGCCAGCTGGCCGACTACGTCGAATATCATCGCGATCCTTGGAACTGCGCGATGCACGTGGTCGGCATCCTCCTGCTCTTCACCGGCGCCGTGCTGCCGCTGACGCTGGTCCATTTCCCGCTGTTCGGGATCGAGGTGAGCCTCGCCGTGATTCTTGCCCTGCCGGTGCTGGTCTACTGGCTGATGCTGGACGCCGGGATCGGGCTCGGCATCCTCGCCTCGATGATCGTGCTGCTTTCGGTCGCAACCGCGATCGGCAATCAGGTCTCGATCGTCATGATGTGGTCGATTTTTGCGGTGCTGATCGGAATTGGCGTCGCTTCGCAGATCGTCGGCCACAAGGTTTTCGAGGAGCGGCAGCCGTCGATGGTCGACCACCCCACGCATTTTCTGCTTGGACCGATGTTTGTCATGGCAAAATTATTCATTGCATTGGGCTTCCGTCGCGACCTTGCCGCGATTCTGGCGCCTGTTCCGACCAATTCTCTTTCAACCCGATAGCTCTAGACGCGAAACAGCAAACCTTCTGCATGGCTCTCGTACTGGTTACCGGTGGCAGCGGCTTCATCGGACATCATCTCGTAGAAGCGCTCCGCGCCCGTGGGCAGCGGGTGCGTGTGCTCGATGTCCGTGCGCCGGCCACGCCGTATGCCGACGTTGAATATGCCCATGGCTCGGTGCTGGACGGCGCCGCGGTCGATGCCGCGATCGCGGGTGTCGATCAGGTCTATCACCTCGCCGGCCTGCCCGGCATGTGGGTCGCCGACAAGCAAGCCTTTCACGACGTCAATTGCCGCGGCACCGAGATCGTGCTCGCGGCCGCGATGAAGCGCGGCATCTCGCGCTTTCTGCACTGCTCGACAGAATCGATCCTGTTCCCCTATTCCGACCTCAACGGTGTTCCCGCCGAAGAGGCGCTCCAGCCGGCCGATGTGATGCCGGGCGCCTACACGCGGTCGAAATCGCTGGCCGAGCATTGCGCGGCGAAGGCCGCGGCTGAAGGTTTTCCGCTGGTGATCGGCACGCCGACGATGCCGATCGGTGCGGCCGATCATAATCTGACGCCGCCGACCGCGATGCTGTGGTACTTCCTGCAGAAGAAAGTGCAGCCGCATCTCGACTTCCCGGTCAATCTCGTCGACGTCCGCGACGTTGCCATGGGCCTGGTGCTGACCATGGAACGCGGGCGTAACGGCCAGCGCTACATCCTCGGCGGCGACTGCGTCAGGCTCGGCCAGATTCTGCGGATGATGTCCGCGATGAGCGGCCGCCGGCAATTCCCGGTCGTCGTTCCCGGCAAGATGGCCGAGCTATCGGGCATCATGCTCGAATATCTCTCCGATCACGTCACGCGCAGGCCGCCCAACGGCACCGCCGAGGGCGTGCGCATCGCGCTCGCCGCGAGCGACCTCTCGATCGGCAAGGCGCGCACCGAACTCGGCTACGCGCCGCGCCCGATCGAGCCGGTCCTGCGCGAAACCATCACCCATCTTCTCGCCCGCGGCGGCGCGCTTGCCTCCGGCGCCATCGAGCATCACGCGCTCTCCTCGCGCGCCAGCTGAGCTGCCGCCCAACCCAAAGAACCTTTCCGCATGTCCTTCGATTTCAGCAAGCTTCTCTCTGTCGCCTGGGGTGGTTGGACCACGACCTGGCCGACGCAACTGCTCGCCCTGATCTGGCTCGCCTGGCTCGCAAGCTGGGTCGGCGCCTCGTTCTGGCAGGGCCGCACCCAGAAGCAGGTGATGACGCTGGAGTCCGGCCGCTATCGCATCCCGATCCTGGTCGGCGGCATCCTGTTCACGCCCTGGACCGCCGAGGTGCTCGGCGAGAAGCCGCTCTGGGTGTTCAGCAATACAGCCGTCTATGTCGTGGCGCTGATCGTGCTGGCCGGCATCTCCTTCACCTGGTGGGGTCGGCTGCATCTCGGACAGTTCTGGTCCAACACCATCACTCACAAGCAAGACCACCGCGTCATCGACACGGGTCCGTACGGCATCGTGCGTCATCCGATCTACACCGGCCTGATCCTCGGCATGCTGGTGACCGGCATCGCGGTCGGCACCGTGACTGCGATGCTCGGCGCGATCCTGATCTCGCTCGGGATGTGGCAGAAGGGCCGGATGGAAGAAGTGTTCCTGTCCAAGGAGCTCGGCGAAGACGCCTACGGCGCCTATTGCCGCCGCGTGCCGATGATCATTCCGTTCCTGTCGCCGCGCTGAGGGCGCGGGGAACGCGCCCCACATTCGATGTCGTCCCGGCGGAGGCCGGGACCCATAACCACAGGCTGCGGTTTGGCAAAGACTCGTCGCTTCGGTACTTCTGCCATCTGCAAACGATGGATTCCGCGGTATGGGTCCCGGCCCCCGTGCGCAGTTGCGCACTAGGCCGGGACGACAGCCAGAGGAACTGCCCTCCCTCCAGCCCGTTAGCCCTCGATACCTGCCACACACCGCAGAGCATCGAGCCATGTCCGACGCCTACGATTATTTCCGCGAGCACGCGATCGCCGCCGTCCGCAAGGCGCGGGCGCTGCCGCCCGGGCGGCCGAAGCAGAAGCAGCGCACGGTCGCGCGAGTCTATCATCTCCTCTCCAGAGAGGCGGCGCTGGCGCCGAACATCCACCAGCTGGATGACTTTCGCGCAGCGCGCCGGGCGGAGCGGCAGATCGGCCGCTGATCTCCGGGCCTAGCCTGTCGGCATTCGTCCCATGCAAATTCGAACGGCTGCCATTCCACGGGAATAGAGCCCCGCGGCCCGTCGCACAGGTTGACGTCGGCCCCGTCAGCCCGTTGGATGCGCGCGCAAACAGGGGCCTCTCATGACTTTTTCCAGCATCTTTGCGCAGTTCGTTGCGCTTCTCGGTGGCATCGCGCTGCAATGGCGAAAGCTGTCGGGCACCGTGCCTGCGCCGGCCTGGGGCCAGTCGCCCGCGATTCCCGAAGCAAAGCCGCAGGGCGCCATCCCGACACTGAAGATGCCGACGGCGCGGGGCTGGAGCGAAGGACAGAAGCCGACGGTCGCGCCCGGGCTCAAGGTCAACGCGTTCGCAACCGGCCTCGACCATCCGCGCTGGATCGAGGTGCTGCCCAATGGCGACGTGCTGATCGCGGAGGCAACGCAGATCGCGGGGGCCCCGAGGTCGGTGTTTCATTACGCGATGCAGGCGACGATGCGGCGCGCAGCCGCGCTCGGCGTCAGCGCCAACCGCATCACGCTTCTGCGCGACAAGGATGGCGATGGCGTCGCGGAGTATCGCGGCGCGTTCATGGAAAATCTCAGCCAGCCGTTCGGCATGGCGCTGGTCGGCGACACCATCTATGTCGGCAACACCGACGGTGTGATGGCCTTCCCGTACGTGGCGAATGCCGATTGCATCACCGCGCCGGGCAAGCGCCTCACCAATTTCAAGCCGAGCGGCCACTGGACCCGCAGCCTGCTCGCAAGCCCCGACGGCAAAAAGCTCTATGCCGGCGTCGGCTCGCTCAGCAACATCGCCGAGATGGGCATGGAGGTCGAGGAAGGCCGCGCCGCGGTCTACGAGCTCGACCTCGTCGCCGGCACGCACCGCATCTTCGGCGCCGGCCTGCGCAACCCGGTCGGTCTCGCCTGGGAGCCGAACACCAACGTGCTCTGGACGGTCGTCAACGAGCGCGACGGCCTCGGCGACGAAACGCCGCCGGACTATCTGACCTCGGTGCGCGATGGCGGCTTCTACGGCTGGCCCTATTGCTACTGGGGCAAGACCGTGGACGACCGCGTGCCGCAGGATCCGGCGATGGTCGCCAAGGCGCTCACGCCGGACTATGCGCTCGGCGGCCATACCGCCTCGCTCGGTCTGTGCTGGATGCCCGCGGGCACGCTGCCGGGCTTCCCGGACGGCATGGCGATCGGCCAGCACGGCTCATGGAATCGCAGCACGCTGTCCGGCTACAAGCTGGTGTTCATCCCGTTCGAGAACGGAAAGCCTTCGGGTCCCGCACGCGACATCCTGTCGGGCTTCCTGGCGCCCGACGAAAGAGAATCCTACGGCCGCCCGGTCGGCGTCGCGATCGGTCCCGACAAGAAGTCGCTGCTGATGGCCGACGACGTCGGCAACGTGATCTGGCGCGTGACGGGGGCGTAGCGGTCACGTTCCAATACTGAGCGTGGCGCGCTGCTTGCGGAGCAGGGCGATTACGGACAGCGCCGTGATCAACCCGGTCTTGGGATTTTCGGACGGGATATTCTCGATCGACATCGAGAAGCGCGCCGAATCCGCCTCGACTTCGATGCGATGAACATTGCGCGTCACGGTCGGGTCGGCCCAGATCTGCACCTGGGTGCGATCCGGCCCGACGCCCGCGAGCGACAGCGCGACCGCAACGTTGAGATTGGCCGGAAATCCTTTTGCAGCTTCGCGCGCGGTGCCTTCGAACAGCTTGAGCGGCTCGCGCAGATTGTCGATATCGATGTTGTTCTGGACGATGAACGGCGCGCCCTTCAAGCCGTCGATCGGCTTGCGCGTGACCATCTTCACCGAATGAATGGTGCCGATCGCGGCCGCGTTGACGGCGTCGAGCCCGATCAGCGCGCCGGTCGGAACGAGGATGCGGCCGCCATTGGCGCGGGCGAGATCGACAAGATCGAAATTGTCGAGCAGCCCGCCGACGCTGACGACGACCGCGGCCTTGCCGCGTTTCACCGCGGGCTCGACGATCGCACGCAGTTGGCTGCTCGGCGCGCATTCGACAACGATGTCGGCGGCGTCGCCGAGCTGGTCGAGCGGCAGCACGGATGGCGGACGACGCAGGCTGGCGAGCAATTTCTGATGCTTTGCGGGATCGCGCACCGCCACGGCAGAGAGCGTCAATCCCTCGATACCCTGATCGAGCGCCGTGGCGATTTTGGTGCCGATCGAGCCGAGCCCCGCGATGGCAACCCGCAATTGGTTCGAAGCTCTCGGTTCAATCATCGCATCACCCCTCTCGTCCAGCCGATGTCATAGCGCCTCAGGCGTCGCGCGCATAGCTGCGCAGACGCGTCTCGAGCACGGACAGCATGGCGTCACGGGCCGGATCACGCGAGCCGCGCAGCCATGCGGCAGCGAGCGGCAGCCGGCCGACGGGCCCGATCTGCTTGGGCCGCAGCGGCACGAAGCGCACGCCTGATACCGCCATCCGCGTGGACCAGCGCGGCACGATCGCGACCCCGAGCCTGGTTGCGACGAGATTGATGATGGTCTGCTTCTCGTCGGCGACCTGCACGATGCGCGGCGTGAGGCCTGCCTGTTCGAACAATTCTATCGTAAGGTCGTGACTGTGCGGCCGCGAGCGACGGTCCGGCACCAGCATCGCCTCCTCGGCGATCTCCGCCAGCGTGATCGACTTGCGTTTGGCCAGCGCGTGGCGCTGCGGGAACGCCACGATGGCGCTCTCCTGCAGCAGATCGCGGAAGTCGAGCCGCTTGTCCCGCTGAGCCGGCGGGCGCACGAAGGCGAGATCGAGCGCGCCGGTCAGAATCTTTGGCAGCAGCCGGACGGTCTTCTCCTCCAGAAGCTGTACCGCGATCTGAGGATGCTTTGCGCGAAAATCGCGTAGCAAGGCCGGCAACAGTCCCGCCGCAGCACTGTCGATGGCGCCGACCCGGAGTTTTCGAGCAGCCCCCGCGCGCGAGCGATTGCGCAGATTGCTCTCGACCGCCTCGACGCGGGCGAGGATGGCACGGGCATCGCGCAGCAGCGTCGCGCCATCTTCCGTCAGCGATACCGCACGCGTCGTCCGCGCGAACAGCCGCGTATCCAGATCCTGCTCCAGCAGCTTGATCTGGCGGCCGAGTGCGGAGGGCAGCATCTGGAGATGCTGCGCCGCGCGGCCGAAATGCAACTGCTCGGCCGCCGCCACGAAGCATCGCAACGGATGCAATTCCATTCACCGTCCCCTGATCCTGTGGCGGGATTATATCATTTTTTTGTATAAACCAGCGCCAATTGAGTCCCTGCCACTCCCCGCCTAGGCTCGCTAGCGTCACGCAATCCCGCCGACATCTGGACGGAGTATCCTCATGCGCACCCACTCGATTGCAGCGATCCCCGCCGACGGCATCGGCCCCGAGGTGATCTCCGCCGGCATTCGCGTGCTGGAGGCGCTGGCCAAACGCAGCGGCGACCTTGCCTTCAACATCAAGACGTTCGACTGGGGCTCGGACTACTACAAGAAGCACGGCGTCATGATGCCAGCCGACGGCCTTGCTGAGCTCAAGAAATTCGACGCGATCTATTTCGGCGCGGTCGGTGCGCCCGACGTGCCCGACCACATCACCCTGTGGGGCCTGCGGCTGCCGATCTGCCAGGGCTTTGACCAATACGCCAATGTGCGGCCGACCAAGATCTTGCCGGGCGTCGCCTCGCCGCTGCGCAATGTCGGCGTCGGCGACCTCGACTGGGTGATCGTGCGCGAGAATTCCGAGGGCGAGTATGCCGGCATGGGTGGCCGCGCCCACAGGGGTCTCCCGGAAGAGGTCGGCACCGAGGTCGCAGTGTTCACCCGCGTTGGCGTCACGCGGATCATGCGCTATGCATTCGAGCTCGCGCAGTCGCGCCCGCGCAAGTTCCTGACCGTGGTGACCAAGTCGAACGCGCAGCGCCATGGCATGGTGATGTGGGACGAGATCGCCGCCGAGGTCGCGGCCGAATTCCCCGATGTGACCTGGGACAAGATGCTGGTCGACGCCATGACGGTGCGCATGACGCTGCATCCGAAGAGCCTCGACACCATCGTCGCGACCAATTTGCACGCCGACATCCTCTCCGACCTCGCCGGGGCACTGGCGGGAAGCCTCGGCGTCGCGCCGACCGCCAATATCGATCCGCAGCGCCGCTTCCCCTCGATGTTCGAGCCGATCCACGGCTCGGCCTTCGACATCACCGGCAAGGGCATTGCGAACCCCGTCGCGACGTTCTGGACCGGCGCACAGATGCTGGAGCATCTCGGCGAGAAAGACGCGGCGGTGCGGTTGATGGCGGCGGTGGAGCGCGTCTGCGCAGCCGGCGTGCTGACGCCCGACGTCGGCGGCACGGCGACGACGAAGGACGTGACGGATGCCGTGATCGAGGCGATCCACGGATCGAACGTCTAGTCGAGGTGCGTCTCCTCCCTCCCCCGTTCTGCGGGGGAGGGTTGGCGCGGGAAGCGCCAGGGATTCCAAAAAAATTCAGACCCCCTCTTGAAACCAAAACGGGCTTTTTTTATTTTTCCGCTGCCGCCGAGAGGTGGCGTTCCCGACGCCTGGTGGGTCGGGAAGCTGAGACGGGCACCGGTCGTGTCCGGTGTCGTTCGTATCCATTTTGCTCCTTGGAGGATCTGGCTATGCGCACTTACGACTTCTCTCCCTTGTGGCGTTCGACCGTTGGCTTCGACCGCCTCTTCGACCTCGTTGAAACGGCACAGCGTGCCGGCGAGGACAACTATCCCCCCTACAACATCGAGCGCGTCGGCGAGGATCGCTACCAGATTTCGCTGGCCATTGCGGGCTTTGCACCCAACGAGGTCACGGTGACTGCCGAGCAAAACGCGGTGACCGTCGAGGGAAACAAGCCGGACAGGACCGAACGCGAATATCTCTACCGGGGCATTTCCGCGCGGCCGTTCAAGCGGCAGTTTAACCTGGCCGATTATGTTCAGGTGCACAGCGCCTCGTTCGAGAACGGTCTGCTCAAGATCGAACTGGTCCGGGAAATCCCTGAAGCCATGAAGCCGCGGCGAATTGCCATCAATGCCGCGCCGTCCGGCAACGTGCATCAACTCGAAGGCAAAGCCGCCTGAATTCGGTCTGTCGGAGACCTGCGTGATCCCGTCCGAACGTCGGGCGGGATCGACCATGGCCTTCGACCGCGTACCCGAATGCAAGTCAGAGGTTTAGAGAAAGGAGGAGGACCTCTCATGCTCGATCATGTCGACAACATCATCGATCTGAACGCGATACTGCACCCTGGCTCTGTCTATGATCATCCCCGCGACGTCCTAGCCGACCCAACTCTGTCGATCGGCGAGAAGCGCGCGATCCTCGCGTCCTGGGCTTCGGACGCAGCCAGTGTCGCCTCGAGTCCGACATTGCGGGAGCTGCCCGGCTCGGGCAAGGCCGTCACGATCGACGAAATTCTGGAAGCGCTCGCGAGCCTCGACCACCATCCGAAGGGACCTCCGGGCGGCAAGCCGGCCCGCACGCGATCCGTCGAACGAACCGGCCTCGCAGCCTAGGCCACGACAGCTACGGGGATTGCGATGATGGTCGATGAAGAGCTGGCCTTGTTGCGCAGCCATCGCAGCAACATCAGCCGCTATCAGCGGTTGCTCAAGACTGAGCTGACCGAGTTCGAACGGCGGTTCATCGAGAGACGTGTGTCGGAGGAACGCTCGGCGATCGAGAAGCTCGCCGTCTCCGTCTTTCCGCTCACCTTTCAGGCTCCGAACCGGGCGGCGGGGAACGCAGCCACGCGCCTGACGGCAAGCAGCCACGGGTGATCGACATGCCCGAACACCTCCCGACCTTCGAAGTGTTCCTGAAGAAATGCGGTCGAAGGACATGGCGGTGGCGTGTCTGCACGACGGAAGGACGCCTGGTCATGCACGGCTACGAAAATGGCCGACCTGCCGCCAAATATGCGGCTGAAAGGGCGTTGTTTCTGATGCTTCTCGCCGCGCCCTATCGCCCGGCGAGTCGGGCTTGCGCCACGGCTCGCTCCTCCTTGGCGACACCCGCATCAGGATGGGTGCCGCGGCACAAGATGCGTGAATGACAGAGGCCGCGAGGGATGGTGCCTGGCAGCAGACAAGCTCCATCCCGGCCATCTCCGTTGCCGACCGCTTACCGCCGTGCGGGCGGTGGGGTTGCCATTGCGGCTGTCGGCTCCGGCGGTATCAGGTGGCGCGGGACGATGATGGACTGGCCGGGGGTGAGCGTTGCGTTCTCCGGCAGCGAGTTGCTCTGCGCCAGCGACCACAGCGGCACGCGGTTGGCCGCCGCGATGCTCTCCATGGTGTCGCCGCGGCGCACCGGTAGCCGCACGCCACTGTCCCACAATTCGACCAGCGTATTCGCCGGCACGAGATAGCGCAGCGGCACGGCATCGACCTGCGTCTGGGGCGGAATGCGCGGCAACTGCGTGACCATGTCGACGATCTGACGATGGATGTCGTCGGACTTCTCGATGTTGATGTGGCTGACGCGCGCGTTCTCCTTCAAATCATAGCTCGCATAGTGACCGCGATAGCCCGGCACCGCGACCACGTTGCCGCCGCCGAGCACGCTGTCGGAGAGAAAGATGTTGATGAAGCGCTCGACATTGAGCGGCACGTCGCCGGTCGCATGCGCGGGATCGATGGTGATGACGAGGCTGATCGGGACGTTCTCCTTGGCCGCCATCTCGGAGATGACGATCGAGCAGAGCCCGCCCATCGAATGCCCGATCAGCACGATCGGCGCCGGCGTTTCCTTGTAGCTGGAGATGGCACGATCGCCGATCCATCGGCAGATGGTGAATTCATAGACGTTGGCCGAAAAGCCGGCCTGCGTCAGCTTCTCTTCGAGCCGGTCCATACCGGTGGAGAAGAACGGCCCCATGGCGCCACGGAACAGGTAGATTTTCGGCGGGGGCAACGGCTCGAACGGTGGGGGCGGTGGCGCGGCGGGTGCGGTCGCCGTGGGCTTCGTCTTGGCGGGTGAGGCAACGGCCGTCCCGGTGCTCAAGGCGAGCAGCGCAACGGCTGCCAGCGCGAGGAGTCGCCTCAAATCGATCATCAGTCCAGCAGTCCCACTCCGGGAGGCTGCAGCCTCCCCCAAAGGCGCTTAGTGACGGCCGATTGGGTGGAATTTGGGGCACGGAACCGGGGCTCGATCCGCGCTGATTCGCGCATCTCGACGCCCAGTTACTGCATGGTCTTGAGCCTGCTGCGGTGCGCGGCCTGTTTCGCGCGGTTGCCGCAGACCGCCATGATGCACCATCGTCGCGCGCGCCTGCGCGTGTGGTCGGCGAACAGCATGGTGCAGTTGTGACCCTCGCATGCCTTGACGTTCGAAAAGTCCTCCTCGCATACGAACTTCGCCATGGCTTCGCCAACCGGCAGCAATAGCGCTTCCGGCGATCGCCAGCGCCGCTTCATTCGCAGTGCGAGAGCGCCGCCATCGTCATGCCCGGGCTCGATCCGGCTGAACGCTTCGTCGCGCTCCAGCAGGCTGTTCAATGGACCGAGCTCGCGCAATGCATCTGCCGTGAGCGGCCGGCCTGCATGCTTGCGCACGAACCCCCTGAACCATTCCCGCAAGGCGCGCGCCTGATCCGCGACCTTGTCCAGCTCATCGGGCGTGGCGCGCGCCGTCAGCGCGTGCAGATCATCCGCCGGCACCAGCTTCGCCTGCGCCAGCCAGTCGATCAGGCCATCGCCATCGTCGATCCAGTCCATTGGCGTATCGACCGGCGTCGCCACCGAATTGAGGAAGTCTAGGCCGAGCGAGTCGGCGATGAACATGGCGGGCGGGCGGTCCATGAGCGGTCCTTGGCCGGTCGGGAGAACATGGACGTAGATAACCAGTTAGGGTGCCATTGACAAGTTACGACGGCGAATAGTAACCTCTTAAAAAGCTTCTATATGGTTACTTCCAATGGAGAATGTCATGGCCTCAATCACGTACCGCAGCGCGGATGTCGACGGATTCAAGGTGGCCTATCGCGAGGCCGGTACTGTCGGCGCGCCAAAACTCCTGCTGCTGCACGGCTTCCCCAGCGCAGGTCACATGTTTCGTGACCTCATTCCGTTGCTTGCGGACAGGTTCCATATCGTAGCGCCCGACCTTCCGGGCTTCGGCCAATCCGACATGCCTTCGCGCGAAAGCTTCCGTTACACGTTCGACAATTTCGCACGCGTGATCGAACGCTTCACCGAAGTGATCGGCTTCGACCGGTTCGCCGTCTACGTCTTCGACTACGGCGCGCCGACAGGTTTCCGGCTTGCGCTCAGTCACCCCGAGCGGATCACGGCGATCATCTCGCAGAACGGCAACGCCTATGTGGATGGCCTGAGTGAGGGCTGGACACCGATCAGGGCCTATTGGCAGGATCCGTCGCCCGCCAATCGCGATGCGCTGCGCGCCTTCCTCACGCCGGAAGCGACGCGCTGGCAGTACACGCATGGGGTCCCCGATCCGACGACCGTGTCACCGGACGGGCAGAATCTCGACAATTTCTACCTTGCGCGCCCGGGCGCGGACGACGTGCAGCTCGATCTTATGGGCGACTACAAGAGCAACGTCGCGCTCTATCCCGCCTTCCAGGAGTATTTCCGCACGCACAAGCCGCCGTTCCTCGCGGTCTGGGGCAAGAACGATCCATTCTTCATTCCGCCCGGCGCCGAGGCATTCAAGCGCGACAATCCGAACGCCCAGGTGCAGTTCTTTGACACCGGTCATTTCGCGCTGGAGACGCACGCGAAGGAGATCGCGGATTCCATTCGCGCCTTCCTGACGTAACGGGGGCTGTCCACCGCGACGTTTACGCCGCCAGGCTCTGCTGATCGCGGAATGCGCTGATCGCCATGTGGACGAGATGCAGCTTGCCTTTGACCGCCGGCGATATGTCGAACGGATATGCGTCGCTCATGCCGAGTGAGCGGTTGAGTTCGTTGATGCTGCGAGCAAGCGGCATCCACAGGGCCAGGAGTGCCTCGAAGTCGCTCTCGAGATAGGGATCGGTCAGGGTCTGGCGGGCGCGCTCGTCCAGCGACAACGGCAAACCTGCCAGCGAGTCCAGCGTCGACACGATATGCAGGAAATGCGCGAACGTTTCCGCCCAATCTTCCCAGGGATGGGACGTGGCGTACTCGCTGATGAAGCCGCTGCGGTCGTATGAACGATCGGCGCGGCTGTAATAGGAGTTGATCGCGGCCTGATAGTCCTGCGCCTGGTCACCGAAGATCAGCTTGAACGGAGCCTGGAATGTCGTGCCGTCAACGAGCAGGTCCCAATAGAAGTGACCGATCTCGTGCCGGAAATGCCCGAGCAGCGTGCGGTACGGCTCCCGGAATGCCACGCGGCGAGATTCTCGCTCGACATCGTCGGCCTCCGCAAGGTTGAGCGTGATCAGGCCCGACAGATGCCCGGTCAGGATCGGACTGACCTCGTCCGAGAGAATGTCGAACGCCAATTGTTCGCCGGTGCGGGATGCGAGAGGAAGCCTGAGGCGACCGAGATCATAGAGAAGGCGGCGCTTGGCTTCCTCCATGCGGCGCCAGAGCATGATGTTTCTGGTGCTGCCGAGGTTTGGAATCGTGCGCGTGAGGCGGCACGAGCCGCAATACCAGTCCGCGCCCTCGACACACCAGTTGCAGCCGATGATCTCGCGATTCCGGCAAGCTTGATGGGATGCAAGTTTCGTCATCTCGATGCGCGAGGAATCGAACGCCAGCTCGGTGCTGCAATTCGCGCACGCGACGTGCTCGAACGAGACAGGATGGCGGCATGACGGGCACTGAAAAAACTTCACGTGGACTGGCCCCAGACAGACGGCACACCGGAAAACCGGCCTGTCAATTCGAGGAACTCTTAACTCTTGCGACCGTCGCTGTTGCCGGCGAGCAGCGCACGCTGCGTTCGGAGCGCGTGCTGCCTCAACAGGCCGGCTCGCGTCGCGCTCAACTGGCTCGATTGCGGCTGCGGCTTTTTCTCAAGGACATTTTCGGAAACAGGTCGACCGGCCCACGCCCGCTCGGGCTGAACCGCCATGGGGCCGACGTTTCGTTTTCTTGTCATGGTGTGACAACACCAGATCGGGTGCCGAGTTCCCTTCCTCCGACCGGCAGGTGCTCAAGCGTTGTCTTGTGCAGAAGTCTGGCTGGCGCAGATACGACAATGCCGCCGTCGGCATGACGGCGGCATTGTCAATTCAGCGCCTTGCGGCGAAGGGCTTAATTCCGGGGAGCCGTTGCCGCCGCCGAACGCGCCGGCCTGGGCGCGCCGGGTTCGGCAACCGGAGCCGGTGCGCGCGAGCGCATGATTGCGGCGTCGATCTCGGCAATCACGCGGCGCTGGATCGCCTCGTTCTTGTCGATCGAGATGTGGCCGACGCCGGAGCCGCGGACGTCGACATTGTCGAGCTTGCCGCGAAACCCGTCCGCGCGCTTCACCGGCTCGCCGGGGCCGTCGCCGATATAGATGTTGATGTAGCGTTCAGCGCCGGTCGACAGCTTGGTCTTGAACACGGAGTCGAGCCCGACCGCGAGTTTCACGGGAACGCCAAGACGGTTGAGCTTGGCGATCATGTCCGGCAGCGCGGTCGCGCCGGAGGAGTGCCCGACCAGCACGATGGTCTTGAGCCGGCCGGCCTTGTAGGCGGCAGCCGCCTCGTCCGCGAGCGAGGACCAGGACACGAAATTCGCGACGGTCACCGGGATGCCCTGCGCCTGGAGGCGGGCGCCGATCGTGTCGAGCCCGAGCGAGAAGATGTTGAGCACGCCGCGGAGCAGGTAGACATGCGTGGTCGCGACCGCAGCCTGGCTCGGCGCCGCCTTGGCGGCGGTCGGGCTGATGGCAACAGCTGACAGCAGAAGCAGGCCCATCGCCCACGCACGGAGGGCGGACAACTGGCTGGCGCCGGCGGTATGACGGCCGTTCGGTCTCATCGATCTTTTCCCTGGGAGTATGCTTCGATCGGAATCGTAGCCATGGCCTGCTCGCAGACGCAACAAAGAGCCGCGTGAACGACGATCTTAGCGGCGAGCCGTGACCATCGCGCAACACTTGCCCGAAACCTGCCACCGAAGGGTCCGTTTTGAGGCCATTTTTCTCCCGCTGATTGCAGCCGCGCAAGGGCCTTCCTATCTCAGGGCTCCGCTGACCCGCCCCTCCCGGCTGGTTCCAGCCTCCCTCCCCAGCCTTTGCCCCTCAGACTTGCGGCCATCATGTCCTCCATCATTTCCGTCGCCAATTTGTCGAAGACCTATGGGTCCGGCTTCAAGGCGCTCAAGAACGTCAATCTCGACATCAAGCGCGGCGAAATCTTCGCGTTGCTCGGCCCCAACGGCGCCGGCAAGACCACGCTGATCTCGATCATCTGCGGCATCGCCAATCCGAGCGAAGGCAAGGTCCTCGTCGGCGGCGAGAACATCCAGACCTCCTATCGCAAGGCGCGCTCGCTGATCGGGCTGGTGCCGCAGGAATTGCACACCGATGCATTCGAGAGCGTATGGGCGACCGTGAGCTTCTCCCGCGGGCTGTTCGGCAAGCCGAAGAACCCCGATCATATCGAGAAGGTGCTGAAGGACCTCTCGCTGTGGGACAAGAAGGACAGCAAGATCATCACGCTCTCCGGCGGCATGAAGCGTCGCGTGATGATCGCCAAAGCGCTGTCGCACGAGCCGCAAATCCTGTTCCTGGACGAGCCGACCGCCGGCGTCGATGTCGAGTTGCGCAAGGGCATGTGGGAGGTGGTGCGCACGCTTCAGCAATCCGGTGTCACCATCATCCTGACCACGCATTACATCGAGGAAGCCGAGGAGATGGCCGACCGCATCGGTGTCATCAACAAGGGCGAGATCGTGCTGGTCGAGGACAAGGCCACCTTGATGCAGAAGCTCGGCAAGAAGCGGCTGACGCTGCACCTGCAAGGCAAGCTCGATGCGCTGCCGGAGAGTCTTGGCCATTACGAGCTCGACCTCTGTGACGGCGGCGCGACGCTGGTCTACGACTACGACACCAAGGGCGAGCGCACCGGCATTACCAGCCTGCTCGGCGACCTCCGCACCGCCGGCATCCGCTTCAACGATCTCGACACGACGCAATCGTCGCTCGAGGACATCTTCGTCGATCTCGTGAGGGCGTCATGAACTACCGGGCTGTCCGCGCCATCTACCTGTTCGAAATGGCGCGCACCTGGCGCACGCTGCTGCAAAGCATCGTCTCGCCGGTGGTCTCGACCTCGCTGTATTTCGTGGTGTTCGGCGCCGCGATCGGCTCGCGCATCAGCCAGGTCGAGGGCGTCAGCTACGGCACCTTCATCGTGCCGGGCCTGATCATGCTCTCGGTGCTGACGCAGAGCATCGCCAACGCCTCGTTCGGCATCTACTTCCCGAAATTCACCGGCACGATCTACGAGATCCTGTCGGCGCCGATCTCCTATTTCGAGATCGTGCTCGGCTATGTCGGCGCGGCCGCGACCAAATCGATCATCCTCGGCCTGATCATTCTCGCCACGGCCGGCCTGTTCGTGCCGCTGCACATCCATCATCCGGTCTGGATGCTGGCCTTCCTGGTGCTGACGGCGGTGACGTTCAGCCTGTTCGGCTTCATCATCGGCATCTGGGCCGACGGGTTCGAAAAGCTGCAGATGATCCCGATGCTGGTGGTGACGCCGCTGACCTTCCTCGGCGGCAGCTTCTATTCCATCGACATGCTGCCGCCCGCCTGGCGCACGGTGGCACTGCTCAATCCGGTCGTCTATCTGATCTCCGGCTTCCGCTGGAGCTTCTACGAGATCGCGGACGTCAGCATGGCCGTCAGCATCGGCATGACTACGGCGTTCCTGGTGATCTGTCTGGTCGCGATCTGGTGGATTTTCCGCACGGGGTATCGGTTGAAGAACTGATGGAGAGGCGCAGCCCCGATGGAGCGTAAGCGTAATCCGGGACAGGCGCGGCTTTCAGGCGATAGCGGCCCCGGATTGCACTTCGCTCCATCCGGGCTACGGCGACATCACCGATAACAGTGGAAGCGGTTGTATCCGTCGTAATAGCCGCGGCAGCGACGGTGGCCGCGATGGGGAATGCCGAACACCCCCTCGACAGCGCCGACGGCACCGCCGACACCGGCGCCGACCGCGCCACCCACCACGCCGCCCACGGGGCCGGCGATCCGGTTGCCTTCATATGAACCTTCCTGGGCGCCCCGAACGATGCCTTGGGCATGGCCAGGCTGTGGGATGCAGGACAGCGCGGCCAGAACGGCGGCGCCAGCGAAGAGCAAGCGGAAAGGGAGACCAGCCGGCCGTGAAGCGGCGGCGACACAAACTCTGTTCATCTTCATTCCCAAAGGTAAAACCAGCGGCGAAGGTCGCCAGCCAAGGCAGGTCAATCGCAACGCCGATGCAGCCAAATGGTTGCGCCAATGTGACCAATTGTCGGCGTTGTGAACGCATCTCCCGCTCGCGAAAATGTCAGCACCGCCGCTGGCTTTGCGGCACAAAGCGGCCTTGCTTACGCCGGGCGTCCCGTTAACGATGGGCTGGCAGGCCGCTGGAACGAAAGCCGGATTGCAGGCATAGTGCACGCCGGGGGACGGAGAGCCGCGGCGCCTAGTGTGAACAGGCCGGAGGCCAGAAGTCAGATGCGTTCGTTTTTTATTGCTTTCACCTCCCTGATGCTTTTGAGCGCGGGCACCGCGCAGGCCAAGGTCGAGATCACCGTCGACAAGGACAATCAGCAGATGACCGTCGCCGTCGACGGCGTCGCGCGCTACCACTGGCCGGTGTCGACAGGCATCCCCTCGCGGGAGACGCCGAACGGCGCGTTCCGCACCTTCCGCATGGAAGAGGATCACTACTCCAAGGAATTCGACGACGCGCCGATGCCGCACGCGATCTTCTTTACCAAGGTCGGGCACGCCATCCATGGCACCGACTCGGTCGGCCGGCTCGGCACGCCCGCCTCGCATGGCTGCGTGCGGCTGTCGCGCCAGAATGCCACGACGCTCTACGCGCTGGTGCAGCAGCAGGGCGTGCTCAACACCACGGTGACGCTGACCGGCTCGGCGCAGGTGGCGCTGGCGCGCAATCCGCGTGGCCGCAACCCCACGGCCGTGGCCCGCGCGCCGCAGCCCGTCGAAGAGCAATACGCCACATCAGGCGATCCCGTGAACCTGGCGCCTCAGGCCGCGCCTGCCCGCCGCTACATGCCGCAGGATGACAACTACATCTATCCGGCCGACGGCAGCGACACCGGCGCGCGCTACCCCGCCCCGCGCGGGGGCCGCCCGATCTATGACGCGCAGGTCTATCAGCAGCAGCCGCAGCAATATTACAATCAGGGCAACGGCACCTACTATCAGCCGCAGCCCCGGCAGGTTTACCAGCCGCGTGGCTATTACTACCAGAACTGACCCTATCTGGACGCGGCGTTGCCGCGCCAGCGAATCAGAAAGCCGCTGCGGCGACGGGCGCTTGCCGCAGTGGAGCGCAGGAAATAGCGCCAGCCGGTACACGGATTGGGCACCGGCCGACGCAAGGAAGCAACAGTCCACAACCTTCAACGCAGCGGCGTTCCGACCAAATTGACAACCAGGGGGGCGCCCGTATTGTCGTTCCCATTGTTTCTGGGGCATGACATGACACGCGAGCAGATTTCGGATTTCTGCGTTACCGCCCTGGCAAATATCCTGCGCATTTCGAAGGACCGCGTCGACATCGGCACGAAGTTCAGCCGCCTCGGGCTCGATTCGGCGATGCTGGTCTACCTGATGATGGAACTCGAGGAGAAGCTCGACCTCGAACTATCGACCGACGACTTCTACGACCATCCGACCGTTGAGGCGCTGTCGCGATTTCTCACCGACAAGCGCGCAATCCGCCCCGCCGCCTGAGGGCGGCTGAAGCCGGCGCAACCCATGGAAACCTTCCGCTCGCTCGTGGCACTGCTGGCCCGGCGTGCGGCGGAGCAGGCCGACGACCGCGCCTATGTCTTCGTCTCTGATCGCGGGGCGGAGGAAACTGTCCTCACCTTCCGCCAACTGCATCACTCCGCATCCGCGCTCGCGTCGCGACTGACCGCGGCCGCGCGTCCCGGCGACCGCGCCATCCTGGTGTTTCCGCCCGGCATCGAGTTCATGGTGGCGTTCTTCGGCTGTCTGATGGCCGGCATCATCGCCGTGCCGATGATGATGCCGCGGCGAAACAGCGCGCGCGACGCCAGCGCCACGATACTCGCCAATTGCACGCCGACGCTGGCACTCACCAATTCGGCCGTAGCGCTCCGTGGGGATATGCGGGCACGCTTCGCGCAGGAGAACATTCGATGGATCGAGGTCGATCTCGCCGCGGCCGACGGCGAGACGATCGAACTGCCCGAGCCGGCGCGGGACGACATCGCCTTCCTGCAATACACCTCCGGCTCGACGTCCGCGCCCAAGGGCGTGATGGTGAGCCACGCCAATCTGCTTGCCAATCTCGAGATGATCCGGCTCGGGCTCGGCAACACCCGGCAATCGACTTACGTGAATTGGGTGCCGCTCTATCACGACATGGGGCTGATCCTAAACGCACTGCAGGCGCTCTATGTCGGGGCGACCTGCGTGTTGATGGCGCCGAACGCGTTCATGCAGCGGCCGCTCGGCTGGCTCCGCGCGATCTCGCACTATCGCGCGGAAGTGGCGTGCAGCCCGAATTTCGGCTTCGACCTCTGCGTCAGCCGCTATCGCGCCGACCAGATGGAAGGCATCGATCTGTCCTCGCTCAGGATCGCGCTGAACGGCGCAGAGCCGGTGCATGCGGAAACCATCGAACGGTTCGCCCAGACATTTGCGCCGCACGGCTTCGACCCGCGCGGGATGTATCCCGCCTACGGAATGGCGGAAGCGACGCTCCTGATTTCCGGCGGACGCCGCGGCGGCGGTCATGTCACACGCACCCTGAGCCGCACGGCGCTTCAGGCGCATGCGGCGGAGGCGCCTTCCAGCGCCGAAGATACGCAAATCGCCGTCGGCTGCGGGCGCGCGCTCACCGGCGAACGGATCGCGATCGTGGACGCGGACAATCGGACGCGCCTGCCCGCGGACCGCGTCGGCGAGATATGGGTGAACGGGGCCAATGTCGCACGCGCCTATTGGCGCAACGACGAGGCGACGCGCGAGGGGCTCAATGCGCAGCTTGCCGGCGAAGACGGTGCGTGGCTGCGCACCGGCGACCTCGGCTTCATCGACGTCACAGGCGAATTGTTCGTCACGGGACGGATCAAGGATCTCATCATTATCCGCGGCATCAACCATTATCCGCAGGACGTCGAGCGCACGGTGCAGTCCCTCGACCAAGCTTTGCGCGAAAACTGCGGCGCGGCGTTCTCGGTGCCGGACGAGACCGGCGAGGAGGCGCTCGTCATCGTCCAGGAAATCGAGCGCACCGCGCGCCACTCGATCGACACCGAAGCGATCAAGGGCCGGATTCGCGAGGCCGTCACCGACAACCACGAACTCTCCGCGCGCCACATCGCGCTGATCCGGCCCGGCACCCTGCCGAAGACCACCAGCGGCAAGATCCAGCGCAAGCTGGCGCGCAAACTCTGGCTCGATGGCGGTTTCGAGCAGCTCGGCTGAGACGATTCAGAAATCGATCTTCGCGCTCTCTCCATCGCGCAGGCTCGCAGCGATCCCCTGCTCGATCTTGCGCGCGAGGATGGGGCGATAGTGGATGAAGTCGGCAAAATTGGCGCGGTCGCGCGTGAGATCGTTGTCAACGCGATAGCTGATGAAATTGCTGCGCGGGCGGCCCGCGACCACTTTTTTCAATGCTGCGTCGCAGGCGCTGCGCTCCAACGCTGCTTCCTTGCCGGGCTTCGGCACCGTGGTTGCGAAGGTCGGGGGCACGATGATGACGACGGGCACATCGGCCGGCAATGTCCTGACGCTATCTGCCAGCGCAGCGATCTCGGGAAATGTCGCCCGCATCTCGGCGGACGAGGACGGCGCCGGATCCCTGGGCCAGCCGACTTCCTTGAATTGACCCGGGGGCCAGATGTCCTCGTAACTGACAAAGCCGTCGGGGTTCATCCGTGGTCGCCAGCCGAGCCCGATACTGATCCGTTGAAAAGCCTGCTCGATTGCCTGCCATGAGATCAGACGTGCAGCGTAGGTGACGACGCTTCTGTCATAGAGCCAGTCGGGAAATGGGACGCCGCCCTCCTCCTTGGGCCGTGCATGCGCGCACCAGCCGGGGTCGGCTACGATCACCAGTGCGCCGACGTGCTCGTGATTCCGGAGGAAGAAGTCCAGCACCGCGAGTTCCTGGCGGGGAAACGCACCGGTCATGTAGAGCTGCACGAAGCGCAGGCCGGTTGCGCGCGACAATTCCATCGGCTCGATCATCTGCGCCGTCGAATTACCCAGGATCGCGGCATTAAAATCCGGATTCCTGGCGCGGCTCGCGGCCGTGATCTGGGTCAGACGATTGTCGACGCCGTCGATACCGAACAGACCGAGCTTGCCGCTGTCATAGGGATCGACCGCCACCATGAGTGCGAGCACCAGCAGCGCAGCCCCGATCAGCGTGCCCAGGCACGCGAGCAAGCTCCGGCCCCAGCCGGGATCGGTCTCAGAACTTGAAGTAGACGAAGTCATGGAGATCCCGACCACCCATGTGAAGCAGCAGTGCGAACAGCCCAAGACCGAGCAGGCCCGCGAGCCACGGATCGGGACGGCGCGTGAGTACCGCCACGATGTCCTGGCTCGCCGGCAACAGGAAGGCGAACAGCGGCGCGACAAGCAGCGGCCACAAATGCTTTCCGCGCTCGAGCGGCAGCGGCGAAACCAACCCGCAGAAGACATGCCATGCCGCCTCCACGGAGCCCGCGCGGAAGATGACGCCGGTCGCGAGCACGAACAACACGGTGAGCGCCCAGCCGAGCCATGACGGGAACGTCGGGCCATAGCGACGCCACAGTGTGCAGGCGACCAGCGCAAGCCCGTGCAGCACGCCCCACAGCACGAAGGTCCAGCTCGCGCCGTGCCACAGGCCGCACAGCGCCATCGTGACCATCATCGCGCCGAAGAACTGGATCGGGAGCCAGTGCCGCGGCAGCAGGCGGAGATTGATCAGCGGATAGAACACGTAGTCGCGCAGGAACAGCATCAATGTGATGTGCCAGCGCTGCCAGAAATCCTGGATATTGGTCGAGCGGAGCGGCGCGTTGAAATTGTACGGCAGCTGCACGCCGAACAGGAGACCGAGCCCGATTGCGATGTCGGAATAGCCGGAGAAATCGAACAGGATCTGGAAAGAGAAGCAGAAGGCGAGCCAGGCATCACCGCTCGCGAGCGGGCCATTCGCTGCCTGCGCGTAGATGGGATCGAGCAGATGGGCGAGGCCGTCGGCGATCACGATTTTTTCGAACAGGCCGATCGCGATGAAGCAGGTCGCGACGCAGAACTGGCGCTGCCAGCCCGGAACGTAGACCTGCCTGCCGAACTGATGCATCACCTCCGACCAGCGCGCCAGGGGGCCGGCGATCGCCTGCGGGAAGAAGGCGATGTAGAGCGCGTAGCGGTCGAGCGCATAGAGCGGCGCCCTGCCGCGCTTGAGGTCGACCAGATACATGATGTGGTGGAAGATGAAGAAGGAGATGCCGAGCGGCAGTCCGATGTCGAGCACCGGCAATGTCGTACCCAGCACGAGACCCAGATCGGCAAGAAGGAAGTTGGCGTATTTGAACAGCGCCAGCACCGCAAGATCGAGCATGATCACCAGCGTCAGCACCGCCGGCCATTTCACGCGCCCATAAGCGACCGAGGCGAGCCAGTTGATCGCGATCGAGCCGATCAGGAGCAGGATGAAGGACGGGCTGCCCCAGGCATAGAAGGCGAGCGACAGCGCGACCTGCACGCCGATGCGCCACTGCGGATGAGGATCGGCCAGGCGATAGATCAGCAGCGCCGCGGGCAGGAAGACCAGGAGAAAGGGATAGTCGTTGAACAGCATCGGTTCAAAGCCGCGCCATCGCCGGCGTGAGCCGGCGGATGATGCTCAGCCCGTTTCGAGGTCGGGCGCGGCGTCGCCCGGCTGCCGCAGCATGCGTCGCGCAATCTTCTCCTCGCTCGGCACCTTGACGTCCCAGGCCAGTCCGAGCGCTTCCAGAGCCCGGATGAAGATGTAGCCGGGATCGAACTCGAACCAGCGCAGGCCGAACGCCGCGGAATAGGGAAAGGCGTGGTGGTTGTTGTGCCAGCCCTCGCCCCAGGCAAGCCAGGCCATCACGCCGAGATTGCGGCTGTTGTCGTCGCGGGTGACGAAGGGCTGCGCGCCAAAGCTATGCATCACGGAGTTGATGGCCGACATGGTCTGCTCGACCACGAACATGCGCACCACGCCGCCCCACAGCAAGCCGGTCAGTGCGCCCCACAGGCTCATGGTGGCGAGGCCGCCGATCGCGGCCGGCAGCACCAGGCCGAGACCGACCCAAGTGTAATAGTAGCTGTTGACGGCAACCAGCCTGCGATCCGCCATCAGATCCGGGACATAGTGCGCAACGTTGGGATAATCGTGCTCGATCATCCAGGTCAAATGCGCGTGCAGGAAGCCGCGCAGGCGGCCGAATGGGCCCTCGCCGTGCAGCCGCGGCGAATGCAGATCGCCGTCGTGATCGGACAATTCGTGGTGCCGGCGGTGCATTGCCGCCCAGGACAGCATGGGACCGCGGCCGGCCATCGATCCCATCACGACCAGGATCGCACTCATCGCCGTGGAGGTCGCGAAGGCGCGGTGGGTGAAGAGCCGGTGATAACCGACGGTAAGGCCGAGGCCGGTGACCAGCCAGAAGCCAACGAACAGGCCAAGCTCCATCGCGCCTATTGGGCGGTAGAGCAGAACGGCCAATGCCAGCAGCGTGCCGAGAAAGGGCAAAACGTCGAAGATGATGAAATGCCGCCGCTGCATCCGGCGAAAATGCCGGCTGCGGATAATTCGATGATCGCGTTGCTGCTGCACGGGCGGATTTCCAGGGCGCCGACTATGAGTACATACCCCCGCGGCGGCCGCAACCCAAGCCACCGCCCAAGGTTTCAACAGCCACGGAAGCCTATACTATGGGCCGGACACGCCCAAATGCGTTGAAATATCACCCTTTCCGCTTGCCCCTCGAGCCGCCATGCCGTCACGTGCTGCGACGATCTTGACCGTACTGTCACTTCTCATTGCGGGACCGGCCATGGGATTCGATTCGGGATCTGATTCGGCCTTCGACATCGAGGCCCATCGCGGCGGGCGGGCACTGCTGCCGGAAAACACGCTTCCGGCCTTCGCCAACGCGCTGTCGATGGGCGTGGACACGCTGGAGCTCGACGTCGGCATCACCGCCGACGGCGAAGTCGTCGTCTCGCATGAGCGCGGGCTCAATCCTGATCTCGCGCGGGATGCGAGCGGCGCCTACATCGCGCCTCCCGGCACGCCGTTCGTGAAACTGCGGCTCGCCGACGTCAGGACCTATGACGTCGGCGAGATCCGGCCAGACAGCCCTTACGCGAAACAATTCCCCGACCAGCGCGCCATGCCCGGGACCCGCATTCCGACCCTGAGCGAGCTGTTCGCGCTGGTGCGCAAATCCGGCAACACGCGCGTGCGCTTCAACATCGAGACCAAGATCGATCCCAACCATCCGAACGAGACGCTCGATCCGCAAGCTTTCGTTACCAGGCTGCTCGGCGTGGTCGAAGCCGCAAAATTCTCCGACCGCGTCATGATCCAGTCGTTCGACTGGCGAACCCTGCTGCTGGTCCAGCAGCGGGCACCGAAGATGCCGACGGTGTACCTGACGCTCCAGCGCGGCTCGGGCCAGACGGTGGCGCTGGACAAGGCGACCAATTGGACGGCGGGATTCAGCCCGGCCGACCATGGCGGGTCGCTTCCCCGAACCATCAAGGCTGCGGGCGGCGCGGTCTGGTCGCCCTATTTCGGCGATGTGACCGCGGCACTGATCGCCGAGGCCCATGCGCTCGGGCTGCGTGTCGTGGTCTGGACGGTCAACAAACCCGAAGACATGGCGCGCATGATCGAGATCGGCGTCGACGGCATCATCTCCGACAGGCCCGATTTGCTGCGACAGGTCGCGGGGGAGAAGGGAATTGCGTTGCCGGCGGGGACAGCGGTGGAGCCTTAAGACCAGGGCTCGTGTCCCGGACGCGGTGCAGCGTGCAACGCTGCTCCGCAGAGCCGGGGACCCAGAAGTTGCGATGGGCCCCGGCTCTGCTGCGCATCACTTCGTGCTGCGCAGCGTCGGGGGCACGAGACCATGAGTGGCGCGAAGCCTACTCCCCGTCCCGCAAGCGCCGGTACAGCGCGCCCAAAATGTTGGAGTAATCGTCGGTCCAGACCCGCACCCTGTCGTCGGCTTCGGTCTGCTCCCATGATTTCGACGATGCGAGCCTGCCGACGTCGGCATCCTCGCGGGCGGAGATGACGACGTCGGTCGAGAAGATGTAGTCGCCATCGCGCCCCGAATCCTCGTTGTAGACCCAGCTCTTGAGATCGTTGGCATCGGCGATGCCGACCACGACAGTCTCGAGATCGAGGTGGCGGTTGGAGACGTGCATCACCACGGCACCGTGCGGAGCGAGCTTGTCCTTGTAGATCTTCATCGCCTCTTCGGTGGCAAGATGGATCGGGATCGCATCCGACGAATAGGCGTCGACGATGATGAGATCATAGGCGCCGTCCGGCTCCTTCGCGAAGGTGAGGCGGGCATCGCCGATCACCGGCTTCAGGCCCGGCATGCAGCTCGAAATGTAGCGGAAATTCTTCGGATCGCTTGCCGCGTCGACCATCGACTGGTCGATCTCGAAGAAGGTCCAGCTTTCGCCGGGCTCGGCAGCGCAGGCGAGCGTGCCCGATCCGACGCCGATTGCGGCAACCTTCAGCGGCGCGCCCTTGCGCTCGCGGATCGCGGTGACGGCCTGACCGATGCCGCCATCCCTGTGATAGTAGGTGATCGGCTCGGGCCGGCCGGTGACGGGCGTGCCGTCATTGTTGAGGAAACGCTCGGCGCCGTGGATCGTGGTGCCGTGCATCAGCACGTGGAAATAGCCGCCGGGCGTCACCACGATCTTGTGCACGCCGAAGAAGCTGCGCACCGTGGTGACGCGGCCTTCGTCCGCCGGATAAACCCGGATCAACGCCAGCGCGAGCACGACGGTGGCGAATATCTTCCAGCGGTCGGCATTGACCGCGAGCGCCAGCAGCGCGGCGAGAACGCCGACGCCGCCAGCCGCCCAGACCCGGTGATCCTCGAACCAGGTCGATAGCCCGCCCGTCGTGGTGGACGGCGCAACGAGCACGATGGCCAGTGCGGCAAGCGCCAGCCAGTACCATTTGACGATGCCCGCCAGTCGCTCGTTCGCGGGCGGCCGGCACAGCGCGGCAAGCGCAACCAGGATCGGATATTCGGCGATCCAGGAGAATGTGAACGGCGCGACGAGCCCTGCGAACAGGCCGCCGACCATGCCGCCGAAGGACAGCGCGACATAAAAGCCGGTGAGATATTTGGCAGCCGGCCGGGTCCGCGCCAATTCGCCGTGGCAGGCCATCGCGATGACAAAGAAGCACAATTGATGGCCGCCGAGCGTCAGCAGCAGGTTCTGTTCGCCGCCGAACGCCAGCAGGAAGACGACGCCCGCAATCGCGACCGGCTGGAGCATCAGCATCCATTTGTGCGGCAGCAGCGGCCGCGACTGGAACACCACCACCCAGGTCAAGAGGTACAGCGACAGCGGCAGCACCCACAGCAGCGGCGCCGCCGCGACGTCGGTCGAGATGTGCGCGGTGACGGCGATGAGCAGGCCGGACGGCACCCCGGCGAGGAATATCCAGCGCAGCCGCGTCATGAAACCGGCCGCCGGCGCGTTGATATCCTCGGTGCGCGCATCGACCATGGCCAGCTTCGGCGAGCGCAACAGCAGCACGCCACATGCCGCGATCAGGAGGATCAGAATGCCGTAACCGCCGGTCCAGAGCCGGTTCTGCGTGTGCAGCGTGAACATCGGCTCCAGCAGGAACGGATAGGACAGCAGGGCGAGAAAGCTGCCGATGTTGGAGGACGCATAGAGGAAATAGGGATCATGTCCGGCCGGATGCCCGGTGCGGACGAACCAGGCCTGCAGCAACGGATTGTTGGCGGCGAGCGCGAAGAACGGCAGCCCGATCGAGATCACGAACAGGCCGAGCAGCCAGACCGCGTAGCCCGAGCCGGGCGGCTCGCCATAGGCCGAGGCGATGCCGAGCGGCAGCGTGGCGAAGGCCGCGATCAGCAGCAGCAGATGCACCACCACCGGAACGATGCGGTTCCTCACCTGCATCAACACATGCGCATAGGCGTAGCCCGCCAGCAGCAGCGACTGGAAGAACACCATCGCCACCGACCACACCGCCGGCGAGCCGCCGAGCCGCGGCAGGACCATCTTCGTGAACAGCGGCTGCACCGAGAACAGCAACAGCGCGCTGACGAAGATCGCAGCGGTGTAGACCGTCAGCAGCAGCCGGTTGCGCGACGAGGACGGCTGCTCCGTGGCGGCGGGTTGCACGACGATCGAATCCATGGAAGCTCCGGCATAATCCCGGCGGGCGCCGGGCGCGCGCAATGGAGCACAAGGCGCCTGAACGAGCAATAAAGGGTCTCGTGATGTTGCAGCGGGGAATGCTTGATATAAGACGGTCGTTCCGGGGCGATGCGACGGGACCGCGAAGCGCGGCCCGGAGCATCGAACCCGGAACCTCGAGATTCTCCGGTGCGGAGCCCGCACCACAGTTCGCGCTTCGCGCACGCCGGAATGACACCACCAGGGACGCATGATCGAAACCGACGTCGTCATCATCGGCGCTGGCCATAACGGCCTCACCTGCGCGGCCTATCTCGCGATGGCCGGCTTGCGCGTGCGCGTGGTCGAGCGCCGCAAGGTGGTCGGCGGGGCCGCGGTCACAGAGGAGTTTCATCCCGGCTTCCGCAATTCGGTCGCGGCCTACACCGTGAGCCTGCTCAATCCGCAGGTGATCCGCGACCTCAAGCTGGCCGAGCAGGGCCTGCGGATCGTCGAACGGCGCGCGCAGAATTTTCTGCCTGCGCTCGACGGCAGCTATCTCCTCACCGGCGAGGGGCGGACGCAGGCGTCCGTCGCACGGCTGAGCGCGCATGATGCAAACGCGCTCGACGGGTTTTCGCGCGAGCTCGAAGAGATCGCCGACGTGCTCCGGCAGTTCGTGCTGCGCGCGCCGCCAAACCTGCTCGACGGTTTCGGCACGGCCTCGATCCGCGAAGCCGTGAACGCGTTCCAGAGCGCCAACATCCTTCGTGGGCTGTCGCTGGAGCAGAACCGCAGCCTGCTCGATCTCTTCACCCGCTCGGCCGGCGAGATGCTGGATGAACGTTTCGAGCATGATCTGGTCAAGGCGCTGTTCGGCTTCGATGCCATCGTCGGCAATTATGCCAGCCCCTACGCCGCAGGCTCTGCCTATGTGATGCTGCATCACGCCTTCGGCGAGGTGAACGGCAAGAAGGGCGTCTGGGGTCACGCCATCGGCGGCATGGGCGCGATCACGCAGGCCATGGCGCGCGCCGCACGCGACCGCGGCGTTGTGATCGACACCGATGCGGGCGTGCGCGAGGTCATCGTCGAGCGCGACCGCGCGGTCGGGGTGGCGCTGGAGAACGGCACGACCATCCGCGCGAAATATGTCGCGGCCAACGTCAATCCGAAGCTGCTCTATACGCGGCTGGTCGCCGCCGATGCCCTTCCCCAAAACTTCCTCGACCGCATCCGGCACTGGAAGAACGGCTCCGGCACCTTTCGCATGAATGTGGCGCTGGACCGCCTGCCCTCCTTCACGGCGCTGCCGGGCGACGGCGATCATCTCACCTCCGGCATCATCCTGGCCCCTGATCTCGGCTACATGGATCGCGCCTTCCTCGATGCCCGGGCGCATGGCTGGAGCCGAGAGCCCGTCGTGGAAATGCTGATCCCCTCGACGCTCGACGATACGCTCGCGCCCGCAGGACAACATGTCGCGAGCCTGTTCTGCCAGCATGTCGCGCCGGAGCTTCCCGATGGAAAGTCGTGGGACGACCACCGCGACGAGGTCGCCGACCTCATGATCGCGACGGTGGACAAATACGCGCCGGGTTTTGCGGCAAGCGTGCTCGGCCGCCAGATCCTGTCACCGCTCGATCTCGAACGGCAGTTCGGCCTGCTCGGCGGCGACATCTTCCACGGCGCGCTGACGCTGAACCAGCTGTTCTCGGCGCGGCCGATGCTGGGCCACGCCGATTATCGCGGACCCGTGAGGGGCCTCTATCACTGCGGCTCCGGCGCCCACCCCGGCGGCGGCGTCACCGGCGCCCCCGGCCACAACGCCGCGCAGGCGATCCTGAGAGATCACAGGTCGCTGTTTGGAAGCCGTGGATAAGCTGTGGACAGGTTGTTGGCAGAGCTGTGGAAGATCTGTGGGTTACGCTCGTCCCTGCCTGGTACAAGTCGCGGGAAAAGCTGGGGATGAGCGGCGGAATAATCCATCGACAAAGCCCGGAAAAACCAGCGGATAGCCTGTGGGCATTCTGTGAAAACCAATCCCCAAAAACGACTCCGCCCGCCAGGGGGCAATTCCCCCGACGGGCGCTGGTCGAAAGCAGTCCTATGCAGAAATGGCCCGCCGGGAAATGGGAGCGGAAATTACTTCAAGGAGGTGCTAATCGAGGTGAACTTCTCGTTCATCGTGGTGCCCAGGCCGTTCACCACGGTGATGATCGCCAGCGCGATTCCTGCTGCGATCAGGCCGTATTCGATTGCGGTTGCACCTGAATCGTCGGTCCAGAACTTCAAAATCATGCGCTTCAAGTCTCGCCTCCTATTCAATTTCGAGCTGTGTGGTTTGCCCAACATCCGCAAATTTACGTCCTACAACCTGCGGTCGGGTTAATCTCATGAATGCAAGTTATGCGAAAAATTGGGAACAAAAGTTCCAAAAATTGAACCGGACGGAACCCTGAGAATGCAGCCCTCCACCCATCGCGCCAGTTTTTCGATCGGCAGCGAGATCGCCGCCAGGCGCATTGTCGACGTCCTCACCGAAATGTTCTTCGAGGACGATGCGGCGGTCGCCGCCTTCGAGCAGCCTAACGGACAGTGGGACGTCGCGCTGCATTTCGCGAACGCGCCGGACCGGGCGTGGCTTCGCGAACTCGTTGCAACCTCAGCAGGAAATGAGATCGCGGACACGCTGGCCTTCGACACCGTCGAAGCCAGGGACTGGGTCAGATCAAGCCTGGAAGATCTCGTCCCGGTGCCGGCCGGGCGCTTCGTCGTCCACGGCAGCCATGACCGCCACCGCGTGCCGCCAAACAAGCTCGCCATCGAGATCGAGGCCGCTCTCGCCTTCGGCACCGGCCATCACGGCACCACACGCGGCTGTTTACTCCTGCTTGACCATGTCCTGAAAAGCACCCGGCCCGGCCGCGTGCTCGACCTCGGCACCGGGACCGGCGTGCTCGGGATAGCGGCGGCGAAGGCGCTGCATCGCGCGGTGCTGGCCTCCGACATCGACCCGGCCTCGGTCAAGGTCGCAGCCGAGAACGCGTTGTTGAACGAGGTCGGTCACCATGTGCGAGTGATCCGCGCCACCGGCTTCGCTGCGGCTGATTTCGGCAGATGCGGCCCGTTCGACCTGGTGCTGGCCAACATCCTTGCCAATCCGCTGCGGCAATTGGCGGGCCCGTTGACGCGGCACCTCGCACCTGGCGGGCGCGTCATCCTCTCCGGCCTGCTGACACCTCAGGTCCCCGCCGTGATCGCCGCCTACCGCGCGCGCGGCCTCGTGCCTCTGAAGCACTTGCGGATCGAGGGGTGGAGCAGCCTGTTGCTGCGGAAGATGGGTGAGTAGGAGTGGTGCCGTAGATGCCGCTACTTCGCGGCCTTCTCGTCCCGGCGCATCGCGCGCTCGGCCTGCGAGGCGCGCCTCGCTCGGCGTTCGGCGAAACGGTCGATCATCTGGCTGATGAGGCCGCGCGGCTTCTTCGGTGTTGTCGCCGCAGCCGGAGCGCGGCGCACCGGCGGCGTAATCTTCTCAAACGTGAACGCTGGCATCGAGTGTCCCCTCGTCGTTGAGATGAACAACTTGCTCGAATTTCCCTGTTATCCGGACGAAGCGCAACTGCCGCATCCTGTACTCCACTCAATTCGAATGGAACTTGTTCAAGCACAGTCCATGCCAGATGCGACCTCAAATGCGTCTACATTGCGGACTGATCCGCATGATCCTAAAGTGATCCACCATGTTCGAAGCGCACTTCCAGACATTCGAGGAGCCCGAGGCCGGCGTCGCATTGACGGCTCGGCTGGCCGCGCTCCGTGAAGAACTCGCCCGCCGCAAGCTGACCGGTTTCGTGATTCCACGCGCCGATCAACAACAGAATGAGTATGTGCCGCCGTCGGAAGAGCGCCTGGCCTGGCTGACCGGTTTTACCGGCTCGGCGGGACTGGCGGTGGTGCTGACGCACGAGGCAGCATTGTTCGTCGATGGACGCTACACGATCCAGGCGGCCAAGCAGGTCGATTCAAGGGCCTGGGCCGTGGAATCTCTGATCGATCCCCCGCCGGAAAGCTGGATATCGGCACACCTGAAGGCCGGTGATCGCCTCGGATTTGATCCGTGGTTGCACACTTTTTCGGCAGCCGAGCGTTTGGCCGCCTGCACCAAGGCCGGTGCCGAGTTGGTCGCGGTCGACAGCAATCCGGTCGACGCGATCTGGCAGGACCGGCCACAGCCGCCGATTGCGCCGGTCACGGTGCACGGGATGCAACATGCCGGCGTGACTGAAGCCGAGAAGCTGACGCAGATCAGGAGCGAGATCGGCAAGCTCGGCGTCGATGCCTTGGTGCTGTCCGACAGCCATGCCGTGGCCTGGACGTTCAACATCCGCGGCGCCGACGTCGCGCATACGCCGCTGCCGCTGTCCTATGCGCTGGTGCCGAAGGACGGCCGTCCCACAGTCTTCATCGATCACCGCAAGCTCTCCAATTTGACGCGGGACCATCTCGAGCAGTCCGCCGACGTGCGCGAGCCCGATGCGATGGCGCCGACGCTGATGGCGCTCGCCAAGAGTGGTGGATCGATTGCGCTCGACAATGCGACCGCGGCCGATGCCCTCAGCCGGCTGATCACGGGTGCCGGCGGCAAGCCGGTGCGCGGCAGCGATCCGATCGCGCTGCTCAAGGCGGTCAAGAACACGACCGAGATCAAGGGCACGCAAACGGCGCACCGGCGCGACGCCGTGGCGCTGGCACGCTTCCTCGCCTTCATCGACCGCGAGGCGGCAAGCGGCAAGCTCACCGAGATCGACGCGGTCGAGGCACTGGAGACGTTCCGCCGCGACACCGGCGCGCTCAAGGACGTGTCGTTCCCGACCATATCGGGCACCGGCCCGAATGGCGCCATCGTGCACTACCGCGTCACCCGCAAGAGCAACCGGCGGATCGTGCCCGGCGATCTGCTGCTGATCGATTCAGGTGCACAATATGAAGACGGCACCACCGACGTCACCCGCACCATGGCCGTGGGCGAGCCGACCGACGAGATGCGCGACCGCTTCACGCGTGTGCTGCGCGGCCACATCGCGATCGCGCGGGCGGTCTTCCCCGACGGCGCCACCGGCGCGCAGCTCGACACACTCGCACGGCAATATCTCTGGGCCGCCGGCGTCGATTTCGAGCATGGCACCGGCCACGGCGTCGGCAGCTATCTCTCGGTGCACGAAGGACCGGCGCGGATATCGAAGCTCGGCACCACGCCGCTGAAGCGCGGCATGATCCTGTCCAACGAGCCCGGCTACTACAAGACCGACGGTTTCGGCATCCGCATCGAGAACCTCGAACTGGTGGTCGCAGCCGACATCAAGGGCGCGGAAAAATCGATGAACGCGTTCGAGACGCTGACCCTGGCGCCGATCGACCGCCGGCTGATCGATGTGGCCATGCTGGGCAAGGACGAGCTCGACTGGCTCAACGCCTACCACGCGCGCGTCAGGGCCGAGGTGCGGCCGGCGCTGGACGCGACGACAAAGGCCTGGCTCGACCAGGCCACGGCGGAGTTGAAGGCGTAAGCGCGTCGTTCACGGGCTCGACGCATAGCACCACGCGATTTGCGCAAGGCTGCTTCTCCACCACAGCTGTCATGCTCCGCGAAAGCGGGGCATCCAGTACGCCGCGGCCTCTCCGTATAGAATTGCAGCCTCTGGAATACTGGATTCCCCGCCTTCGCGGGGAATGACACCTGTCACGGGGCACGCAAACCGCGCCCAATTCATCATCATTTCACCGCCATCGTAACCGTCCCGGAATCCGTATAGCCGCATTCCGAAACGCCGATATGCGTCATGTGCCAGCACGCTACAGTCCGGTTCGAATTTCTACCAGACGGACACGCATGCACGGCATGATGAGCAAACCGCCGGAAACGGCGAAGAACCTCGCGACCTCGCGCGTGGTGTTGCTGCTGCTCGTCGTCATGACCGGGATCGCGCCGATCTCGCTTTACATGCTGGTTCCGGCGCTGCCGGTGCTGGCGACGACATTTGGCAGCGACATCTCGGTCGCGCAGATGACGGTGTCGCTGTACATGGTCGGCATCGCGCTGTCGCAACTCATCATGGGCCCGCTATCGGACCGTTTCGGGCGACGCCCGGTGCTGCTCGGAGGACTGGCGCTGATGGTCGTCGCCAGCGTCGCCTGCATCTTCGCGGAAACGCTGCCGCAGCTGATCGCCGCGCGCTTCTTCCAGGCATTGGGCGGCGCCGCCGGCATGGTGGTGAGCCGCGCCATCATCCGCGACATCTACGAGCGCGACCGCGTCGCCTCGATGATCAGCCTCGTCGTCGCGGCGCTGATGATCGGGCAGATGGTCTCCCCGCTCACCGGCGGCCTGATCGAGACCGCATTCGGCTGGCGCGCGATCTTCTACGCCATCACCGTCGCCGCGATCATCGTCGCCGTCGGCATCGCGATCGCGCTGCCCGAGACCCGCCGAGACCGCGCCGCCGGCAGCGGCTTTCGCGGCGACGTCGGCATCCTGATCCGCAACCGCGCCTTCGTCGGCTACGTGATGTGCCAGGTGCTGGCCTCGCAGATCATCTTCACCTTCGCCGGCGGCGGGCCCTATATCGTGGTGACGCAGATGGGCAGGACCAGCGCCGAATACGGCGCGTGGTTCGCGACGACGGGTTTTGCGTATCTCTTCGGCAATCTGCTTTGTGTGCGCTTTGCGCCCAGGCACTCGCTGGAGAAGTTGATCTGGTTCGGCCTCGCGCTCCAGCTTTGCGGCAGCCTGTTGAACCTGCTCTGGAGCTTCGCCGGCTGGAACGAGGCACCCGCCTGGCTGTTCGGCACGCAGATGATCGTGATGGTCGGCAATGCCTTCGTAATGGCGAACTCGGCCGCCGGCGCGATCAGCATCCGTCCCGAGGCCGCCGGCACGGCGTCAGGTGCGATGGGCTTCCTCCAGCAAGGCATCGGCGCGCTGATGTCGCAATTCGGCGCCTATCTCGGCGGCCATTCCGCGACCACGCTGCCGCTTACCGCCGCGGTGCTGGCGATCTCCCTGCTCTGCGCCTGCACGATGATCTTCGTCGTCCCCCGCCGCGAGATCATGGTGAGCGAGACGCTGATCGGGCAGGCGGAAGAGGAAGAGAGCGGGATGATGTAAGGGGGCGCGCCGTCGCCCCGTCATTGCGAGCGTAGATTCGTAGCCCGGATGGAGCGAAGCGCAATCCGGGTCAGTGCGCATTGCGGCGACACCGCCCCGGATTTCGCTCCGCTCCATCCGGGCTACAAGCGTCGCTTCGCTCCCCCCAATGACGCCGAGAGAGCTCACTCCCCGATCAGTTGCAGCCACTCGTCCTCGGTCAGCACCTTGACGCCATGCTTGTTGGCTTCCGCGAGCTTCGAACCCGCGCCGGGGCCGGCGACGACGAGATCGGTTTTCTTGGACACCGATCCGGACACTTTTGCGCCTAACCGCTCAGCGGTGGCCTTGGCCTCGTCACGCGTCATCTTCTCCAGCGAGCCCGTGAACACCACGGTCTTGCCGGCGACGGCGGAATTGCTCTTCGGCTTCTCGGCGTCGATGATCTCGACCTCCTTGGTCAGCCGCTCGACGATGCCGCGATTGTGACTCTCGCCGAAATAATCGGCGATGCTCTTGATCACGGTCTCGCCGATCTGGTCGAGCGCATCCATCTCGGCCATCGCCTCCTCGTCGCCCCTGGCGACCTTGAGGCTGGCGTCGTGGAAGGCGTCCCAGGAGCCATAGCCGCGTGCCAGTGCCAGCCCCGTGGTCTCGCCGATATGGCGCATGCCGAGCGCGTAGATAAAGCGCTCCAGTGCAATCTTGCGACGGCTCTCGATCGCGCTGAACAAATTGCGCACCGACGTTGCGCCGTAACCCTCGATGTCCTCGAGCTTGAGTTTCGAATTGCGCTTTTCCAGCGTGAAGATGTCCGCTGGCTCCTTCACAAAACCCTCGTCGAAGAAATACTGGAGCTGCTTCTCGCCAAGACCGTCGATGTCGAAGGCGCGCCGCGACACGAACAGCTTCAGATGTTCGATTTTCTGATAGGGGCAGGCGAACTCGCCGGTGCAGCGGGCGCGTGAGCCCTCCTCTCCCGCCGCCGTTTCCTCGCGCGTGACATCGGTGTGCAGCGGGCACGGGCACTTCTTCGGAAACTGGAATTCCTTGGCAGCCTTCGGCCGCTTGTCGAGGACGACGTCGACCACCTGCGGGATGACGTCGCCGGCGCGCTGGATCACGACGGTGTCGCCAATCCTGATGTCGCGGCCCTCGCGCAGCACCTCGCCCTTGTTGCCGATGCCCTTGATGTAGTCCTCGTTGTGCAGCGTGACGTTCTGCACGATTACGCCGCCGACGCCGACCGGCTCGAGCTTGCCCACCGGCGTGAACGAGCCGGTGCGGCCGACCTGGATCTCGATGTCGCGCAACACCGTCATGGCGCGTTCGGCCGGGAATTTGTGGGCGATGCCCCAGCGCGGCGTGCGCGAGACGAAGCCGAGCCGTTCCTGCCAGTCGATGCGGTCGACCTTGTAGACGACGCCGTCGATGTCGTAGTCGAGCTTTGCGCGCTGCTCCTCGATCGAACGATGAAACGCCAGCAGTTCCTCGACGGAGTGACAGAGTTGGGTCAGTGGATTGGTCTTGAAGCCGCAGCGCTCGAACCAGCCGATCATGCCGCTCTGCGTACCCTCGGGCATCGCGCTCATCTCGCCCCAGGCATAGGCGAAGAAGCCGAGGGGGCGCGAGGCGGTGATGGTCGGATCCTTCTGCCGGAGCGAGCCCGCGGCCGAGTTGCGCGGATTGGCGAAGATGGTGCTGCCTTCCGCCTTCTGCCGCTCGTTGAGCGCGAGGAAGGCCTTCTTGGTCATGTAGACCTCGCCGCGCACCTCGCAGATATCGGGGACGTTGCGTCCCCTAAGCTTTTGCGGCACGTCTTCGAGCGTGCGGATGTTGGCGGTGACGTCCTCGCCTTCAGCGCCGTCGCCGCGCGTCGCGGCGGTGACGAGCTCGCCACCCTCATAGCGCAGCGACATCGAGAGGCCGTCGATCTTCGGCTCGGCGGAGAAATCGATCCTGTCGTCCTCGAGCTTCAGGAAGCGCACGATGCGGCCGACGAAGTCGCGCAGATCCTCTTCCGCAAAGGCGTTGTCGAGCGACAGCATGGGGACCGAATGCCGCACTTTCTTGAAGCGGCCTGACGGTGCAGCACCGACTTTCTGCGACGGCGAGTCCGCGCTGACGAATTCCGGAAAGCGCTTCTCGATCGCGTTAAAGCGCTGGCGCAGCGCGTCATACTCGGCATCCGTGACGGTGGGCGCGTCCTCCTGATAGTAGCGTTCGTTATGCCCTTCGATTTCGAGCGCAAGCCGCATGTGCTCGACCTTGGCCTGCGCCTTGGTGAGGTCGGCGACGTCGCGAAGCGGTGTTGGTTTGGATTTTACTGCTCTGGCCATGGTGCTTGAATACGACGGAGCGGACGGGAGGGTAAAGGCAGGTTGAAGTCTCGCGCCCCGGACTCAGCGCAGCGCTTCTTTAGCGGTGCGCTGCAGAGCCGGGGCCCATCGGGGGCGACATTCTGGGTCCCGGCTCGCGCTACGCGCATCCGGAACGACAAATCAAGCCGTCGCTGCCTTGAGCAGCCGGTCCGCGGCAGCCCTCGCCTCGGCGGTGATCTCGGCGCCGGCGAGCATCCGCGCGATCTCCTCGCGGCGGTGGTCGGCGGCGAGCGCATTGACGCGGGTGGCGACACGCTTGCCCTCGTCCAGTGCGTCCTTGGAGATCAGCAAATGCTGGTCGGCACGGGCCGCGACCTGCGGGGCGTGGGTCACGGCCATCACCTGAACCTTGCCGGCGAGCCGCGCCAGCCGTCCGCCGATCGCGTCCGCGACCGCGCCGCCAACGCCGGTGTCGATCTCGTCGAACACCAAAGTCGGCGCCGAGCCGCGGTCGGACAGCACGACCTTCAGCGCCAGCAGGAAACGCGACAGCTCGCCGCCGGAGGCGACCTTCATCATCGGCCCCGGCTTGGTGCCCGGGTTGGTCTGCACCCAGAACTCGACGCGATCGAACCCTTGCGGGCCTGGCGCTGCCTCGTCGGTCTGCACCTGGGTCATGAACTTGGCGCGTTCGAGCTTGAGCGGCGCGAGCTCGGCATTGACCGCCTTGTTGAGCTTCTCCGCCGACTTCTGCCGCGCCATCGACAGCTTCTTGGCGGCCGCCGCATAGCGCGCGTCGGCTTCGATCGCGGCCTGCTCCAGCTTCTTCAGCCGTGAGGCGCCGGCATCGATCAGGACGACATCGGCGGCGTATCTGGCAGCAAGCGCGGCGAGCCCGTCGACCGGTGTGGAATATTTGCGCGAGGCGGCGCGCAACGCGAACAGTCGCTCCTCGATGCGTTCGAGCTCCGAGGGATCGAAATCGGTCGCGGCAAGCGCCGCCTGCAGATGCTGGTCGGCTTCCTCCAGCGCGTTGATCGCGGTGTCGATCGCCCTGACCGCGGGCTCGACCAGCGCCGGCGAGTTGACGCCGCGGCGCTCGAGCCGGCGCACGGCGGCCGACAGCGAGGCGACCGGCGAATGGTGGCCGCCGACCGCCTCCTGCGCCTCGCGCAGGTCGGACGCGATCTTCTCGCCCTGCATCATCGTGGTCCGACGGGACGCCAGCGAGGTCTCCTCGCCGTCCTTGGGCGCGAGCTGCTTCAATTCGTCGGAGGCGTGACGAAGGTAATCGGCTTCGCGCGCAGCGCGCTCCATGCCGGCGCGATGCTCCTCCAGCGCGGTGTTGGCGGTGCGGCGGGCGTCCCAGAGCGCTTCGACCGCCGAGACATCCTTTTCGAGACCGGCGAAGGCGTCGAGCAGGCGGCGGTGGGTGGCGGCATCGACCAGCGCACGCTCGTCGTGCTGGCCGTGGATCTCGACCAGGGCAGCACCGACCGCCTTCAGCGTCTGCACGCTGATCGCCTGGTCGTTGATGAAGGCGCGGGTGCGGCCGTCGGCGAGCTGGACCCGGCGGAGAATCATCTCGCCAGTATCCTCCAGCCCGTTCTCCGCGAGGATTTTCGCTGCAGGGTGATTCTTGGGGATATCGAACACGGCAGTAACCTGCCCCTGCTCCACGCCATGGCGCACGAGGCCGGCATCGCCGCGGCCGCCGAGCGCCAACGCAAAGGCATCGAGCAGGATGGATTTGCCCGCACCGGTCTCGCCGGTCAAAACCGCGAGGCCCGGTGCGAATTCGATATCGAGCCGTTCGATCAGGACGATGTCACGGATCGACAGACGCGCCAGCATGGAATTCTATTTCCTAGCCGAGACCCATTTTCTTGAAGGTCTTGCTAATCCAGGACCCCTGATTCTCGCTCGGTTCGAGACCGCCTGATTTTACAAGATTATAGGCGTCCTTGTACCAGCGACTGTCAGGAAAATTGTGCCCGAGCACGGCGGCGGCCGTCTGGGCCTCACCGACGATGCCGATCGCCATATAGGCCTCGGTCAGGCGGTACAGCGCCTCCTCGACGTGGCGGGTGGTCTGGTACTGCGTCACCACGGCCTTGTAGCGGTTGATCGCCGCCGTGTAGTCGCGCTTCTGCGCGTAGTAGCGGCCGACGTTCATTTCCTTGCCGGCGAGCTGGTCGCGCGCACCTTCGATCTTGGCCTTGGCCGAGGTCGCATATTCGGACGTCGGATATTTGCGCACCACCTCTTCCAGCGAGGCGATCGCCTTCTCGGTGCGGGTCTGGTCGCGGCTGATGTCCGGAATCTGGTCGTAATGCGAGGCGGCAATCAGATATTGCGCATAGGCCGCATCCGGGCTGCCGGGATGCAGCGTGACGTAGCGGGTGGCCGCGCCGATGCAATTGTCATAATCGCCGCCCTGGTACGACGCGTAGGCCGACATCAGCAATGATTTGCGGGCCCAGTCGGAATAAGGATGCTGGCGGTCGACCTCTTCGAACTTCTTGTTCGCCGCCTTCATGTCCTTCTTCTCGTTCATGAGGTACAGGCCCTCATTATAGATCTTGTCGGCGGGCTCCTCGACGAAGGTGTCGTCCTTGGCGGTGAACTTGTCCCAAAGCGCACCGGTGCCGCAGCCGGCCAGCGGCAGCGCGAGCACGAAGAGGGCGACAGCCTGAATCAGCCCACGGGCTCGAGACGAGACTTCTCGAGACGGGACTTGAAGATATCCGCGCGTCATACGCTGTGCCGACATGAGTATTGCCCTGACGCCCTGTGGTGCGGTGTCCGCCAGCCCATGAACCCCGTCCTGGGCGCGAAATATAGCCGTGGTGCCTGCCATGCAGCCACGCCGGTGTAACCGAAAAACGATCTTCAACCAACCGGATAGGCAGGCATTCCGCCCGGATTAAGGCGAACGCGCCGCAACCCTAGCCGATCATCGTTACCAGGAGTTTCCCGGGGAAAGCCGCCGCCAAACGCCCATGGCAACGGGTCTCTTCAGGACCCGTCTCTCTTTTAGGAACGCCCGCTTCAGGAAACGTCTGTCTTCAGGAAACGTCCGGCCCGTAGACCGCGGCGATCCGACCACCGACGATGCCGCGACCGGTTTCGGCCACCGGACGCGTGGTGCGGCGGGCTGCCTCGCCCTCGACCACCCGCCAGGCGGTGCGGTCGGCGAGCAGCGCGGTCAGGACGGCGTGGTTGAGCTTGTGGCCGCCACGTACCGAGCGGTAGGCGCCGAGCAGTGGCAGACCGGCCAGCGCGAGGTCGCCAATCACGTCCAGCACCTTGTGGCGGGCGCATTCGTCGGCGTAGCGCAGGCCTTCGGTGTTCAGCAGCCGCTCCTCGTCGAACACGACGGTGTTGTCGAACGAGGCGCCGAGCGCATAGCCGGCGCTCCAGAGCCGCGCGACGTCGCACATCAGACCGAAAGTCCGGGCCCGGCCGACTTCGCGGCGGAAACGCTCCGGGTTGAGGTCGAAGGCGTAGCTCTGCTGGCCGATGACAGGATTGGTGAAGTCGATCTCGACCTCGGCGCGGAACCCGTCGGCATAGGGCCTGATCTCACCGAAGGAGTCGCCGATCTTGACCGAGATCGGCTTCAAAACCTGGATGAAGCGGCGCTGTGCCGGCTGGGTTACGATGCCGGCCTGGTCGATCGCCGCAACGAAGGCTGCGGCGCTGCCGTCCATGATCGGCACTTCCGGCCCGTCGATCTCGATGATGGCGTTGTCGACGCCCATGCCCCGCAGCGCAGCAAGCACATGCTCGGCGGTGGAAACCAGCGGACCGTTGCGATCGCCGAGGACGGTGGCGAAATCGGTCGCGATCACCTGCTCGGCGGTGGCCTGAACTTCGCGGTCGCTTCCCTCAAGCCCGGTACGGACAAAAACAAAGCCCGCGTCGACAGGCGCGGGTCCAAGCGTAAGCGTGACGGGAAGACCGGAATGAACGCCGACGCCTGCCACACTGGCTTGCGCACGAAGCGTTGTTTGCCGGCTAAATTTCATCAGGAACCGCCCCACTACGACCATCGCGACTTATACTGAACCCGACTGAGCGGCCTAGACCGCTCGTTCCGAATCCGTATCCCCAAGTCACGGCAAACCATAGTCACTGCCTCAAACAGCGCCAACTCACGCTTTTTTACCGATTGTTACCCCAAACCCGCCGTATTCGCGCCAAGGCTTAACCAAATTGGACCGGAGTTCGGAGCCGTTTTCGGCAGTTTTACTGAACCATCGAATACGTAATTAACGATTTAAAATCAGTTGCTTGGCCACGCAATCCGGATATGCACGGGGCAAAAGAAAAGGTCCCGGCAAGCTTCCCGCCGGGACCTTTTTTCGTCTGCCTTATTGTAACAATCCTCAGGTCGCCTGCCGCCGCAGGAAGGCCGGGATATCAAGATGGTCGTCTCCCTGTGGCGCCGGGGCAACAGGCGCGGGACGGCCATGCATGTCCAGGCCCTGCGGCGCGGGACGACGGGCATACTCGGACACCGGCTCGGCGGACGCGATTTGCTGCGCCACGGTCTTCTGGGGGCGGCGCTCGGGCAGCGGCGGCATCGCGGGACCGGCGGTGCGGGCCGCGATCGGCGCCTCGCTCTCCTCGTCACGACGGCCGAGGCCGACATTGGCGAGGCGCTGGAGCAGCGACAGCCGGGTCTTCTGCGGAGTCTCCTCCTCGACCTCGCCGCGGGCCTGGCGAAGCTCGGCCTGGGCGGGCATCGGAAGTTCCTCGATCCGCGGCATCCGCGGTGTGCGGACCGGCGCACGCTCGGCCTGCGGCGGGATGAAGGTTTCCGGCGTCATCGGCTCATGCATGGCCATCGGCGCCTGCTCGGGCTCCGGAAACAGCGTGGGCTTCTGCGCGATCGGGCGCACGGTGACGTCGCCATAGGTCTGCATCGGCGCGGGAGCCTGCGGGACGTCCGCAACGGCGGCGGCGATGGCGGCAAGCGCAGCGCGCTCGACGTTCGGACGCGGAGCCGTGGGAGCGGCGGCAAACTGGCCCGATCCGGCGGCCGGGGTCTGCGCTTCGAACTTCTGGGCGCGCTCGGCCATGCGCTGATTGTCGGCGCGCAGCCGTGCGGTCAGATCGGCAAGACGGCTCTCGGCAGCCGCGGCCGGAGCAGCGGGAGCCTGCTGCGCCTGCGGAGCAGGATTCGCCACGGGAGCGCTGGTGGCCTGGCTGTTGCGCGCGATCGCGGCCTGTTCGATGCCGGTGGCGACGACCGAGACGCGGATCAGGCCGTCGAGGGCTTCGTCGAAGGTGGCGCCGACGATGATGTTGGCGTCCTGGTCGACTTCCTCGCGGATGCGGGTCGCAGCTTCGTCGACCTCGAACAGGGTGAGATCCTTGCCGCCGGTGATGGAGATCAGGAGGCCCTTGGCGCCCTTCATCGAGCTATCGTCGATCAGCGGGTTGGCGATCGCGGCTTCGGCGGCGGTCAGCGCGCGCTTGTCGCCGGAGGCTTCGCCCGTGCCCATCATCGCCTTGCCCATCTCGCGCATGACGGCGCGGACGTCGGCGAAGTCGAGATTGATCAGGCCTTCCTTGACCATCAGGTCGGTGATGCAGGCAACGCCGGAATAGAGCACCTGGTCGGCCATCGCGAAGGCGTCGGCGAAGGTGGTCTTTTCGTTGGCGACCCGGAACAGGTTCTGGTTCGGGATGATCAGCAGGGTGTCGACGACCTTGTGCAGCTCGTTGATGCCTGCTTCCGCGGTGCGCATGCGGCGGCCGCCCTCGAAGTGGAACGGCTTGGTCACGACGCCGACGGTGAGGATGCCCATCTCGCGCGCGATCTTGGCGATCACGGGAGCCGCACCGGTGCCGGTGCCGCCGCCCATGCCGGCGGTGACGAACACCATGTTGGCGCCCGAGAGATGATCGCGGAGTTCGTCCATCACCTCTTCGGCCGCGGCGGCGCCGACGACCGGCTGCGAACCTGCGCCCAACCCTTGCGTGGCGGCCGTGCCCATCTGGACGATGCGCTGCGCCTTCGACATCGTCAGCGCCTGCGCGTCGGTGTTGGCGACCACGAAGTCGACGCCCTGGAGGCCCGCCGTGATCATGTTGTTGACGGCGTTGCCACCGGCGCCGCCGACGCCGAACACGGTGATGCGGGGCTTCAGTTCGTGAATATCAGGAACATTGATGCTGATGGTCATGTTTGCCTCTCGATCACGCGCGCGTGGGTTCGCCCCGGCCGACGGCCGCGGGAGTTGATGAAAATCGAATATTGCGGGAAGGAGTCATCAGAAGCCCTCGCGTAGCCATCGTCCGACCCTTCCGAAATACCCGCCGGTCCCCGTCCTGACCTGCTGCCGCGTATGCCGCGGTTCGACATGTTCGTGGTGAACATATTGCGGGTAGACGAGCAGTCCGGCCGGCACCGCGAAGGCGGCGTTCTTCGCCTCGTTGGGCAGCCGGCCGAAGCCGAGCGGACGTCCGACCCGTACGGGCCGGCCGAGAATCTGCGTTCCGAGCTCAACGAGACCGGTGAGCTGCGAGGCCCCGCCCGAGAGCACGACGCGGCCGTTGGGCTCTGAGGCGAAGGGCGAATCCTTCAGCTTGTCCCGAACCATTTCGAAGACTTCCTCGGCACGATGCTTGACGATGTTGGCGATGGTAGCGCGGGAGACGATCTGCGGCAGATCCTGCTCGTCACCGGCTGTCGGTACAGACATCAGCTCACGCGAGTCCGATCCGCCGGTGATGACGGTCCCGTATAACGTCTTGATTCGCTCGGCATCGGCAATGGTCGCGGAGAGTCCGCGCGCCAGATCCATCGTGATGTGTTGCCCGCCGACCGCAAAACCGGCGGCATGCACGAAGCGGCCGCCGGAAAAGACCGCGATCGTGGTGGTGCCCGCGCCCATCTCGACCACGGCAGCGCCTAAATCGGCTTCGTCATCGGTCAACACCGACAGGCCGGCCACATAGGGGCTTGCCGCCATGGCTTCGACATTGATGTGGCAGCGTTCGACCGCCAGCATCAGGTTCCGCGCCACGGTGGCGTCGCAGGTGACGACGTTCATGTCGATGCCGAACTGATGCGCAACCATGCCCCGGGGGTCGCGGATGCCCTTGACGCCGTCGAGCGTGTAGCCGACCGGCAGCGCGTGCAGCACGGTGCGGCCTTCGCCGGTGGCGTGGCGCATGCCGGTGGAGGTGACGCGGCTGACATCGGCCGGCGTCACGGCGCCGCCGCGGATGTCGGCAGCAGCTTCGACCAGCTGACCGGAGAGCCGGCCGCCGGAGACCGACAGCAGCACGGACTCGACCCGCACCTTGGCCATCTTCTCCGCAAGACCGACGGCCTGTCGCACCGCCTGCTCGCATTCGCCGAGATCGATCACGGCGCCGGCCTTCATGCCGCGCGACTGGATCTGGCTGTAGCCGATCAGCTCCACCGCATGGGTCCGGTCGCGCAGGGCTTCGCTCGGCGCCGACGGTTTCAGCCGCGCAATCATGCAGGCGATCTTGCTGGTGCCGATGTCGAGGCAGGCGACGAGGCCGCCGCGCTTGTGCGGCATCGGGCGTGTCTTCGGTGTCTGGGTGCGATCAAGACCGGTCATGCAGCGTCCCCGGCCTTTTTCTTCTTCTTGTCCTTGAACAAATCGTCGCGCGCCTTGGCGGCGTCCTCGGACAGCTGCACCACCAGCCGATCGGGCAGGCGCAGGTCGATGGCGACGATGTCCCGGGAGAACAGCCTGTCCTCCTTGTCGAGCCTGGACAGCATCGCAAGCGCGTTGCCGACGTCCTGCTCGGGCAGGCGGATGTCGAGGCCGTCCTTCAGCCTCAGGTTCCAGCGCCGCTCACCGACGAAGATCGCGGCCTTGGTGATCGAGTTGACCTGCGGATAGCGCGCCAGCAAAGCGAGGAAGTCGCGGGCCTGCGTCTCGGCACCCTTGCCGACCACGAGCGGCAGCGACAGGAACCGGCGCGAGACATAGGGCTCGAGCACGGCGCCGTCATCGGCGATGACTGAGAGGCGGCCGGCCTCCTGCCACAGCGCGAACGCCTTGCGCTCGGTGAGCTCGATCATGAGCTGGCCCGGATAGAGCTTCAGCACGGTCGCATCCGCGATCCAGGGATTGGCCTTGAGCTTGTCGCGCACGGCGTCGGCGTCGAGGAACAGCAGCGAGGATCGGCCGCTGACGCCGCCGATCGCGAGGATCTCGTCCTGGCTGAGCTGCTTGCGGCCGTTGATCACGACGGAGGTGATGCGGAAACCGGCGGAATTGGCCAGCGCGTTGCGGGTGTCGTTGACCGCCGTGATGAAATCCTGGAGATGGCCGCCCTTGACGATACCGAAGCCGCAGCTTCCGATCAGGAGCAGCACCGTCATGGTGATCCCGACCCGGCGCGGCAGATAGCGCTCGACCAGCGCGACCAGCCGCGGCGGCGGCTCGCGCTCGATGACGGCTTTGGCCCTGATCTTTTCCTTGGCTGCAGCACGCGCGCCGTGAACTCTTTCCTGGCGCTTGTCCTGCACCCACTCGCGCAGAAGCACGACCGCTCCGATAGCGGCCGCCTTCAGGTCAGCTTGGGGCCTCAGCGATCTGAAAAGCGACCGAGTGAGGCTTCCTGCTCCATCCATTGCACGAGCTCGTCAACAGTTTGCCCGCGACATCGCGCGGGTCCTGGCGAACATGACGTCTCGGACTTGCCGGGCCGGGTGCTGGTCTTCAGCAGAAGAAAACCTCTCCCCTTCAGAGCGTTCGCTGGAGGTGACAACACCCGCAACGGTCCACGCGCCGGCAGCCAAAGCGTCATATGCGCCGCCAGCGTTAACCTTCGGACGTCCTGGTAAACAAAAGGTAAAGTTCGTTAACGACGTGAGCTATTTGCCCAGGCCTGTGAGGCATTTATGCCGCAATATCCGGCATTTTACCGGTTTTGGGTTCCAAAACCGGCCGTTTCGCCGATTCGGCCGTTAACCAGTCCTAATTATTTTCGCACACCGGCCACGGCGAGCTCGACCAGGCCGCGCAGGAAGTCGACGAACTCGATGCCCTCGGCCTTCAGCGCCTTGGGGTAGAGCGAGGACTTGGTCAGGCCGGGCAGCGTGTTGGTTTCGAGATAGACCAGCCCCTTGTCCGAGACGATGAAGTCCGAACGGGAATAGCCGGTGCACGACATCGCCCGGTGCGCCAGCATCGCCTGCTGCTTCAGCGCCGCGGTGATCTCCGCCGTGAAGCGGCCGGGACAGATCTCCTGAGTCGACTTCAAAAGATATTTTGCCGCGTAGTCGAAACTGCCCTCGCCCGGAATGATCTCGATCGGCGGCAGCGAGATGATCGAGCCGTCCGGCCGCTCCAGCACACCGCAGGTCGCCTCGACGCCGGCGATGTAGGGCTCGATCACGTATTCTTCGTGCTTCGCCGCATTACGGACGGCGACGAGATCCTGCCTGGCGTTGACGAAGATCAGGCCGTAGCTCGAGCCATCCCTGGCGGGCTTTGCGATCAGCCGGCCGTATTCGGCGAAGGCCTCGTCGATCTGGTCCAGCGCAATGTTGGCCGGCGGCGTCACGCCGCCGAGCGCAGCGAAATGCTTGGCTGCGATCTTGTCGAACGCGAGATGCGAGGAGGCCGAGCCCGATCCGGTGAAAGGCACGCCGCGCGCCTCGCACATCACCTGCAATTCGCCGTTCTCGGCCCGCCCGCCATGCAAGCTGAGCACCAGCACGCGGTTCTCCGCCCTGGCCTGGTCGAGCGCCTGCTCCAACGGAATGCCTGACGTGCCCGGCTTGAATTCATCCTCGAACGGACGGGCATGTTCGAGCAGTTGTCTCGACTGCACGACATGCACCTTGTCCTCGACATCCCACCACCAGAGATCGGCCTCGGGCAGCGCCTGATGCAGCGCCTGGGCTGAGGCGACCGAAACCAGACGTTCGCGGTTGGAGCCGCCGAAGAGGATGGTGATGCGCATGTTCTTTGGTCCGTCACCTGTCTGTGTTCGTCATTCCGGGGCGATGCTAAGCATCGCCCCGGAATGACACTCACGCGGGAATTCCGATCCGCTTGATTTCCCAGTGTAGCTCAATTCCGGAATTCGTCTTCACCCGTTCACGCACGGTCTCGCCCAACGTCTCGATGTCGTGCGCGGTGGCATCGCCCATGTTGATCAGGAAATTGCAGTGCATCTCGGACACCTCGGCGCCGCCGACGCGCAAACCGCGGCAGCCGGCGGCATCAACCAGCTTCCAGGCGGAATGGCCGGGCGGATTCTTGAAGGTCGAGCCGCCGGTCTTTTCGCGGATCGGCTGCGCGGTTTCGCGATGGGTCTGCACTTCCGCCATGCGCGCGCGGATCGCCTCGGCATCCCTGATCTCGCCGCGGAAACGCGCGGAGGTGAAGATGATGGAGGGATCGACTCCGCTGTTGCGGTAGACGAACTTCATGTCGGCATTGGAGAAGACGTGCTTCGTGCCGTCGCGCCCGACGCCTCGCGCCTCGATCAGCACGTCCCTGGTCTCGCCGCCATTGGCGCCCGCATTCATGCGCAGCGCGCCGCCGACCGTGCCGGGAATGCCGAAATAGAATTCGAGCCCGCCGATATTGGCTGACGCGGCGACTTCCGCCACGCGCTTGTCGAGCGCGGCCGCGCCCGCGGTGACGACATCGCCACTCGCGCTCGCCTCGCCGAAGGCGCGCGGCGCCAGCCGGACCACCACGCCCGCAATGCCGCCGTCGCGCACGATCAGGTTGGAGCCGACGCCGACGACATGAACGCGAATGTCGCTTGCGAGATGCGCGAGGAAATAAGCGAGGTCGTCCTCGTCCGCCGGCGTGAACAGCACCTGCGCCGGACCGCCGACGCGAAACCAGGTCAGCTCGGCGAGCGACTGGTTCGCCAGCAGCCGGCCGCGGAGATCGGGCATCGCGGCTTTGAGCGAGGGTGTGATGTCGGGGAAGCTCACTGCCCTACCCCAGCGCCTTCAACTCGCCGGGCAAGGCATACGCCCATTGCGTGATGTTGCCGGCGCCAAGGCACACGACGAGATCGCCCGACATCGCCACGCCCTTGACGATGCCGGCGAGATCGGACGCCGCCGGCAGCGGGATCACCTCGCGGTGGCCGTGGGCACGCAGGCCCGCGGCGAAATGGTCGCGGTCGATGCCCTGGATCGGCGTCTCGCCTGCGGCGTAGACCTCGGCGACGATCACCGCATCCGCATCGTTGAAACAGGTGCAGAATTCTTCGAACAGCGACTGCAGGCGGGTATAGCGATGCGGCTGCACGACGGCGACGATCTTGCCGTTGGTGGATTCCCGCGCCGCCTTCAGCACCGCCGCGATCTCGACCGGATGATGGCCGTAGTCGTCGATGACGGTGACGCCGTCCCATTCGCCGGTCTTGGTGAAGCGGCGCTTGACGCCGCCGAAGCCGGCGATCGCCTTGCGGATCGCCTCGTCCGACACGCCGAGCTCGCGCGCGACCGCAATCGCGGCCGTCGCGTTCGAGGCATTGTGGCGTCCCGGCATCGGCAGCACGAGATCGGCGATCTCGTGCACGACGCCCGTCTTGCGGTCGTGGAACGTAACCTTGAACTTCGATCCGCCGCCCGTCGGGGTCAGGTCGACGAAGCGCACATCGGCCTGTGGATTCTCGCCATAGGTGATGATGCGGCGGTCCTCGATCTTGCCGACGAGGGTTTGCACCACGGGATGATCGATGCACATCACGGCGAAGCCGTAGAATGGCAGGTTCTCGACGAAATGGCGGAAGGCGTCCTGCACCGCCTCGAAGGTCTTGAAGTGATCGAGATGCTCGGGATCGACATTGGTGACGATCGCAACCTCGGTCGGCAGCTTCAGGAACGTGCCGTCGCTCTCGTCCGCTTCGACCACCATCCAGTCGCCCGCACCGAGACGCGCGTTGGAGCCATAGGCATTGATGATGCCGCCGTTGATGACGGTGGGATCGAGGCCGCCGGCATCCAGCAGCGTCGCAACCATCGTGGTCGTGGTGGTCTTGCCGTGCGTGCCGGCGATGGCGACGCAGCTCTTCAGCCGCATCAGCTCGGCCAGCATCTCGGCGCGGCGCACCACCGGAATGCGCCGTTCGCGCGCCGCCGTCAGTTCCGGATTGTCGCGCTTGATCGCGGTGGAGACCACAACGACCTCGGCACCATCGACGTTCTCCGCCTTGTGGCCGACCGAGACCCTCGCGCCGTTCTTGCGCAGACGGTCGAGATTGTAATTGTCGGAGGCGTCCGAGCCCTGCACGGTATAGCCGAGATTGAGCAGCACCTCGGCGATGCCGCTCATGCCGATCCCGCCGATCCCGACGAAGTGGATGGGTCCGATCTCGCGCGGCAGTCTCATGGCGTATCCCGCAGTTCCCTCGTCATGCCCGGGCTTGTCCCGGGCATCCACGAATCCTAGCGTCTTTCTTGCAAGACGTGGATGGCCGGGACAAGCCCGGCCATGACGGTAAAACTATGGAAATTCCAGTTTGGCGTCAGATTCCCGCGATTTTGGCCACCAGATCGGCCAGCCGCTCCGCTGCGTCGAGCCGACCGGCGCCGCGGGCGGCCTGCGCCATGGCGGCAAGGCGCGCGGGCTCGGCGGCGAAGGCGGAGATCTCGCCGGCGAGGCGATCGGAGGAAAACTCGGTTTGCGGAATGCGGATCGCACCGTCGACCTTGGCCAGCACGCCGGCATTGGCGAACTGGTCCTGGTCGATCGCGCCCGGCAGCGGCACCAGGATCGAGGGCCGCCCGATCGCGGCGAGTTCGGCCACGGTGCCGGCGCCTGAGCGCGACACCACCAGATGATTGGAGGCGAGCCGTGCCGGCAGATCAGTGAAAAACGGCGCAAGCTCGGCCTTGATCTTCAGCCTGTCGTAGACCGCACGCACGCGCGCCATGTCCTCGTCGCGCACCTGCTGGGTGAGGACGAGCCGGCTCCACAGCGCGGGTTCGAGGCGCTCGATCGCGCCCGGCACGATGTCGGCCATGATGCGTGCCCCCTGGCTGCCGCCGACGACGAGCAGGCGCAGCGGACCGTTCGCTTCAGGCGCAGCATATGGCACGCCAGCTGCGGCGAGGATTGCCGGACGCATCGGCGTACCGACCGTCGTGGTCTTGCCCGATAGCGCCGGATCGCGATCGAGCACGCCGGGCAATGACGTCGCAATGGCGCGCACGCGGCTCGACAGGAATCGGTTGGCGCGGCCGAGCACGGCATTGGCATCATGGATGATGCCGGGCACGCCGGCGAATTTTGCGGCGACCAGCGGCGGCAGCGTCGGATAGCCACCGAAGCCGACGACGGCGACCGGCTTCAGTCGCTTGATCAGGCTGTAGGCGGACAGCGTGCCGGCCGCGAGCGTCAGGCCGGCATAAGCGAGCTGCAGCGGATTGCGTCCACGCGCAGTCTCGCTCGAAACGACGTCGATCATGTCCTTGGTGAACAGGCCGCTGTAGCGCAGCGCGCGCTCGTCCGTGACGAGGCGGACGCGGAATCCGCGCCGGATCAGCTCGACGCCGAGCGCCTCGGCCGGAAACAGATGGCCGCCGGTGCCGCCCGCGGCGAGAAGAATCAGGGGGGAGGTGTCCATGGCAGGGACTTTTACAGTGTCTCGCCCGTCATTGCGAGCAAAGCGAAGCAATCCAGACTGCCACCGCGGAGGGATTCTGGATTGCTTCGCTTCGCTCGCAATGACGAAACTACGCGTAGCTGCGCATCGCCTCGGCGTGGCCGCTCGCCTCGACTTCGGTGCGCGGGCGCAGCCGCGTCAGCGCCAGCATCATGCCGACACCATAGGCCAGCGACACTATCGAGGAGCCGCCATAGGAGATGAAGGGAAGCGTCATGCCCTTGGCCGGGATGAGCTGGAGGTTGACCGACATGTTGATCGCGGCCTGCACGCCGAACAGGATTGCAAGACCCGAGGCAGCGAAGCGCGAGAACATGTCCTCGTTGGCATAGGCGCGCGACAGCGTGCGGATGACGACGAAGGCAAACAGTGCCAGCATCGCGAGGCACAGGATGATGCCGAACTCTTCGGCGGCAACCGCGAACACGAAGTCGGTGTGGCTGTCCGGCAGGCTGCGCTTGGCGATCCCCTCGCCCGGTCCGAGCCCGAACCAGCCGCCGTTGTAGAAAGCCTCCATGGCTGTATCGACCTGGAAGGTGTCGCCCGAGGCCGGATTCATGAAGCGCTTGATGCGACCAGCGACGTGGGGAACAAAAAGGTAGGCGCTGAACAGCCCGGCGGCGCCGAGGCCGGCTAGCCCGAACACCCAGATCATCCGCATGCCCGCGATGAAGAACAGCGACCCCCACACCATCAGGATCAGCATGGTCTGGCCGAAGTCGGGCTCCATCACCAGCAGCGAGACCAGCATCAAGAGCAGCGCCAGCGCCATCGATGTCGCCGGCATCTCCGGCCGCCTGGTCGATTCCGCGAAGAGCCAGGCGGCAATGACGACGAACGACGGCTTTGCGATTTCGGAGGCCTGAATGTTGACGCCGATCAGCGTGATCCAGCGCCGCGAGCCCTTCACCTCGGGGCCGATCGCGAGCGTCAGCACGATCAGAACGATGCTGGCCGCGAAGATGATCAGCGCCGATCGACGAATCGCCCGCGGCGACAGGAAGGACACCCCGAGCAGCACCAGGCCGGACGGCACCAGGAACATCACGTGGCGGCTGAAGAAATGGAAGGGATCGAGCCCGATGCGGGTCGCAACCGGCGGGCTCGCCGCCAGCGACAGGATCACGCCCGTCAGCATCAGCGCCAGGATGGCCCCCATCAGCGGCTTGTCGACGGTCCACCACCACTCGGAAAAGGGGGTGCGTTCTTCACGGGAGAGCATGGCGGCCGCTTTCGGACAGAGGTCGGTCCATTGGTCGCCGAGGTTGGTTACCGGGGGGTTAAGGAATCGCGGATGATTGGAGACAGAAGGAGAGTGCCACCTCAAATGCTCGTCATGCCCGGCGAAGGCGGGGCATCCAGTACGCCGCGGCTTCTCGATGAACCACAGCTGTCACGGAGTACTGGATCGCCCGCCTGCGCGGGCGATGACAGCGGAGAACGAGGAGGCTACGGCGCCTCACACCACCGGCTTCACGCCAGGCAGCGCCTGCACCAGCTCGCGGAATCTGGTGCCGCGGATCTCGAAATTGCGGTACTGGTCGAAGGAGGCGCAGGCGGGTGACAGCAGCACGACCGCGTCGGTGATCCCCGACGCTTCCGCATCGCGTGCGGCTTGCTCGACCGCGACGTCGAGGGTCTGGCTGATCTCGTGCGGCACTTGCGTGCCCAGCGTCCCCGAAAACTCCTGCGCGGCCTCGCCGATCAGATAGGCTTTTCGGATGCGCGGGAAGTAGCCGGTGAGGCCCGTAATGCCGCCGGCTTTCGGCTTCCCGCCGGCGATCCAGAAGATGTCGGAGAAGGACGACAGCGCATGCGCGGTGGCGTCCGCATTGGTGCCCTTGGAGTCGTTGACGAACAGCACGTTGCCGCGGCGGCCGACCTGCTCCATCCGATGTGCAAGGCCGGGAAAGCTGCGCAGTCCGTTCTGCAAGACATCCAGGCCGATGCCCATCGCGAGCGCGGCGGCGGCCGCGCACGCCGCGTTCTGCGCATTGTGCTGGCCGCGCAGCGAGCCGATGCCGCCGAGCTTGGCGACTTCGCTGCGCGCGCCACCCGCGGTGCGCACGATGGTGCCATGCTCGACATGGATGCCGCTGGCCACCGGATTCCTGACCGAGATGCGCACCACATTCTTGCCGGCACGATCGAGCCGGTCGGCGATATCGCGGCAAAAACCGTCATCGACCCCGACGATCGCCGTGCCACCCTGCTGCACACCGGCAACAAGGCGCTCCTTCACCGCGGCGTAGTGCGCGATGGTGCCATGGCGATCGATGTGGTCCTCGCTGACATTGAGCAGAATACCGACGGAGGGATCGAGCGAGGGCGTGAGGTCGATCTGGTAGGACGACATCTCGATGACGTGGACGCGGCCCATGCCCGGCGGCTCCAGCGACAGGATCGCGGTGCCGATATTGCCGCCCATCTGGGTGTCGTAGCCGGCGACTTTGGTCAGGTGCGCGATCAAAGCCGTCGTGGTCGATTTGCCATTGGTGCCGGTGATGGCGACGAACGGCGCATCCGGTGCGTGCCGGCGCCGTTCGCGGCAGAACAGCTCGATGTCGCCGATCACCTCGATTGCGGCCTCTCGCGCCTTCAGCACGCTCCAATGCGGCACCGGATGGGTCAGCGGTACACCGGGCGCGAGCACTAGCGCGGCGAAATTCGTCCAGGAGACGTTGCGCAAATCAGCCGTGATGAAGCCCGCTTGCGCGGCCTTGGCGACATTCTCGGCATTGTCATCGGCGGCGATCACCTCGGCGCCGCCCGCTTTCAACGCGTGACAGGACGCGAGCCCCGAGCCGCCGAGGCCGAACACCGCGACCGTCTTGCCGGCAAAGGACGTGACGGGGATCATCGACCGGTCACCGCAGCTTCAGCGTGGACAGGCCGGCGAGCGCCAGCATCACCGAAATGATCCAGAACCGGATCACGATCTGCGGCTCGGTCCAGCCGAGCTGCTCGAAATGGTGATGGATCGGCGCCATCCGGAAGATGCGTTTTCCCGTCATCTTGAACGACACCACCTGCACGATGACGGAGACTGCCTCCAGCACGAACAGGCCGCCGATCACCGCGAGCACGATCTCGTGCTTCACCGCGACCGCGATCGCACCCAGCATGCCGCCGAGCGCGAGCGAGCCGGTGTCGCCCATGAAGATCGAGGCCGGCGGCGCGTTGAACCAGAGGAAGCCGAGGCCCGCGCCCAGCAGGGCGCCGCAGAGCACGGCGAGTTCGCCGGTGCCGGCGACATATTTGATCTGGAGGTAATCGGCGAACACCGCGTTGCCGGCGAGATAGGCGATCATCGCAAAGCTCGCGGTCGCGATCATCACGGGCACGATGGCAAGGCCGTCGAGACCGTCGGTGAGGTTCACCGCATTGCCGGCGCCGACGATGACGAAGGCGCCGAAGATGACGAAGAACCAGCCGAAATGCAGCACGGTGTCCTTCAGGAAAGGAATCGTCAGCGCGGTCGACGCCGGATCGCGGTTCAGCCGCACCAGCGCGTAGCAGGCAACCAGCGCGATCGCCGCCTCGATCAGCAGGCGAAGCTTGCTGCCGAACCCGGTCGTGGTCTGCTTGGTCACCTTGAGATAATCGTCATAGAAGCCGACGAAGCCGAAGCCGAGCGTCACCGCCAGCACGATCCAGACGTAAGGATTGAGCGGATTGGCCCACAGCACCGTGCCGACCGTGAGGCCGGACAGGATCATCAGCCCACCCATGGTGGGCGTGCCTTTCTTGGCGAGATGCGATTGCGGACCATCGGCCCGGATCGGCTGGCCCTTGCCTTGCCGGATGCGCAGATGGTCGATGATCCAGGGTCCGAACAGGAACACGAACAGCGCGCCGGTGACGACAGCGCCGCCGGTGCGGAAGGTGATGTAGCGGAAGACGTTCAGGAAGGTGCGAACGGCACCGAAGCCCGGAAATGTGTTGGAGAGCTCGATCAACCAGTAAAACATTCAGACGGTCCTATGGCGCCTTTGCACGCGCCTTGATCTTGGCCTTGTCAACCTGCCTCACGCGCATTCGCTGGTCTTCATCCTGGGGTCGGGCGACCTCTAAAGAAAACGAACGGCTTCGCGCCGGAAACGGTGGGATTCGGGAACAGCGCCTTCCAAGCAGTTTACGCCCTTGCCTGCAAGGCGGCCACTAGGCCCGGCACAAACTTGTTGACCCAGAACATCTTCTTGCTGCCCTTGACAACCACGACATCGCCTGCCCGCAGCAGATTTGCGACCTCGCCCGGCTTCAGCGTGACGGGGTCGCCGTGCCAGCCGAGACCCTTGCCGGCTGGAAGCACCTCGAACAGGTGACGCATCAGCGGCCCGACGCAATAGACCCCGTCAATGCCGTCGAGATGCCTGGCGAGGTCGGTGTGGTAGGCCGGCGCGCCGTCGCCCAGCTCCAGCATGTCTCCGAGCACCGCAATGCGGCGGCCGCCGGTCGTGTTGCGCGCCTGCAGGCTTTGCAGCGCGGCAGCCACGCTGGCCGGATTGCCGTTGAAGCTGTCGTCGATCACGGTGACGCCGCCGACCGCCTGCTCGACGCCACGGCCGGTCATGATGCCGACGCGGTCGAGCTTGATCGCAAGCGTGGCCGCATCGAGGTTCGCCGCACGGATCGATGCGAGCGCCGCGAGCGCATTCTGGACGCGGTGCGGCGCGCCGGGCGTCAGGCTGAACGCGATCTCCTTCTTGCCGAGCGCGGCCACGACCTGCCAGCTGTCGCCATGCGGCGCGTGCGCGACCTCGTGCACCTCGGCTTTCTCGCCGAAGCGTATGACCTTGCCTTTCCAGTCCGGCGCCTTGATCCCGGCGGGCAGCACCAGCACGCCTTCCGCCGGCAGACCGAGTGCAATCGACACCTTCTCGCGACGGATGGCTTCGAGCGAGCCGAGCTTCTCCAGATGCACCGGCTGGACGTTGACGACGAGCGCGACTGTCGGCCGCGTCAGTTCGCTGAGCCGCGCGATCTCCCCGGCCTGGTTCATGCCCATCTCGACGACCCAGAGACTGGCATCGGGCCGCGCATTGCACAGCGTCAGCGGCACGCCCCAGAAATTGTTGAAGCTCGACGGGCTGGCATAGGCATTGGGGTAGGCCGCGAGGAATTCCTTGGTGCTGGTTTTGCCCGCGCTGCCGGTGAGCCCGATCACCGGCCCGTTGAAGCGCGCACGTGCCGCGCGCGCAAGGCCCCAGAGACCGTCGATCAGCGTGTCCTTGACCACGATCTGGGGAATGCGGATGCCCGCGATCTCGTGCGGCACGATCATCGCGACCGCGCCGGAAGCCTCCGCCTTGTCCGCGAACTCCCAACCGTCGCGCGCGCTGGCGAAGGCCGAGATGAAGCCGCCGCTCGGCGTGCCGCTGAGCGCCACGAACAGGCTGCCCGGTTTCACCAGCCGGCTGTCCTGGGTGACGAAGTCGATCGGCGTATCCGGGAACGATCCGGCAGCGCCCAGCGCGCGCGCCACTTCGGCCACCGTCCATATTGGCGCGCTCATGCAATCCTCGACGCTAGTGCGGCGGCGACCGCCTCGTGATCACTGAAGGGCAAAACCTCTCCGCCGACGATCTGCCCGGTCTCGTGGCCCTTGCCGGCGATGAGCAGCGCATCGCCATCTTGCAATTCCTCGATCGCGGTGCGGATCGCCGCAGCGCGGTCGCCGATTTCGCGGGCGCCCTTCGCAGTGGCCAGGATTTCGCCGCGGATGGATTCCGGTTTCTCGCTGCGAGGATTGTCGTCGGTGACGATGACGCCGTCGGCGTTGCCGGCCGCGATCTCGCCCATGATCGGACGCTTGCCGGCATCGCGGTCGCCGCCGGCACCGAACACGACGACCAGCCTGCGCCTGGCGTAGGGACGCAGCGCCTGCAGCGCCTTGGCCAGCGCGTCGGGCTTGTGCGCGTAATCGACGAAGATCGGCGCGCCGTTGCGCTCGCCGACACGCTCCAACCGGCCCTTGGCGCCTTCGAGACCTTCGAGGGTCGCGAACACGTTTGCGGCGTCGCTGCCTGTGCCGATCGCAAGACCGGCCGACACCAGCGCATTCTCGATCTGGAATTCGCCGACCAGCGGCAGCCGGATCGCATACCGCTTGCCGCGATGTTCGAGCGCGAGCACTTGCGAAAACCCTTCGACCTCCGCACCCGCGAGACGAATGCCCTCGCCTGCCCCGTCGCCGTTGCGACCGACCGCCATCACGCGCAAGCCGCGCGAATTCGCAGCACTGATTGCCTCCGCCGAGCAATCATGATCGGCGGAGATCACGGCCGCGCCTCCCGGCGGCACAAGTTCGCGGAACAGCCTGAGCTTGGCCGCGAGATAATGCGCGACGGTCGGATGGTAGTCCATGTGGTCGCGCGAGAGATTGGTGAAGCCGCCGGCGGACACGCGCACGCCGTCGAGGCGATACTGATCGAGTCCGTGCGAGGAGGCCTCGAAGGCGAGATGCGTGACGCCCTCGCGCGCGATCTCGTCGAGTTGCCGGTGCAGCGCGATCGGATCGGGCGTCGTCAGCGAGCCGTAGACGGTACGCTTCGGCGAGACTAGGCCGATGGTTCCGATGCTGGCGGAAGCGTGCCCGAGCCTCTCCCAGATCTGCCGGGTGAATGCGGCGACCGAGGTCTTGCCGCTGGTGCCGGTCACCGCCGCAATGGTCGCGGGTTGCGCGGGGTAGAATCTTGCCGCGGCGAGCGCCAGCGCGCGGCGCGGATTGGCGACTGTGATGAACGGCACCTTGCAGCCATCAGGCGCATGGTCGCCGACGACCGCCAACGCGCCTGCGGCAATCGCGGCATCGATGAAACGCGCACCGTCGGTCTTGCTGCCCGCAAGTGCGAAGAAGAGATCACCCGGCTTGACCGCGCGGCTGTCGAGGGCAACGCCGCTCACGTCGAGCGCCGCGACCGCGGGCTCAATTGCGGCATCATTACCCTGAACGTCCTGATCGAGGAGGTCGCGCAGCTTCATGGTCTTCCAGTCGACATGCCGGACCGGATCGCCGAATCTCCAGGGAAATCCCGACTCAGCAGCGGCAACGGCCCACCCGGTTGATTACTGGGTTGTCCTGGATGCTGCAAGAATAAGGCGCTCAGACGGCGGCAGGTCGAACCGCGGTTCGACGCCCAGAAGCGGGGCGATCCGCTCGATCACCTTGCCGCCGGTCGGCACCGCGTTCCAGCCCGAGGTGATGAAACCCTTTGTTTCGGGAATCGCCTGGGGCTCGTCCAGCATGATCAGGATCTGATATTTCGGATCGTCGCAGGGCATGATCGCGGTGAAGGAGTTGAGCACCCGCTTCTTGGCATAGCGGCCGTTGATGACCTTCTCGGACGTGCCGGTCTTGCCGCCGACGTAGTAACCCTTGACGTCAGCGGTCTTGGCGGTGCCGATTTCGGCATTGAGCCGCATCAGGAACCGCATCTTGTCGCTGGTCTCGGTCCTGATGACGCGCTTGGCCATCGCCGCCGCTTCGGACTCGCTGCGCTTCATGAAGGTCGGCGGAATCAGATAGCCGCCGTTCACCAGCGCATTGATGCCCATCACCGCCTGCAGCGGCGCCACCGACATGCCCTGGCCGAACGCGATGGTCACCGTGTTCAGCTCGCCCCAGCGGCGCGGTATCAGCGGAGCCGCGCTTTCCGGCAGTTCGGTGCGCAGCCGCGTCAACTGGCCCATCTTGGCGAGGAAGGCCTTGTGAGCCTCGACGCCCTGACCGAGCGCGATCCGCGCGGCGCCGATATTGGACGAGAACGTGAACACTTCCTTGGTGTTGATGAAGCGTCCGAGCGGATGGCTGTCGTGGATGGTGAACTTGCCGTAGTGCAGGTTTCCGCGTGCATCCCACGACGTGTTCAGATTGATCTTGCCGGAATCGAGCGCCATCGCCAGCGTAAACGCCTTGAAGGTCGAGCCCATCTCGTAGACGCCGGTGGTCAGGCGATTGATGCGGTCGGGGTCGTGCGCTTCCTTCGGATTGTTCGGGTCGAAATCCGGAAGCGAGACCATCGCCACGATCTCGCCGGTCTTGACGTTGGAGACGATGCCGGAGGCGGCCTTGGTGTGGTATTTCTCCTTGGCCTTCAGCAACTCGTCACGCAGTGCGTGCTCGACGCGCAGATCGACCGAGAGCTCGATCGGCTTTTGCAGCCGGTCGGTGGCAAAGCCCGCGCGGTGGAGATCGGCCAGCCCTTGATTGTCGAGCCACTTCTCCATGCCGGCGATGCCCTGGTTGTCGATGTTGACGAGACCGATGAGGTGGGCAACCTCGTTGCCGGTTGGATAAACGCGCTTGTTCTCGCGCAGGAAGCCGATGCCGGGAATGCCGAGCTTGTGGATGTCCTGCTGCTGCTTCGCCGTAATCTCGCGCTTGAGCCAGACGAAGCCCTTGCGCGTCTTCAGGCGCTCGCGCACCTCGGCCTCGTCGAGGTCGGGCACGGTGGCGGTCAGAAGCTCGATCGCCTCGTCCTTGTCGATGATGCGGCGCGGCTCGCCGAACAGGCTCGACGCCTTGACGTCGGTCGCGAGGATCGCGCCGTTGCGATCGACGATGTCGGGCCGCGCGGTCGCGACCACCTCCTGCGACGCGGCGCGGCGCGCGCCGTGGGCGTCGGCGCCGATCGCGAACATCACGAGGCGACCGCCGATCAGAGCGTAGACCGCGCCGAAGGCGAGCATCGCCAGACCGACGCGCGCCCGCGCCTTGGCCGCGCGATCGACATTGCGCCCGTAAAGCAGGCTGCGGATCAGCCGCTGCCGCCAAGGCTCGGTCCGCTTTTCTGCAGGCTTGGCCGGGGTCACGGCACTCATGGCTTGTCCTCGGGCTGAGGCACGGAGCCCGTCACATTATCGGGATCGCTGGCGGCTTCGATGGTATTGAGCATGGCGCCGATCGGATCCGGCTCGCCCGGCCTGAACATCCGCGGCGGACGCTCGGGCAAATTCTTCAGTGAATCATACTGCGTGCCGTTGACCGGCTTGAGCTGCAGATGGCGGTCGGACAGGCCTTGCAGGCGCAGGGGCGCATCGAGCTTGGCCCATTCGGAGCGCAGCGCCGCGATCGCATCGCGCTGCTCGCGGATCTCCGCATGCAGCCGCAGAACCTTTTCGGTGCGCGCCGTGGAGTCCATCTTGATCCGGTAGACATGGGCCGCCGCGAAGATCAGCGCACCGATGACGAGGAGGTGGATGAAGCGCATGCGCTAGCCACCTCTCATGACGTCGGAGAGTTTTGGCCAGGACGATTGCTCGCGATCGTCATGCGCAGGCGCCGAGGTGCGCTCGGCAGCGCGGAGTTTTGCCGACCGCGCGCGCGGGTTATGCGCGACTTCGTCCTCGCCTGCGATCACCGGCCGCCGCGTCAGAAGCTGGAAGCTCGGCACCGCCTGCGACACTTCCGGCAGATGGCGTGAGCCGCCACCCGTCTTGGACCGATCGGCGAGGAAATTCTTGACGATGCGGTCTTCCAGCGAATGGAATGAGACGACCACGAGGCGACCGCCGGGCTTGAGCACACGCTCGGCAGCGATGAGTGCGTTCTGGAGTTCCTCGAGCTCTTCGTTGACGAGGATGCGCAGGGCCTGGAACGTTCGCGTCGCCGGGTGAATATCGCCCGGCTTGGAACGGACCACCCTGCCGACGAGCTCGGCGAGCGCGCGTGTGGTCGTGAACGGCGTCTCCTGGCGGTCCGCGACGATGGCGCGGGCGATCCGGCGCGACTGCCGCTCTTCGCCGAGGAGATAGATGATGTCGGCGAGATCGCCTTCCGATGCGCGCGCCACGACATCGGCCGCAGTCGGGCCTGCCTGCCCCATCCGCATATCGAGCGGACCATCGAGGCGGAACGAGAAGCCGCGGCCGGCCTGGTCGAGCTGCATCGAGGATACCCCGACATCCATCACGACGCCGTCGACGCCATCGACGCCTTGAGCCGCGCAGACTTCGGCGAGGTTGGAGAAGCGATCTTCAACGAGGGTCAGCCTGCCCGCGGAGCGTTCGACCAACTCGGCGCCGCCTGCGATCGCAGTGCGGTCGCGATCAATGGCAATCACCCGGGTTCCCGGCATGTCGAGGATCGCGCGGCTGTAGCCGCCGGCACCAAAGGTCGCGTCGATATAAAGGCCGCCTTCGCGTGGCGCGAGGTGGTCGATGGCCTCACGGCCAAGAACGGGGATGTGCGGAGCCGAGCTCATGCGCCAGGCCTGCCGATCGCCTCGCCGGACTCCCAAGTGAGATCGGGGACGAACAAGCTCATAACGCCTCGAATGATTCCGCGTCGCGGCGGTTCCACGACCCAACCCCCGTCCAACATAGTTACCGAGCCCGGTCGTCCCGGGCCACCAACCCAGTATTCCCCTTGGAATTTGTCGGGCAGCCATGGGATTTCGAGCCAAAATACGCTTTGGCCGCCTCCGGACGCGGGTCGGCTCTTCATCTCTCAGTAACGGCCCTTAGCGTTAAGAAAGCGTTGATCGGCTCGCGACAAGTCGAAAAGCTGACGCGGCGGTGATGCTTCATCCACACACATGCGCCAAAATGCATCCGTTAACCCCGTCGCCGGATTGCGCGCGATCGAGGGTAAAGGAATAGTAAAGAGAAGGGCTTGGCCCACTCTCTGTCTGTCTCGAGCTGTTTATGTCGTCCGGTTCGTCCACGCCGTCTGGATCTGATTCGAAGCGTCAACGTGTTCTCCCGGTTCCCAAGGCCGCCGCGAACATGCGGACGTTCGAGCCGGATTCCTCGATCGTCTCCGACATCATCCCCTCACCGAACCATGGCGACCGCAACAAGGGCCGGCAGCCCGATATGATCGTGCTGCACTACACCGGCATGCCCGACGTCGAAGGTGCGCTCGCGCGGCTCTGCTCCGCGGGCACCGAGGTGTCGGCACATTATGTCGTGCTGGAAGACGGCCGCATCGTGCAATGCGTGCCGGAGGCCAGGCGTGCCTGGCACGCCGGCGTCTCGTCCTGGGCCGGCGAGGATGACATCAACTCCTGCTCGATCGGGATCGAGATCGTCAATCGCGGCCACGACTGGGGCTATCCGGAGTTTCCGCTGCGCCAGATCGCCGCCGTGATCGCGCTGTGCCGTGGCATCATGCTCCGCCGCAAGGTGCCCGCGCACCGGGTGCTCGGCCATTCCGACGTGGCGCCCGCGCGCAAGAAAGATCCCGGCGAAAAATTTCCGTGGCATTCGCTGGCCAATTCCGGCGTCGGCCACTGGGTCACGCCCGCGCCGGTCGTGCGCGGCGAGAGCCTGATGCTCGGCACCATCAGCGACGAGGTGCTGAGCCTGCAGCAGGCGCTCGCCAGATACGGCTACGGCGTTCCCCTCACCGGCAAATACGACGCCGCGACCATGGAAGTCGTCACCGCGTTCCAGCGCCATTTCCGCCCGGCGCGACTGGATGGGGTCGCGGATCACTCGACGCTGTCGACCTTGCAGGCGCTGTTGGGGAGTCTCCCTCAGGAGACAACGACTATCGCGACGAAGTGACGGCGACTGCCACACCCCGTCATTGCGAGCGAAGCGAAGCAAGTGCTCCTCGCAATGACGGAGTATGTGGCGACTATTCCATCTCTCTCATCCTTCGCGCATAAAGCCGTCGCAGCGGCTCGAGCTGCGTCGCCTCCGTCGCCGCGCGATAAGCCTCGCGCGCCTCCTCATTCCGGCCGAGCCGCCGCAACAAATCCGCCCGTACTGCTGGCAACAGTTCGTAACCATGAAGCCCGCCACGCGCGGCGGTCGCATCCACGAGATCGAGCGCACGTGCGGGACCATCGACCATCGACACTGCCGCTGCGTGATTCAGCTCGATCACCGGCGACGGATTGATCCGCAGCAGCACTTCATAGAGCCCGGCGATCTGCGACCAGTCTGTCTGCTCATAGCTCGGCGCACGTGCATGCAGCGCGGCGATTGCGGCTTGTACTGCATAAGGCTGCGGCCGACCGGGCACGCGCAGTGCGTCGTCCACCAGACGCAGCCCCTCCTCGATCTGTGCACGGTGCCACCGCGAACGATCCTGCTCTTCCAGCAGCACGATGTCGCCGGCGGCGGTCTGGCGCTCTGCGCGGCGCGCATCGTGCAGCAGCATCAGCGCCAGCAGGCCCTTGATCCCGGCGCGATCGGGTAGCAGCCGGTCGAGCAAACGGCCAAGCCGGATCGCCTCGGCCGCAAGATCGGGCCGCATCAAATCCGCACCGGATGTCGCCACATAGCCTTCGGTGAAGACGAGATAGATCACGGCAAGGACACCGTCGAGCCGCGGCACCAGCGTGTCGCGCTCGGGGACCTCATAGGGAATGCCGGCGAGCCTTATCTTTTGCTTGGCGCGGACGAGACGCTGCCCCATCGCCTCCTCGCTGACCAGGAAGGCACGCGCGACCTGCGCCGTGGAGAGCCCGCAGACGGTGCGCAGCGTCAGCGCGACCTGGACTTCGGGCGCGAACGCAGGATGGCAGCAGGTGAAGATCAGCCGCAGCATGTCGTCGTCGAGCATCGTCGGCGGCTCGTTGGGCGCTTGCGCGTTCAGCTCGAGCTCGTGCACGAGCGCCTGCTCCTTGCCGCGGAAGACGGCCTGGCGCCTGATACGGTCGATGGCCTTGTGCTTGGCGACATTGACCAGCCACGCACGCGGATTGTCGGGGACCTCGCACGCCGGCCAGCGCTCCAGTGCCACCGCAAAGGCGTCCTGAAGCGCGTCCTCGGCGAGATCGAAATCGCCGACGAGGCGGATCAGCGTGGCCAGCGCCCGCCCCGCCTCGTCGCGGAAGACCTTGTCGATCTCGGACAGTGTCATGCCCCGATGCGCGGCTGCGCCATCACTTGTCGTAGACCCAGATCGGCCGCACCTCGATCGAGCCGATGCGCGCCGACGGAATCCGCGACGCGATCTCGATCGCAGCATCGAGATCCTTGGCCTCCACGAGGTAGTAGCCGCCGAGCTGCTCGCGTGTTTCGGCAAACGGGCCGTCGGTCGTCAGCGTCTTGCCGTCGCGCACGCGGACCGTCGTCGCGGTCGTGGTCGGCTGCAGCCGGTCGCCGGCCTTGAAATTGCCGCTCTGAATGATGTCTTGCGTGAAGGTCTGATATTCCGCCGTCATCTGCTGGCCGGCAGCCGGACGCATATTCGCGTACTCGGCTTCGTTCTGGTAGATCATCAGCAAATACTGCATCGCTTAACTCCTGTTGCACGGCTGGATCGCCGATATCCAGTCGAACGGGACACACGCCCAACGACATCTTCAGGATAAATTATTTCGGGCGAACCGTGCATGGCGTTATCGGCTTGCGGAACCGACACAAATGCTTCATGCGTAAGCCGTCAGTCGGCCGGACGGCCGCTCCGGCAAGTGCCGAAAGGCCGCCGGGGAGGAAAGTCCGGGCTCCCTTGACATACGGTGCCGGATAACGTCCGGCGGGGGCGACCCCAGGGAAAGTGCCACAGAGAACGAACCGCCCGCCTTCGCAGCGCAAGCTGCACAGGCAGGTAAGGGTGAAAAGGTGCGGTAAGAGCGCACCGCGGCTGCGGCAACGGAGCCGGCATGGTAAACCCCACCGGGAGCAAAACCGAATAGGGACGGCGTAGCGGGCTGTTCGCGAAAGCGATAACGCCGCGGGGCGATGTCAGGCCCGCCGTCCGGGTAGGTTGCTCGAGGCCATGTGCAAACATGGTCCCAGAGGAATGGCCGTCACGTATCGTTCGCGCAAGCGGACGGTGCCCTACAGAACCCGGCTTACAGGCCGGCTGATATCTTGCAACGAGGGGTTCGATGCTGACCGCATCGAGCCCCTCACCATTTGGGCGCTCACTATCCGGCGATCTCTTGCAACACGCCCATCAGCGCGTCCGGCGCTGTCACGTTCGGCGCGTGGCTGGCGTCGAGCTCGACATAACGCCAGCCATCCTCGCTCTTCGTGCGCTTCGCAAACTGCCCAAACACGTCGCCCGGCGGAATGCGCGTGCAATAGATGTAGCTGCGCGGCACTTTCGGCTCGCCATGTTCGAGCTTCAGCTTCGTCTCGAAACATTTGATCGGCATGTTGATCCGGCGTGCGTTGAGCCAGTCGAGATCGGCCTGCGGCGTGTCCGGCGGCGGCGGGTTCGGCGGGATGCGGTAGCCGTCGCCTGAGCTTGCTGCCTTGCGCATCGGCTCGCGCCCGCCCTCATGGAGATCGAACAGCGATTGGCCGTCACGCGGCACGAAGGCGTCGAGATAGATCAATTGCGTCACCCGCTCGCGCGCGCGATCGGCGACGCCGGTGGCGACCATGCCGCCATAGCTGTGACCGAGCAGCACGATGTCCTCGAGGTCCTCGAACCTGATGACGTTGAGAATGTCCTGGATGTGCGTGTCGAGATCGATCGCGGGGCTGGCCAGATGGGCGCGCTCGCCGAGCCCGGTATAGGTCGGCGCAATGAAGCGACGGCCGGCCTGCGCCAGCAGCGGATGCATCTTCTTCCAGGCCCACCCGCCGGACCACGCACCGTGACAAAGCAGGAAGGTTTTTGAGCGTGCGGCCATCGGCGTTTCCATCGTTCTTGTTTGTACGACGGAGTGTAGCGGGCGACCGCGCGATGTAAACGCTCTGGCCCCTTAGGCCGCGCGCGTGTTCACCTTCACGAGGACGGGTGCACCCTGACCAGCTTCGCGCCGAAGCTTGCCCGCCTCAAAACCGTGCATGCCGATCTGCCATTGCAGCCCGACGATGGCACCCTTGGTCGGCTGCAGCAGCGCGAGCGATGCAAATAACGTCACGGGCAGCCACACCGCCAGTTGCAGCCAGACGGCCGGCGCATAGGCGGTTTCGACCGCGAGAATCGCAGGGACCACGAGATGGCCGACCACCACCATCACGAGATAAGCCGGAAAATCGTCGGCGCGCTGGTGGAACAGCTCCTCGCCGCAATGGTCGCAGGTATCAGCCACCTTCAGGAAACGGCCGAACGCATGCCCTTCGCCGCAGTTCGGGCATTTGCCCAAGAAACCGCGCCACATCGCCTTTGCCAGAGAGACTGAACCGGTCGCCATGACCCCACCTCTTCCTTTTCTACGATCCATACAATAATATCTTGCATCCATACATTCAAAGGATATGGACGTTAATTGCATGGACTGGACCCCTACAATCTCGGAGCTGAGCGGGCCGCGCTACCAGCGCATCGTCGAGGCCATGGAGGCGGATATCGCCGCCGGCCGGCTGGTGCGCGGGCAGCAATTGCCGACGCAACGGGCCCTGGCAAAGGCGCTCGGCATCGACCTCACCACGGTGACTCGCGCCTACACCGAAGCGCGGCGCCGCGGCATCATGGAGGCCCGGGTCGGCCAGGGCTCGTTCGTGTCGGAGACCAGCGCGCGCCGCGCGGTCGATCTGCCGCATCCCGTCGCGATCGATCTCTCGATGAACGTGCCGCCGCAGCCACTCGAAGCGCAACTCGACGAGCGCATCATCGCCGGGATGGAAGCCATCCGCGCGCAATCGGGCCTGACGGCGCATCTCAACTACCAGCCGCCCGGCGGCAGCGCCCACGAGCGCGAGGTCGCGGCGCGATGGATGCGCGCACGCGTGCCGCATGCCCACGCCGACAGGCTCGTGATCTTTCCCGGCGCGCAGACGATCCTGTTCAATCTGCTCGCCCACCTCGCCCGGCCCGGCGACATCGTGCTGACGGAGGCCCTCACCTTTCCCGGCATCAGGGCCGCCGCCGCGCGGCTCGGCGTCAAGCTTGTCGGCGTCGCCATGGACGACGGCGGCATCCTGCCCGACGCGCTGGCAAAGGCTTGCCGCACGCATAAGCCGAAGGCCGTCTATCTCATTCCGACGCTGCACAATCCCACCACCGCGACGCTTCTTCCCGACCGCCGCAGCGCCATCGCAAAGATCATCAACGATTCCGATACGGTTCTGATCGAAGACGACGCCTACGGGCTGCTCGATCGCTCGGCATCGCCGATCGCCAATCTCATTCCGGAACGGACTTATCTCGCAACCACGCTGTCAAAATGCATCGCGCCCGCGCTACGCGTCGCCCATCTGGTGACGCCCGACGGCGGCTCGCAGCGGGAGATGCGCAGCTATTTGCAAGCGACGGTGCAGATGCCGGCGCCGCTGATGGTCGCGCTGGTGACGCATTGGATCGAGACCGGCATCGCCGACCGCATCATCACCGCCATCAGGAGCGAGGCGATCGGCCGCCAGCAGCTCGCGCAACGCGCGCTCAAAGGATTCGAGTTCGAGGCCGAGCCCGCCGCTCACCATCTGTGGCTACGGCTGCCGGAGGGCCGTCCCGACGTCGCGGCGCATCTGCTGCGGAATGGACTCGCAGTCGTCGCCGGCGAGGCCTTCACCGTCGACGGAACGCCGCCACACGCGGCACGCGTCTCGCTTGGCGCGGCGCGCAACAGGGCGGAATTGACGGAAGCGCTCCGCATCTTGGTCAACGCGCTGCACAGGCCCGCCGACATCAGACAGATCGTCTAGAGCATGATCCGGAAAAGTGTGCAGCGGTTTTCCGAAAAGATCATGCTCCAAAAAATAGTTATCTATGCTGACGGCGATGCCGCGAGCGCACGACTGGCGCAACAGCCGATGGATAAGCTTGCGATGCGTAGGCATCGCTCGGCTGGCCGAGAGCCCCGCGCGCGGCGGGCGTGAGCTGACCGCCATTCAGGACGTCGCGGTCCGGATGGGCAGCCTGATAGGCCGCAGGCTCGGAAAACTGGGCCTCCGCCATTGTCGGCATCAAGGCCGCCGCCGACACTAGCGCGGCCGCGACGGCAATCTTCGTGCGAGTCATCGTCCTTCTCCATATGCTCATTCGGGAGACTGGCCGATCGAACCGCATGATCGCGTCGAGCGGGCCCTACATTGAAGTACGAGCATCATGTAGGCCTGTCTTTCGCGAACGCCCGCCGCTGGGGATCACGCTTGCGTGCGGTTTTGAAATTGACCTGCACGGCCGCAGCTGTGCTATGCGAGCGATGGCGATCAACAGTTCGGGATCGTCCAAATAACAGGGACAATCTGTTGGAAATACTCACCTACGCGCTGCTGCTGCTCGGCGCACTCGCCGGGGGCTTCGTCTCGGGCCTTGCCGGATTCGGCACGGCGCTGATGGCACTCGGCATCTGGCTCTACGTGCTGCCGCCCTCGCTCGCGGTGCCCCTGGTGCTGATCTGCTCGGTGATCGCGCAGAGCTCGACGCTGCCGTCCATGTGGAAGAGTTTTGATCTCTCGCTGGTCTGGCCGTTCCTGATTGGAGGACTGATCGGCGTGCCCTTGGGCACCATGCTGGTCGCCTCTGCCGATCCAAAAGTGTTCAAGCTGAGCGTCGGCGTGCTGCTGCTGATCTTCTCGACGGCGCTGTACCTCAACAAGAGGCCGCTCGCCATCACGTTCGGCGGTCGCATCGCCGACGGTGCGATCGGCTTTGCCGGCGGCATTCTTGGCGGTCTCGCCGGATTGTCGGGGCCGCTTCCGATCCTGTGGGCGAACATTCGCGGCTGGAACAAGCACGAGCGGCGCGGCATCTTCCAGCTCTTCAATTTCACCGTGCTCGCCACCGCTTTGGTGTTGCAGACGGCCTCGGGCCTCGTCGCGTTCAAGGTGGTCTGGCTCGCGGTGGTTGCCTTTCCGGGCACCTTGATCGGCGCATGGGCCGGCGCGCGCGTCTATCACGCGCTGAGTGACAAGCATTTTGGCGATGTCGTGCTCGGTCTCTTGTTCCTGTCGGGCCTCGGCCTGGTCTGGAACAGTTTGGGCACGCACTAGCTCCGTCTTTTTTTCGCGGCAAGCGCCGTGCCGCCGGCAATTCCGACGCCAAGCACGCAGATAAGCGCTCGCTACGCGGGCGCGCGTGCAGGAGACCCCACGGGCTTGGGCACGGCCGGCTCGGGGGACTCCTCGTGCCGGAGCATGACAAGGCGCTTCCTGAATTCACGTCGTAGCAGCCACACGCTCAAGGCGGCCTGCAGCGTGGTCGTCGCGATCGACAGGTACCAGACATGCTCCATCCGGAAGCCCGGCCACGTCGAGAGCCAGATCGACGGCAGGGAATAGGTGAGGACCCGCGTTGCCGAGGTCCACAACACCGGCTTGGTGTTGCCAAGCCCCTGAAACAGGCTGGAGCAGGTGAAGATCAGCCCCTGCGCCACCATGTTGAGCGAGACGATGCGCAGAAAAAGCGACGCAACCGCCATCGTCTCCTGATCCTTCGAGAAGCCGGTTAGCAACAGACCAGGCGCGAGTTGCGCCGGGATCAAGAAAACGATCATCACGGCGGTCGCGATGAGCGCCGCCTTGACAAAGGTCTCTCTCACGCGCGCTCCGTTGCCGGCGCCGAAGTTCTGGCCGGCGATCGGCCCTGCAGCAAGGGCGATGGCGAGCGCCGGCATCTGCATCAGGCCGAGCAGACGCGTTCCGATGCCAAATCCGGCCTGTGCCGCCGAGCCGAAAACGCTCAGCACGTAATAGCCCACGGCCATGATGATGAAGACCATCGCGAACTCGCCGCCTGCGGGCAGGCCGACATTGAGAATCCTCTTCCACTGCTGAAGCTGCGGTCGCCATTGCGTGGGATCAAAGGCGACATAGCGTTCCAATTTCAGGAAATACACCAGCAGCATGAGCACACCGATGAAGACGGCAATCGAGCTTGCGAGGCCCGCTCCGGCAACACCGAGCGCGAGCCCGGTGCCCCAACCCGAGATCAGGACCGGCGCCAGCGCGATATTGATGGCCACTGCAAGCGCTTGAACCAGCATGCTCGGCCGCACGATGCCTGTCGCCCGCAACGCAGACGCCATGACCTGCGACGCAAACTGCAGCGCCAAAGCCGGCATGAACCAGAGCAGATAAACCGCGCCGGCTTCGACCGTGGCCTCATCGGCCGCGACCGCGCGCATATATGGACGCGACAATGCGAAGCCTGCGCCGAGGGTCAGGAGCCCGAACAGCACCGAGAGGACGACCGACTGGTTGAAGACGAGGTTCGCGTCGCCGCGATCCTTGCGCCCCACGGCGTGCGCCATCAGCGCCACCGTGCCGACGCCGAGCACCTGCATCAGCGCATTGACGAGAAAGCCGGCATTGCCGGCCGCGGCGACGCCCGCGATTGCCGCATCGCCCAGTCCCGACACGAAATACAGGTCGACCAGCTGGCAGATCATGATCGTGATCATGCCGACCACGATCGGTGGCGCCATGCTCAGGATGTGGCTCACGATGGAGCCGCGCGTCAGGTCCTTCATGTCGTTCCATCCTCTGGCGCCGCGACGGCGGGACTTTCGTCCCGCCGTCGCGCGCCACTCATTCCGCTGCTGCGATCTGTCCGAGCTCCACCACCTGGCGCTCGAACAGGCCGCGATAGATGCCGCCGGGCTTGGCCGCGAGCTTGGCATGTGTGCCTTGCTCGACGATCTCGCCGTGGTCGAACACCAGGATGCGATCGAGGCTCCGTACCGTCGACAGCCGGTGCGCGATCACGATCGAGGTGCGGCCTCTCATCAGCCGCTCCATCGCCTGCTGGATCAGCGCCTCGGATTCCGAATCGAGGCTCGAGGTCGCTTCGTCCAGGATCAGCACCGGCGCATCGGCCAGGAAGGCGCGCGCCAGCGCCACGCGCTGCCGCTCGCCGCCGGAGAGCTTGACGCCACGCTCGCCGACCAGCGTGCCGTAGCCCTTAGGCAGGCGCACGATGAAGTCGTGCGCGTTGGCCAGCCGTGCCGCCTGCTCGATCGCCTCCAGGCTGGCGCCGGGCCGGCCATAGGCGATGTTCTCGGCGAGCGAGCGGTGGAACAGGATCGGATCCTGCTGCACGATCGCGATCTGGCTGCGCAGCGAATGCTGCGTGGCCTTGGCAATGTCCTGCCCATCGATCAGAACGCGGCCGCCGGTGACGTCGTAGAGCCGCTGCACCAGCTTGACGAAAGTGGTCTTGCCGGAGCCGGAGCGGCCGACGAGACCGACGCGTTCGCCGGCGCGGATCGTGACTGAGAGTCCGTCATAGAGCGGCGCGTGATGGCCGCCGTAAAGGAACGTGACATCATCGAACACGAGCTCGCCACGCTCGATCGCGATCGGCCGCGCGTTCGTCGCATCCGCAATCCCGATCGGCTCGTCATGAATCGCCACCAGTTCCTCCATGTCGTTGACCGAACGCTGCAGGTTGTTGATGTGCATTCCGACGTCGCGCAAATAGGCATGGATGACGTAATAGCTCGTCAGCACATAGGTGACGTCGCCGGGCGAGGCCCGCCCCGACACCCACAGCAGCACGGCACCGCCGATCACGGAGGCGCGCAGGGCCAGTAGCACCGAGAGCTGCGCCAGATTGGTGTAGTTGTAGCGGAGCCAGGTCCGCCGCACGCGCACGCGCCAGCGGTTGACGACACGGGCAAGCCGCGCGTCTTCGCGCACTTCCGCGCCGAAGGATTTCACTACCGCGTTGCAGGTCAGCGCGTCTGCCAGCGTGCCGCCGACCTTGGTGTCCCAGGCATTGGAGACGCGCGCGGCCGGCGCGATGTAGCGCGTCGAGAACAGCACCGTCATCGTGACATAGACCAGCGCGCCAAGCGCGATCACCGCGCCGAGCGAGGCCCAGTGCACGCCGAGCAGGATCATCGACCCGATCAGCACCAGCAGCGACGGCGCCACCGCCATCAAGATGGTGTCGTTCAACAGGTCGAGCGCCCACATGCCGCGGGTGACCTTGCGCACCGTGGATCCCGCGAAGGAGTTGGCGTGCCAGTCGGTCGAGAAGCGTTGCACGCGCATGAAGGCTTCCTGCGCGACCTCGGACATGATCTTCAGCGAGAACGGCACGATGGCCTGGAGGCCGGTCAGCCGCAGCACCATGGACGCCGCGCCCAGCGCCACGATACCGGCCAATGCCATCAGCGCCTCGTGGCGCGCGGCGGGATCGGAAGGGCCGCGCGTCAGGGCGTCGACCAGATGTCCGGAGAATACCGGCATGAACAGGTCGGCGATGGTCGCACCCAACAAGCCGCCGGCCACGACGAGGCTACGCCCCGGCTGCTTCAGCCAGTGCCGGAACACGAAGGGCAGCACCACGCGTATCGCCGCGGGCCGTTTTGACAGAGCGGTCATGGCATCATCCGGCCGCTTATGACGCGGGCCGGCTCCATTGATGGACACAGACCGGCCGCGAGGGCCGAGACGGCGTCACTTAAAATTGGCTTTGACTTGGGAAGCGGAGCGATCGGGACTGAAAGCCCAATCGAAGCTGGCGGAAGATGCCTCTAGGAGGCCGAGCACATACCGAGCCAGAGCATCATCGAGCGCGGGCGTGCGATCTGCGAATGCGACGAAATCATGCAAATCCTCCCGGTTCGATGGAATGAGGTGCGCTTTATAGATGTGTCATCGGTGATTTGCAACGGGGCTCGCGCGAGATCACGCACGAGTGTTGCAAATTAGTGCGCGTCGCTGCGCGCTCCTCCGTCATGCCCCGGCTTGACCGGGGCATCCAGTACGCCGCGGCTTCTATGGCAGGAGCGCGCTTTCCAACCAAGGCCTCTGGAATACTGGATCGCCCGCCTTCGCGGGCGATGACACCGGATGAGTGGCTGGCTTAGTGCGCGTCGCCGCTGGCGCCGAACGGCGAGGCTGGTCTCTTCAACAGTGTGACGAGCAGGGTGAGGCCGAGATAGAACAGCGTCAGGATGAAGAAAGCATCGCCGAAGCTCATCACCACGGCCTGGCGATGCACGAGCTGCGAGAGCTGCTTCATCGCCATCAGTGTGGAATCGCCGAGCCCCTGGAATTTCTGCATGAACATGGTCAGGGTTTCGGTCGCCGTCGCGTTGCCCCAGGTCACGCGCTCCTGCAGGCGCGTGATGTGCAGGTCGGTGCGGTCGTTGAGCACGGTGTTGATGACGGCGAGACCCACGGCGCCGCCGAGATTGCGCATCAGGTTGAAGAGACCCGAGGCGTTCTTCACCCGGTCGGGCGCCAGCGTGCCGAGCGCGATGTTGTTGGTCGGCACCATCGCGAACATCATGCCGATGCCGCGCAGGATCTGCGGAATCAACAGCTCGTAGAAATCGTAGTCGCGCGTGATCCAGGTCATCTGGTAGGAGCCTAGCGCGAACACGACAAGCCCGAACGCGATCATGTAGCGCATGTCGTACTTGGCCATCAGACGGCCGACCACCGGCGCGACCAGGAACATGGTGATGCCCGAGACGAACATGGTCTCGCCGATCATCAGCGCGCTGTAGCCGCGCACTTCGGCGAGATAGCGCGGATAAATGTAGGTCAGGCCGTAGAGGCCGATGCCGATGCAGAACTGAAGGACGCAGCCGATCGCGAAATTGCGGTTGGAAAAGGTGCGTAGATTGACGATCGGCTCGGCCGCGGTGAAGACGCGCCAGAAGAAGGCGATCGCCGAGATGCCGCAGATCCAGGCGCAGATCGCGACCGAGGGGTCCTGCATCCATTCATATTGCGGGCCTTCCTCCAGCACGTATTCCAGCGTGCCGAGAAAGCCGGCCATGAACAGCAGTCCCCACCAGTCGAAACGATCGAGCAATTCGAAATGCGGCTCGTCGAAATCGACCAGCGCCAGCACGCCGATGGTGATACCGATGCCGGGCACGATGTTGATGAAGAACAGCCAGTTCCAGGACATCAGGTCGGTGATGTAGCCGCCGACGGTCGGCCCGATGGTCGGGGCCAGCGTCGCGACGAGCCCGATGATGGGACCGACGATGTGGAATTTGGTGCGTGGGAAAACAGTGTAGGCCGAAGCGAACACGGTCGGGATCATGCCGGCGCCGAGAAAGCCTTGCAGCGCGCGCCAGAGGATCATCTCCTCGATGGTGGTGGCGAAGCCGCAGAGCAGGCTCGATGCGGTAAAGCCGGCCGCGGAGATAGCGAACAGCAGCCGCGTGCCGAAGGCGCGCGACAGAAATCCCGAGAGCGGAATCGCGATCACTTCGGCGATCAGATAGGCGGTCTGGACCCAGGAGACCTCGCTGGAGCTTGCCGACAGGCCGGCCTGGATTTCACTCAGGGACGCCGAGACGATCTGGATGTCCAGGATCGACATGAACATCCCGAACACCATGATGATGAAAGCGAACAACCGCTTCGGCGCGATGCGCTCCGAAGCGGGGTCCGCCATCATGGCAGGTGAAGCGGTCGTGGCGTTCGCCATGATCTGTCCTCGCGGGCGCAGGCGCGCTACTGCGGATGGATCATGGTGGCGTCGTCGAGATCGACCTCGCTGTCGGCGTCGGCCGCGCCCTTGTTGGTATCGACGCTCGCGTAGACCGACATGCCGGCGCGGAGCAGGTTTTGCTTCGCGACCGACTTCGGCACGCGGATGCGGACCGGCACGCGCTGCACGATCTTGGTGAAGTTGCCGGTGGCGTTGTCGGGCGGCAGCAGCGTGAATACCGAGCCCGAGCCCGCCGCGATGCTGTCGACGACGCCGGAGAATTTGCGCATGCCATAGGCGTCGACCTTGATCGTCACCGGCTGGCCGGGGCGGATGCGCTTGAGCTGGGTCTCCTTGAAATTGGCGTCGATATAGACGTTGTCGAGCGGCACGACGTTGCCGAGCCGCTGGCCCACCGCGACGAAGTCGCCGGCACTGACAAGGCGGTTCGAGAACGTGCCGTCGACCGGCGCGCGCACCGCGGTGAAGGCGAGATCGCGCTCGGCCTTGGCCAGCGTGGTCTTGAGCTCGGCGAGCTGCGCCTGCGCTTCGGCCTGCTGCGCCTTGGCGACGTCGACATTGCTGAGCGCGACATCGTAGGCGGCCTGCGCAGCCTTGACCGCGGCGGCGCCCTGGTCGCGTCCGGCTTCGGAGCTCTCGAAGGTGGCGCGGGAGGCAAAACCCTTGTTGCTCAGCGCTTGCTGGCGCTCATAGTCGAGATCGGCGCGCTTGAGGCCGGCTTCGGCGGAGACGAGCTGCGCCTTGGCCTGTGCGACCTGGCTGTCGAGCGCCGCGACCTGGCGGCCGATGCGATCGATGGTAGCCTGCTGGGTCGCGATCCTGGTCGCGGCGGCGTCGACCGCGATCTTGTAGTCGCCGTCGTCGATGCGGAAGACGATGTCGCCGGCGCGCACCGTCGTGTTGTCGCCGGCGAGGATCGAGGAGACGTGGCCGGCAACGCGCGCGCCCAGCATGGTGTTGTTGGCGCGGACATAGGCATCGTCGGTCGCGACGTAGAAGCGGCCGACCAGCGTGTAATAGCCGGCATAGCTCGCGGCCGCGAGCGCCAGAAGCAGCCCTATACCCATCATCACGAATTTGCGCTTGCCGGACTTCGGCGCGCCGGCGGCGGCGGGCGCGTCTGGGGCTGCGGCCGGCTTGTCGGTCACGGGCTTCTCCGGCGCCTCGCTGGGAAGGCGCTTGGCTTCCTCGGCCACATGAGAGCGCAACTGCTCGGCGAGAGCTACAGACGTCTCGGTGGCAGCGTCACCACCCGCGGGCGTCGGCGTCTCCACGGCGTCCTTGCGAAGGACCCGCGCAGCCTGGTCTCTCAATACGGCCATGAAGGCCTCCCCAAAAAAAGCGCGATGAGGGACGTTCGCCGTGCGGCCGGGTCCCTCTCGCCTATCCCAAATATCATTGACCGAACCGTTCGGTCAATATAGATAATATTCCCGGGCAGAGCCTACTGGCCCGAATCCTTTATTTCGGTTTCATGGCCCTGGACCGATGCAAAAACTTTCCGAGACCCTGAACCAATGGTTGTAGCCGCTCGCGAACATCTGCACGTCATCCAGGAGGAGGACAGTTCCAAACGCCGCCAGATCTTGGACGGAGCCCGCAAGGTGTTCATGGATCTCGGGTTTGACGGTGCCAGCATGGGCGAGATCGCCCGCGCGGCGCAGGTCTCCAAGGGCACACTTTACGTCTACTTCGCCGACAAATGCGCGCTGTTCGAAGCCATCCTCGAGCAGGAGGCGCTCCAGCACGGGCAGGTCGCGTTCAATTTCGATCCCGCGCGCGATGCCGAGACCACGCTGAAGGATTTCGGCCAGGCTTACATCCATCTGCTGTGCCGGCCCGGCGGCGGGTCCGCAATCCGCACTGTGATGGCGATCGCCGAGCGCATGCCCGACGTCGGCCGCCGCTATTATGCGCGGGTGCTGGACAAGACCATCAACCGCCTCTCCGACTATCTCAAAGCCCATGTCGCCTCCGGCGATCTCGCGATCGACGATTGCGACCTCGCGGCGTCGCAGTTCATGGAACTGTGCAAGGCCTCGCTGTTCCTGCCCTTCGTCTTCCAGGCCGCGCCCGCACCATCGGAAGAACGCATGAGCGAAGTCGTCGACAGCGCGACGCGGATGTTCCTGGCGGCGTACTGGGCGAAGTAGCCGCACGCGTTGCAGGCCGTTCCGTCGGTCCTATATTGGGGCTCATGTCCCGTGATCTCCGCCCGCCCGTCGATATCCTCCATTACGAGATTGTCCAGGAACAGGCCTCCGCGCTCGGACGGATGGGCCGCACGCTCGAACAGGCGCTGGCGCGCTTGCGCGAGTTCGACGCCGCCCATGCCCTCCCCGAGGTGCCGGCCTCGCTGCAACCGGCCAGGCGCAAGCTGGTGATGGAAGCCGGCCACGCGCTCTGGATGTTCGTGGTGCAGCGTGAGGCGACCGGCCTGCGCGACAGCCGCCACATCATGCGGACCTACAACGTCCCGTCCGAGGTGCAACTGTGCATGGGGCTGGTCCCGGCACCGTCGAAGTCGACCCGAAAATGATTTTCGACGGCGCCCGGCGCTAGAGCTCCTCGCGAGCGGGCACCCACGACCGAAAAACGCCATCCACGCCGAATGACCGCTTGGGCACCGCTCCTGATGACGGCAATACGTCTCGATCGCTGAGGTAGAAACAGCTACGCCAAACCTTCATCGGGAATATTGAGAACAGCGCCGCATGCTTTGCAATGCACGGCATCGCTCTCATGCCGCTGTAGTCCGCAAGCTGGGCAAGGAAATCTGACCTTGTTCGGACTCAACAATGCGCGCGCAAGATTGAAGAACAGGGTTACTCCGAAAATCATGATCACGACGGTTATCAAACGACCTATTGTGCCTGGCAGGGTAATATCGCCAAAGCCGGTCGTCGTCAGCGCGGTAACAGTGAAATACAGCGCGTCAGCATAATTCCGAATCTGATCGTTGCGAAACTTCTGAGTCTCGTAAACTATCCCCGTCATGACAAATATGAAAACCGCAAGGTTAGTGACGGCAAAGATGACCTCCTCGTTGCGACGGAAGAATGACGAATCCATGCGCAACCTAGCGAGCATCTGGTAGTCACGAAGCAGTCCCAACGTCCGCAAAATCCGCAGAAAGCCGCCCGCCTCGCCAGCGAGGGGCGCCAGGAATGAAACGATGGCGACTATGTCAGCCCATGTCGAGAGGCGGGCAAACTTTCGAAGCGGGTGCCGGTCGGCGAGTAGCCGTGCTGAAAAATCGGCCAATATCATTGCGCCGAATAGCAGGTCGAACGTTTCGATGATCTCACTGGGGTGCAGGAACGACGTTCCGATGATGAACAGTATGGTCACAACATCAAACGCGAGCAACGCATAGCGGAAACCAACGGCGCTAGGCGTTGTACCTTCGTAGAGGCGACGGACGCGGCTTCTCAGGGAGGTGTGGTTCACAGCTGCCATATGCTCGCACTTTGCACAGATGATTGCAGCTGGGACGCCCCTTGCGCGCGCTACGAGATCTAAGTCAGTGCGACAAGTTCGAGCTAGTTGACGCTTCCGTGACAGTCCGAAGCACCAGCGTCAGGTGGCTGTTACCGGGACGGACTGTCATCGGCACAACCTCGATGCTATCGGGTCCCCGCTCGCCTGCTTTCCTCCACTGAAATGCCGCGCCGGGTCTGCCGTATACATTCACCCTTTTTGTTTCTCTTCTGCGCTCTCCATCGGAGCTTTTAGAGCGTTCTTCGAAGCGATCAGCGCCCTTCGCTAAATCGTGTCCCGTCTTGCTCTCGTTTTTCGCTTCTTCCTTAGCAGTCGCCTCGCGCAAGCCTTCAGCGGCCCGTTCCCCAGCTTTTGATGATTTTCGTTCGTCATCCATGTGAAACACCTTCCCCGATAAACGACAGGCTTCTCCAGGAATTCAACCGGATCGCTTGGAGATTGTTCCAGTTCGCTGGAAGCAAGTGCGTTTACTGGCCCGAAGCTGATTCAGACAAACAGCACGTGCGCTCCGGTCACAAGCCGCCCATCATGCTCAAGGCGGGAGACTTCGGTTTCGCGTCGGTAAGCTGACCTTGATGGGCACGACCTAGTCGGTCACCTGCTTCCGTAACGCAGCGAGATCGTTGACGACCATCTTGGTCGGGCCGGTCCAGATGATGCCATCCTCTTGGAGGCGGCTGAGGATCAGGCTGATCGACTCGCGCGTCGCGCCGATCATGCCCTCCCCGAGGTGCCTGCCTCGATGCAGCCGGCCAGGCGAAAGCTGGTGATGGAAGCCGGCCACGCACTCTGGATGTTCGTGGTGCAACGTGAGGCGACCGGCCTGCGCGACAGCCGCCACATCATGCGGACCTACAATGTCCCGGCCGAGGTGCAGCTGTGCATGGGGCTGGTCCCAGCGTCCTCGAAGTCGGCCTCGGAATGATTTCTACGGCGCCGTGCGCTAGAGCGTGTACTCATCGAGCGGCCGGCCGCCTGATGTCCGGCTTAACGCCAACACTGGCCGACGAGCGGATGGCTTCCGAGGTCGCAGATGGGCAAACAAGAGACGTGTGCGCTCGGCTGACGATCTGTCCGCTTCACCGGAAGCCGACGTTTACGTGGCACTCGGTTTGCGGGCACGCCTGATCTGCGTTGGCGGTCGCCGATAAACCTCAACGAACACCGTATTGAATCGCCGCAAGCTACCGAAGCCTGCGCGCACCGCGATCTCCGACATCGTGAGATCGGTCTCGTCCAGAAACCGCTTCGCCCGCTGCACGCGTGTCGTCTGGGCGACCTGAACCGGGCTTGCACCGAGATGCCTTTGGAAGAGCCGGGACAAATGTCTCGAACCGATCCCGAGACGATCGGCCAAAGTCTCGACGCTGCCGTCATCAAGTGCACCGTCCGCGATGAGCCGGAGCGCACGTTCGACAGTGGTGCGTGTTCCCTTCCATGCAGGCGAGAAAGGAGCAGCCTCGGGCCTGCACCTCAGACACGGTCGGAAACCCGCAAGTTCGGCCGCTGCTGCCGACGGATAGAACATTACGTTGGCCGCCTTGGCTGGGCGCACCGGACAGACAGGGCGGCAGTAGATACGTGTCGTGCGAACGCCAGAAAAGAATAGGCCGTCGAAGCGACGATCCCGCCTAACGCGCGCCCGTTCGCATTCTTCGATATCGAGCATTGAGTTCCTCGAGGATAGCCGGCGACGGAGTCCGATTCCGGCGAGCGCGCAGAGTGCCCCTTCTGGTATGTAGATGTCCAGGAACAGCGGAGCCGCGGATAAGCAACGTTCTGGACAATCCGGTATCCAACAACAAGAGGAATTGAGAGATGCGCGTTCTCATCGTTGGCGCAGGGGCCATTGGCGGATACTTCGGCGGCAGGATGCTGCAAGCCGGCCGCGACATCACCTTTCTGGTGCGGCCGCGCCGTGCCTCGGAGCTTGCCGCCGCAGGCCTCGTGATCAAAAGCCCGAATGGCGACGTAACGCTGAAGCATCCGCCTGTCGTCCAGGCTGACACCATCAAGGACAAGTTTGACGTCGTGCTGTTGAGTTGCAAGGCCTACGACCTCGACGATGCGATCAAGTCGTTCGCGCCGGCGGTAAGCGAGAGGACCGTGATCATCCCGCTGCTCAACGGTATGCGTCATCTGGACGTTCTCGACGAAAAAATTGGCGCGAGCCAGGTGCTGGGCGGGCTCTGCCTGATTGCGGTGACACTGAACGACAAGCGCGAAGTAGTTCAGCTGGCCCCGGTGCAGTCGCTTGGTTTCGGCGAGCGCGACGGCAAACTGTCAGACCGGGTTCGCGCCATTGAGGACATCGTCAGAAGCTGTAATTTCGACGGCGCGGCGAGCGAGACCGTCCTGCAAGACATGTGGGAGAAATGGGTGTTCCTCGCGTCGATCGCGGCCTCGACCAGCGTGATGCGCGCCCCAATCGGCATGATTCTGGCGGCGCCCGGCGGTAAGGACTTCCTGCTTGGCATTCTCGACGAATGCAGGGCGGTCGCGACCGTGGAGGGCTATCCGCCCCGTGCGCCTGCGCTGGAACGCGCGACAGGGATGTTGACCACGGAAGGCTCACCGCTCACCGCATCGATGTTCCGCGACATTAAGGCGGGCCAACTGATCGAAGCCGATCATGTGATTGGCGACCTGATTGCGCGCGCTGATACCGCAAAAGTTCCGGTGCCCCGGCTGCGCACGACCTACACGCATCTGAAGGCATACGAGCAAACGCGCGGTTGATCGCGCATACGGTGCGTACTTGGCAAGTCGTCGCCCTGCCCTCAGATCAGGACACCTAACTCTGCAGATCCCCGAGCTTCGACAATCGCGATTTCAGGGCTGGTCCGTCGTTTGGGTCGCGTTTGTAATCGCGCTGTTCGGATGGGGTGTCGGATTTTATAGTCCGGGAGTGCTCTTGCTGACGTTGCACGCTTCCAAGGGCTGGCCGGTCGCAATGATCTCTAGCGCGATCACTGCGCACTTCCTGATCGGGGCAGCACTGATTGTGTACTTACCCGAAGCTCACAGATCACTTGGGTTGGCGCAGACAACGATCATCGGCGCGGTTCTCGCAGGCGCAGGGATCGTGGCCTGGTCAGTCGCGTCAGCTCCGTGGCAATTGTTCGTGGCGGCAGCAATCTCGGGGAGTGGTTGGGCAGCGACGAGCGGTGCGGCGATCAACGCGATGGTCGCTCCATGGTTCGATCGAGATCGACCAAAGGCCATCGGCTTGGCATTCAACGGCGCAAGCATCGGCGGCGTCATGTTTCCACCCTTGCTTATTTTGCTGATCGCCAAGATTGGAGTTGAGGCGGCGGCGGTCGCGGTAGGTATCGCCATGCCGCTGGTCATAATACCTCTTTCGATTTTTTACCTGCGCCGTGATCCGAAGGGACTCGGTCTGGCGCCCGACGGACTGCTTATCGACAGCAAGCCCCACGTCGCTGCCCCATCGACGCGTAGTCCTCGTAAAGACCTCATCAAGACAAAGGGTTTCATGACACTTTCAGTGGCCTTTGCGTTGGCTCTATTCGCTCAAGTCGGACTGCTAACGCACTTGCTGACCCGAATATCCCCATTGCTCGGCGAGAACGGGGCTGCCGCCGCAGTCAGTATGGTGACGACATCTGCTGTTTTGGGCCGCACTCTGCTAGGCTGGACGATCGGAGGCCGTGATCGCCGCCTGGCTGCATCCGCGAACTTTCTCCTCCAAAGTGTCGGCGTTGCATTGATGATCATCTCAAATGTGCCCACGATTGTACTGGTTGGTTGCGTGCTGTTTGGTCTCGGCGTCGGTAACGTTGTTTCCCTTCCCCCGCTTATCGCGCAACATGAGTTTCGTCCGGCCGACGTCGGTACGGTCGTCGCGCTCGTGGTGGCGTTCAATCAAGCTGTCTTTGCGTTGGCTCCTGCTATCCTCGGCGTACTTCGGGACATTTCGACGAGCTACGTGGTGCCGTTCGCCTTGGCCGCGGCAATGCAAATCGTAGCCGCGTTGATTGTGCTCATAAGGCCTCCAAGAAGGTCGGCTGGTGAGTAGATCTTCGGACGAACCCAGCGGTGGAGCCAGTGCCTGCAATGGGTCAAAAGCCGCCCATCATCCTCAAGGGGGGAGACTTCGGTTTTGCGTCGGTAAGCTGACCTTGATGTGCACGACCTAGTCGGTCACCTGCTTCCGTAACGCAGCGAGATCGTTGACGACCATCTTGGTCGGGCCGGTCCAGATGATGCCGTCGTCCTGGAGGCGGCTGAGGATCAGGCTGATCGACTGGCGCGTCGCGCCGATCATGCGCGCGAGATTGGCCTGCGTAATGCGGCCGAGCGAGATCGGGCCGCTCTCGTCCTGGGCCGCGTTCTCGCACAGCTTGACCAGCAGCAGCACCAGCCGTTCCGCCGCCTTCTGTCCCGCCAGCGTTTGCGCCAGCATCGAATAGGTCTCGCCCTTGAAGCCGAGACACTCGATCAGCGCGACTGCGAACGACGGCGACTGCGCGATCAACCGGCGGACCGCATCCTGGTCGAGATGCAGTGCTTCGACCCGCCCGAGCGCGCGGGCCGACCAGCTGTGGCGGTGATCGCCGAGGATATAGGGCGCGCCGACGAAGTCACCGGCCTCCCAGGTCGACAGCATCAGTTCGCGCCCTTGCGTGCCGGCATGGGTGCTTTCGACGATCCCATTCAGGATGATGTGGACGCCGTTTGCGGGCTCGCCCTCCCGCAGCAGATATTCGCGATTCTGGTAGGTCGCGAGCCTGCCGGTTCGCATCACCAGATCCAGATCGGGCTTGTCCAACGCCTTCAGCACATAACGTCCGGTCCCGGGCCGTGGCAGTTCGGCGCGCGGCTCAGCTGGATCGGCCACCTCATGCGCATCGCTGCGCCCCACGATCGGTCTCCCTTCGAGTAACGGCTCGAAGGCTAGGAGGTCTCCGCTCGGATTGCAACGCGGCGCAGATGTTCGGGCTCGGCCGAAGCCTCCATGAAAGCGCAAGCCAGATCAGTGAGCAGGCGCTCCCGGCCGGCCGGCGCCAGGAACGTGACGCCATAGGGCACGCCCGCCGCGGTGATTGCGTTCGGAACGGCAATGGCGGCCAGGCCCAGCGGGTTGGCATAATTGGTGTAATAGCCGTTGTTGAAGTTGGCCGTCAGCGGATCGCGCGCGACGTCGTCGATGCTCAGCACGGTGCCGACCGTCGGCACGACCAGCGCATCGTGAACTTGCCAGAAGTCGCGCAGCGATCGCTGGACCTCCTTGACCTTGTAGAGCGCACGATAGGCGTCGGCCGCGGTGAACTTCCGGCTGCCGACGACGAGGTCGCGCACGATCTTCACGCCCGCGTCCGGATTGGCGTCGAGGAACGCGCCGACCGAGACGTCCCGCTCGGCGAGGAAAGGTCCGAAAAACATCAAATCGTTGACCGAAATGAAGGGCGCGAAATCGACCGATGCCACCGACAGATCGAGCCGCCGCAGCTTGCGAAGCCCATCGCCGAACAGCGCCTCCGTCTCCGAATTGCCGAAGAACCTGAGCTGATCCGGACGCGGCGTTGCGATGTTGAGCGGCCGCGCTGGAGATGCCTGCTCCGTCCATCCGGCGAAATTGACCGGTGAAAAACAGTCGCCGGCATCGCGCCGCGCCAACACGCGATAGATCTCGTGGCCATCGCGGGGATCGCGCGTGTAGAGCGAGATCGTATCAAAACTACGGCACGCGTAGACCATGCCGCGCTGACTGAAGGCGCCGGGCGCCGGCTTGAAGCCGGTCACGCCACAATAGGACGCCGGCACCCTGCCCGATCCGCCGGTATCGGTGCCAAAAGCAAAGGACGAGGTGCCTGTCGCGACCGATACCGCGGCGCCAGAACTGGAGCCGCCGGGAATGTAGTCGGGATTGTGCGGGTTGCGGGCGATGCCATAGGGCGAGCGCACGCCGACCAGGCCAGTGGCGAACTGATCCATATTGGTTTTGCCGAGATAGATCGCGCCGGCGGCGATGGCGTCGGCGACAACCGGGCTCGTAGCTTTCGCGGTGTAGGCGAATTCCGGGCAGGCCGAGGTGGTCTGCTCGCCGGCCACGTCGATGCAATCCTTGACCGAGAACACGAAGCCGTAGAGCGGCAGCTTGCCGATCTCGCCAATGCGGGCATCGAGCGCGCGGGCCCTTGCCATGACGCCTTCGGGATTTGCCGTCGAGATCCAGACGCCGCTCTGGTCGGCGTCGTCAAGGCGCGAAAGCACATGTGCGGCGACATCGGACGGCTTGAGCTCACCGCTGCAATAGGCGGCGCGGAGGTGGCGAGGTGCGAGATTCATGTCGGTCACGTGCGTGCGGGGATTGGCAATATGCCGGCGAGACAAGCCCGCCGGCATCGACCCTAGCGGCCGATCACCTTCTCCAGATAGGCGGGCTGGATGAAGGCTTCGAAGTCGGCGCGCGGCAGCAACTTCGGCAGGCGCTCCTGCTTCACCAGGAAATCGGCGGTCGAGATCAGCGTGTCGACGAACTTGCCCTTCTTCGCGGACGTGCCGAGATACTCCTCCGTGAGCTGCTTGTTGCAGGGGACCATCCCGGTGCCCTTCATCATTCGCTGCGCGTCCTCGATGGGCAGCGAAAGCTCTTCCGCGATGATCTCCGCGGTCTTCTCCGGGTTGTTCAGCCAGAAATCGATGCCTTCGCATTCGGCCTTGATGAACTTGTCGACGTAGGACGGATACTTCTCCGCAAACGCGTTCATGACGACGCCGATGTCCCAGGTCGGGTAGCCGCGCTTGGCCATCTCGCCCGAGGTGACGAGGATCTTGCCGCCGTTCTTGACGGTCTTGCCGAGATTCGGCTCCCAGAACCAGGCCGCGTCGATGTCGCCGCGAAGCCAGGCCGCCGCGATGTCCGAGGGCGCGAGGTCCAGAATCTTCATCGAGCCGGGATCGACGCCCTCGTCCTTGAGCGCCTGGAGCAGGAGGTAGTGTGTCGTGGAGCCGAACGGCGCCGCCACCGTCTTGCCCTTGAGGTCCTTGAGCGAGGTGATGTTCTTGTCGGTGCGAACCACCATCGACTCGACGTAGTCGAGCATGTTGATCACCAGGATGCCCTTGATCGGCAGGGCGCGCGTCGCGCCGATCGCGGTCGGCGGATTGCCGAGGCCGCCGAAATCGACGTCGTTGCCGGCGATCGCGCGCAGCATGTCGCCGCCCCCGCCGATCTTGACGTATTTGATGTCGACCCCCGGCATCTCCTTGGCGAGCAGGCCAAGATGCTTGGTGACCAGTTGCGCATTCACGAGGTTCAGATAGCCGACGGTCACCTTCGCCGGCTTGTCCTCGGCGCGTCCTGCGCCCGTGAGCGCCAACGTGGCAACTGCGAGCGTCGCAATCAGTCTCTTCATCATGGAGGTCTCCCCTACGATCAGGATTGGATTCAGGCCCACGGCATCAACAGTTTCGCGATTCCACGCATCATGAGGTCGAGCACGACGCCGGTGAGACCGAGCACGATCAGCCCCATGATCACGACGTCGGAGAGCAGGAATTTTGCGGCGTCCCAGATCATCCAGCCGATGCCGGCGGATGCCGCGACGATTTCGGCGGCGACGAGAACGGTGTAGGTGAATCCGAGCGAGATGCGCATGCCAGCGAGAATCAGCGGTCCCGCCGCCGGCAGGTAGACGTGAAAGAGCAGATGGCGCCGGGTCGCGCCGAGCGACTGTGCGGCGCGCACGTAAACGGGATCCACGCTGGTGACGGCCTGGATCGTCGAGATGACGATGCCCGGCAAACCGGCAAGAAACAGCAGCGACAGCTTCGAGCTCTCACCGATGCCGAGCCACATCACCAGCAGCGTATAAAGGCCGAGCGGCGGCAATGGCCGGTAGAATTCGATCAGCGGATTGAGCAGCGCGCGGGCATTCCGCGACACGCCCATGAGGACTCCGAGCGGGATGCCGATCAGGCAGGCCAGCGTGAAGGCCGTGAGAATACGATAGAGACTTGCGCCGAGATGCTGAAGCAGGGTCGCGCCCTGATATCCCTTCGTCATCGTCTTGACGAACGCAGCCCAGACCGCCTGCGGCTTCGGCAGGAACAGCTCGTTGGCCCAGCCCATCTCCGTGACGATGGCCCAGCCGGCCAGCAGCACGGCGACGGTCAACGTCGAGAGCAGCACCGATCGCGAGACCTTCGGAAGCCCCAGCCGCAGGCTGCCGCGTCGGGTGCGATCCGGCGAGATTGGAATCGTCATGTGGGTCGCCTCGACGCTCATGTCCGCACTCCCAGGATCTGCATGATGGTCAGCGCGTAGATCCGCGTCGCCATCACCGACTTGGTGATCGAGATGTTCTCGTTGTCGACGGCCCAGCCGTCTTCTCCGGGACCGAACGTCACCGCATTGATGCCGGCTTCGCGGAAGCGGATTGTGTCGTTGAAGGCGTTCTTGCGGTTGACCCCGGGCTCGCGGCCCATCAGACGCCGGTAAACGGCGCGCAAGGAGCGGCAGGGCTCCTCCTCGACCGGCACCGGTTCGGTCGCGTTGACGAACAGCGAGCCGGGCACCTGGCGCACCTCGACCTTGACGTCGTTCACGCCGGCAAAAGTGTCCCGTCCGAGACGCTCGATGTCCGCAATCACGCTCGACAGCGTCATGCCGGGCACGATGCCGACCACGGCGAGCGTGATGGTGCAGGCATCCGGCGAGAACTGCATCTCGCCAGGCAGGCCGGAACGAATGCGCACCACGGCGCAGCAGGGCGGCGTATGTCCCATGAACTTGCTGGGGACATGCGTGAACGCCATGTCCTTCAGTTTCGGCAACAGCTTTGCCGCTTCCATGATGGCGTTGACGCTGATGTCCGGCCGCCAGATGTGCGACTTGATCCCGTGGACAGTGAGCTCGATCAGGCAGTGGCCGGAATTGGCCACCGACAGGTTCATGCCCCAGTCCCTGTTGACATCACCCCAGGCGGTCGGCTCGGCGGTGATCTCGTAGTCGGCGGTCAGGCCGACCTTGTTCAGCATGTAGATGGAGCCCTCGGTGCCGTTCCGCTCCTCATCGACAGTGTAGCAGCACATCAAGGTGCCATCGAACTTCACACCCGCTTCGGTCAGGGCCTGCACTGCGAGCAACGATGCAGCGAGGTTGCCGCGCGTATCGGACGTGCCGCGCGCATAGAGCAGATCGCCGTGGCGCGTCGCCTTGAACGGATCGAAATCCGTCATGTGCCATTTCTCGGGCTCGACGGCTGGATAGGTGTCGAGATGGTCGTTGAGAATGAGCGAGGGGGCGCCGTTGCGCCCCTTGAGCACGCCCAGCACGTTCGGCCGGTGCGGCTGCGCGCTATGCTTGGTGACCTCCATGCCGAGCGCTTCGAGCTTGCCCGCGACCAGCATCGAGATCGCCTCTTCCTCGGCGGGCGGCAAATCGGGATCCAGCGGATTGCCGGAACGGGGCTGCCCGGTGCGGATCAGCTCGGACGCCAGTTCAAGCCAGCGCTCCTCCGTGATGCGCGACAGCACGCGCTGTTCGAGATCCGAATAAGGAGGGGTGACAGGCATCTGCATGACGGGATCCGCTGGCTCACGGCGCCGGCAGCGCCGCTTCGTGGCAGCCTCCTCATTGCAGCGACCGTGCCAACCGCCGAAAAGGCCCGCCGCGGCACAATTGTCTTTCTGACTTCAATGGCTTAGGCGGGATTTGCGCGCGCGCAAATTTTTGCGCTCGAGATGCGCTCTGCCGAAGACGCGACGTCGGCTGAACAGGCAAGGCTCAGCGCGAGGCCGCCCGGCGTGGGGTCGTAGCCCGCATGGAGCGAAGCGCAATGCGGGAACGCCTTCCAGGATTGCGCTGCCCGTAGTCCAGGCTACGGACCACGCGCAATCCTCAATCGTCGGCGTACTCGTCCTCTTCGTGCTTGCGAAGCGTGCTCTTGCGCGTACCCAGCGAGCCGGTGATGGTGGGATCGCGCCTGCTGGCGTAAGGGCTGCGCGATTGCGCCCTGCCGGCGACCTCTTCGCCGGAGACGGCGGCGGGCTGGCAGATCAGGCGGCGGCTGGCGCGGCGCATCAGATCGACGTGGATGTGATCGTAATGATAGACGTTCGAGCCCGGCGCCAGCACCGTGGTGAAATGCACGCACGCGCCTGACTGCACGTCGCGCAAGAATCCCTGCTCCTCCGGCATGCCGCGCCAGCCATCCTTCACGGTGACGCGGCGGCCGTCGGCGAGCACGAAGGCGGCGATGTCGAGCGCGTTACCGAAGGCGTGCTCAGAAATATGGGCGTGCGAATTGCCGTTCATGCCGCGGCAGGAATAGGCGGAGATCTGCTTGATCTCCGCGACGCGGGTGCCGAACCAGCGCATCGCCGATGGCTGCACGGTGTCGGCGAGCCAACGGTCGAGCTCGGACACGATGGGACAGGCCAGCGTCGCAACCGGCTTGATCGCAACAGGACCGACGGCAGTGACGGGGTTGCCCTGTGCCGGACCAAGACGCGGCGGCGGTTGCTGCGCGGGCGCCTGCGAGTACGGCGCCGGCCGCGCCGGATAGCTCGGCGCATTCATGTAGCGCGATGCGCCCGCGGCATCGGTGCCCTCGGGCGGCAGATCGATCTCGTCTTCCTGCTGCGCCACGCCGGGTGCGTTCAACGACACCGGGCCGGACGGCGCGCCATAGCCGGACGGCTGGCGCACCGCGCTCTCGGGATAGTTTGAGCGTTGCGGATAGTTCTGGCCTTGCGGGTAATTCGATCGCGGCTGCGTCACCGGCCAGCGCGGCTGGCTGCCCACGCTCCCGGGCGGACGCAATTCCTCATCGGCAAAGCCGTAACTGCTCGAGGCGTCGCCGAGGGCGGCGACCTTGAGCGGAAACTCGGCGCCGCACATGCCCGGCCCGGAGATCGGGTCGATGCGAACGAGATCCGGCCCCTCTTTCACCGCGCCTGATTTCAGGCATGCGGCTTCGGCCTCGGCCCGCCACGGTTCACGTTCGGCCTGGAAGAAGCCGCGTCCGCAACCCGCTAACGAAACAAGGACGATGGAGCCGACGAGATACAAACGAACTCCGCGCGTCATGCACGCACGTTCGGTGAATTTACTTAAAGACTCTTCAACGTGTTGATTTCAGTGTTCTTTAACCATGTCAGCCCGCGCGCGCCTAATGCCCTGCCGGGGGCGAGCGACAGCAAGGCTGACTTTTTCGAAAAGAGACTTTCTGTTAACCATGACGCTCTTGCGCAAGGCGGCGCGACAGCGGGAGCGACCTCATGACGTTCGCCGGTAAACTGAGCGTTATCACCGCGTACCTCGCCATGGCCTTTGTCGGCGCCATCGTGCTCGGCATGGTCTAGCGGCTTCAGTCGAAGCTACCGAACGCATCCCTTACGACCGCGCGCTCCACTGCCGCGACGTCGTGATCAGCTTCTCCGGCCGCTCTTCGGCTCGCGTCCAGTCGTTGCCGGAACACCAGAAATGGCCCAGTGCGCAGGCTTCGACGTGAAGCTTGCCGGAGCTCTTCAGCGTCATCCTCGCATAATAGGTGCTGCCGCTCGAGCGGCTGTAGATGTTGCCGGTCCAGACGTCGTGGGTTTTCGGCTTCATGTTGACGAGCACGCTCTCGCCCCTGGTCGACGCTTCAGTCAGCGCGAAGCCGCACAGTGCCGGTCCACAGCGTTCGATGCGGACCGTGCCCTTGGCGCCTGCGCTCTCCCATTCGCCGAGCGGCAAATAGGCCTGCTCGTCGTCGTCGCGCTCAGGGCTGGTCACGGGCTGCTTGAGCTCCGGCCTCGGCGAGACGACAGGTGCCTCCATGCGCGGCGGATCGAGCGCGACGGTCTTCGGCGGTTCCGTCCGCGGTAGCTCGACCCGCGGCGGATTGGCGCTTGGCGCCGGCGGCAGAACAATTGGCTGCGACGTCGTTGAGGCAAGGACAGGAGCCCCCGGCGCTGGCGCGGGCGCGACCACGATGGCTTGCGGCGGCCTGACCGGAGCCACGGGATAGAGCGGCTGCGACGGCGGAAGCACCGGCGTCGGCGCCGGTGTCGTATCGACGTCCGCCCGAAAGCTGCGATGGGAGGAAACCGAAACACAGGAAGCCGATCGGCAACGACTGGACGACTCGACCTGGAATCGATGAACGCCGATCGAGAACGCGTAGGACCCGGCCTCGGCTGCGGGCGCAATCGCCATCAGCGCGATCAATGTGCCAAGCGAAGTCACAAGCCGCGTCATCGGCGCCTCCCTCTGTGTCGCGACGAGGTTACGCAGATGGAATCGCAGATGAATGTGCGCTGCGTCACCCAGCGGCCGCGAGCCGTTGTGACGTCTATCACAGAACGTCCGATCAGCCCGGCATAGGGTCGAACCACGCTTCATCCACCAGCGACTTCAGTCCCATCGGGACCCACACATTCTTCGGAGGTTGTCATGAACAAGCTCGCCATCGCCGCCACCGCTCTCTTCCTCGCGTCCACCGCCGCCGCGCATGCCGGCAATTCGCTCTCGTTCCAGATCGAAGGCCAGAAAATCCGCATCGAGACGCCGCGCAACTGCGCCTCGCTCAATTGCGTGACCATCGTGGCGCCGGGCTTGTCGGACAAGCCGATCAAGCTGAACAACATCAACCTCAAGGGCTTGGGCTCGAAGGACGATGACGTCGACACCACGCCGGCCACGACCACGCAGCCCGCGCCGGCTCCCGTGCAGCAGGCGCCGGTGCAGGCGACCGCGCCGGCAGCGCCCGCTATCGCGGCTCCGGCCACGACGGTTGCCGCTGCTCCGGCCGCCAGCTACGACACCACAACGCAGGCTGCGCCCGTCGCGGCGCCCGCTCCCGTTGCCGCGCCCGCACCCGTCGCAGTTGCGCCGCCCCCCGCTCCGGCTCCCGTCGCCGCGCCTGTCGCGGTTGCCAACACGCCGATCGGCGTTTGGGCCACCGAAGAGAACAAGGGCAATGTCCGTGTCGAACAGTGCGGCGTCAATCTCTGCGGCTACGCCGCAAAGACCAACGAGCGCATCCTGATCAACATGAAGCCCGACGGCGCGAAGTGGAGCGGCCGCATCCACGATCCCGACTCCGGCCGCAATTACGACTCGACGATTGCGATGAAGGGCCCGAATGCAATGCGCGTGCAGGGCTGCGCCTTCGGCGGCATGTTCTGCGGCGGCCAGACCTGGAAGCGCGTGAGCTGACGCCAAAGGTGACGTCTCCAACACATGCACATTCTTCGTCATGCCCGGGCCTGTCCCGGGCATCCACGTTCTTAGTCCTGCGCTTCAAGGCGTGGATGGCCGGGACAAGCCCGGCCATGACGGTGGAGAGGCTTGGCCACAAGCTAGTATCGCGTACCGTTTGAACGTTCGCTGCCCCCGTGCGATAGACATTCATCCGCCGTTCACCTGCATCAGGATGATATCGGTCGATCTCGCCTCGCGTTTCTCACCGGGACCTCCTCTTGAATTTTATCGTGGCCTGGCGCCGCTTTTTGTTCGCGCTCGCCTTGCTGGCCTTGCCGCCGGCCGGCTCAAACGCAGCATCTGCATCCGATGCAATCCACCTTGCGCAGGCGCAGCCACAAGCGCAGCCGTCGCCCGCCCCCTCGCCGACTCCATCGGCTTCACCCGCTCCCGCGACCGAGGCGCAGCCCGCCGCCGTCGAGCCGATCGGCAATGTCGCAACGGTGACGGGCATCGCGACCGTGATCCGCGACAAAAATTCCTATCCGCTGCGGGTGCGCGACGACATCTATCTCAACGACGTCGTGCAGACTTCGTCGAACTCCTCGCTCGGCATCACCTTCGACGACGCGACCACGTTCAACCTTTCCGCAAGCACGAAGATCACCATCGACACTTACGTCTATGAGGACGGCGGCAAGCACAACGCAGGAATCTTCGACATCGGCAAGGGCACGGTCGCCTTCGTCGCGGCGGCGGTGGCAAAGACCGGCGACATGAAGATCACGACGCCGACGGCGACGCTCGGCATCCGCGGCACCACGGGCGTCGTCGACGTGCCGGAAGGCGGGGCCGCGAACAAAGCCAACAACGTCAACATCAAGCTCTATCCCGACGCCGACGGCCGGGTCGGACACATCGACGTCGACGATCGCACGAGCGGGACGCGGCTCGGTGCGCTGACGCAAGGCGCGAGCGGTTTTGCAATCCGGCCGGGCGCAGCCGCTGCCGGCGTCATGCGCTTTGCCGCGGTGCCGATCACGATTGCGCCACAGCAGATCGCACGCGACCGCGGCTTCGTCGGCCAGGTGCATCTGGCGCAGACCACGGGCCGGCAGATCGTCACCGAGCAGCGCGACTTCCGCCGCGCCAATCCGACCGCGAGCCCGCGCATTCCGCGGCCGTTCCAACCGCCGCAACAGCAACAATTGCGGCCGAACACGGCGCCTGGCCAACAGCCGCAGCGGCCGAACGGCCAGCCCGGTCAGAACAACCGTCCAGGCCAACAGCAGCCGGGCGCGCCAGGTCGCCAAGGCAACCAGCAAGGCGCCCAGCCGCCGCAGCGGCCGGGCCAAGGCGGCGCGGTGCAACCGGGTACGCCGCGCGCGGGTCGAGGTCAGCAGCAACAAGGCCAGAAGCAACGCGCGGGGCGTCCGGCAGGCCTACCGCGTGCCGGTCAAGGCACGCAGCCTGACGGCACGCCGCAAACCCGGCCGCAACGCGGTGGACAGATTCCGAGGCAGCCCGGCGGAGTCGCGCCGCAGCAGCCGGGCGGAGCGCAACAGCAGCCCGGCCTGCAGCCGCGACTGCCGCGCACCGGATTGCAGCCGGGCCAGCCGCCCGCGGTTCAACAGCCGGGCATGCAGCGACCGGGCAGCTTCCAGCAGCGCCCGCCCGCCGCACAACTCCCCGCAGCGCCGCGAAGGCCAGTGCCGGCCCCAAAGGAGAAGGAGCGGCGGTGACGTGCGTCAGCTTGCTGCTCTCTCTCCCCGTCATTGCGAGGGCAGCGAAGCAATCCAGAGTCCCTCCGCGGAAAGATTCTGGATTGCTTCGCTGCCCTCGCAATGACGATCTGGAGGGAGCGACGCTATCTTGGCCGTATCAACCCGCGGATGCTTCCGCACCCGTAAGCTGGGCGCGACAACAATTTACGCCTCGCCGCGTAGCCACGCCTTCATCTTCTGCAACAGACCATGCCGCAACTCGCCGACCGAGGCCGCTTCAGCCGGTGTCAGTGTCTGCAAAGCTGCATCGACATCGTCGGTTGCCAGCGTCGGCTCGGACGCAGGCGAGGATGCAAGCCCCGCCGCCGCAAGCGCGATCGGGCCGATCTGCGTCAGGAATACGCGCTCGTACTCGCGCGAGAGGCGCGCGAGCGCGTCTTCCAGCGTCAGCCAGTCGACCGCCTTGATGTCGTTCATCAGCTTGCGGACCGGACCGTCCCCGGCCTCCATCCGCCAGAAATGCACCACCTTGGAACGTCCGCCCGACTGGTAGACGAGCGTGCCCAGAAATTCGTGGATGGCGACGTCGTGGCCGGTCTCTTCCAGCACTTCGCGATGCGCGGCTTGCTTCGGCGTTTCGCCGTCATCGAGCTTGCCCTTGGGCAAGACCCATTCGTTGCGCTTGCGCTGGCGCACGACGGCAATCAGCGGCGGCGCACCTCGCCGCAGCACAATACCACCCGCCGCCATGACCGGCGCCCGCGCCATCACCCAATCCGTCGTCGTAGAAACGTCCCCAGGAACGATATAGGCGCCCGACCCGGCGGATTGAAGGCTAGTTTTTTCTCAGCAGCGCTTGACCCGCCCGGATGCGCACGCCCTCGGCGATTCCTTCGCAGAAGGTGAAATCGCCGGGCGCGAGGATGATGATGGTCGAGCCGTGCTCGAACCAGCCGAGCTCCTCGCCCTTGGCCACGTTGACGTCGCAGGGGAAATTGACCGGCCCCCTGGTCTGCGCGTTCAGCACCATGTCGAGGAAGTGCAACCGGATGCTCGCGACCAGGATCGCGGCGACCGGCACCAGCGTCACGGCTTCGCCCGTCGGCAGATGCGTGCGGATCACCGCGCGCTCGTTCTTGCAAAACAGACGCTCGACCCGCTTCAGCGCGATCGGGTTGACGTTCCAGACATCGCCATGGATCAGCGTGACGCGCTCGATATGCGCGTCAAAAGGCGCGTGGAAGCGGTGATACATGCTCGAGGTCAGCCGCAGCGTGACGAAGGAGCCGTTGCGGTGCTGGTCGACCAGCACGGAGTCTCCGAGCAAATCGAGTAGCGAGTACGGCGCGCCCTTGACCTGGAACAGCTCGGTGTCGGCGATCCGGCCATGGGCGCCGACGATGCCGTCGGACGGACTGGCGACAATGGAGGGGTCCGGATCAAAGGGCCGCAAGCCGGGCTTGAGCTCCCGTGTGAAGCAGTCGTGCAGACTCCTGAAATGGGTCTTGCGCGCCTCCGACAGATCGAGGTCGGAGAACAGCTTCCACAGCGCGATGGAGCCGTCCCGCACCAGCGGGTTCTCGATCTTGGAGAACCAGCCCATGAAACGGGTCAGCGCCGCGCGGGGGATGCGGTTGGTCAACAGGAAGTTGAGGTCTTCCTGCTGGGTGAAAGAGGCGATGAGGGCTTTGACTGTCATGAATCTGTCAGCTCGCAGTATTAGCGCTTGTTGTCATGGAAACGACACTCCCGATTCTTTCTTTGTCCGTGGCCGCCGCAGCGTCCGCTGCCGCCGCCTTCCCGAAAATCAAGGCGCGGATCGAATTGTCCCGCGCCAAGCACCGCTCGCTGGCCGGTCACTCCAAAATGTCGCGCCGGGTGGCAAAGCTGCTCCCGTTCTACGAATTCGAGGGCGATGCGTACTTCGCCTGCGATGGCGCGCCCGCGAACATCGCGGCCCGGCGCAAGGAAGGCTTCTTCCGCCTCGCAAGCCTCTACGCCGAGCGCTACCCCAAGGGCCGCGCGATGACGAAGGAAGCGGCGGAAAAGATCTCCGACCTGCACTTCACCGAGACCTACCGCGTGCCGTTCCAGTTCTCGCGTCTGGTTCGCGAGCATTTGGGCACCTCGACTTTCGTGGAGTCGTCGCGCGGCGTCACCGTCACGGATGTCGACGGCAACACCTCCTACGACCTCACCGGGTCCTACGGCGTCAACATCTTCGGCAACGACTTCTACAAGGAATGCATCGAGGGCTCCGAGAAGCGGGCGCACGCACTCGGGCCGGTGCTCGGCCCCTACCATCCCGTCATCCTCGAGAACGTGGCGCGGCTCTGCCAGATCTCGGGCCTCGACGAAGTGTCCTTCCACATGTCCGGCACCGAAGCCGTGATGCAGGCGGTGCGGCTCGCGCGCTATCACACCAAGCGCAGCCATCTCGTCCGCTTCGCCGGCGCCTATCACGGCTGGTGGGGCGACGTGCAGCCCGGCGTCGGCAATCCGATTCCCGCGCACGAGACCTACACCCTCGCCGAGATGTCCGAGAAGACGCTGCACGTGCTGCGCACGCGCAAGGACATCGCCTGCGTGCTGGTCAATCCGCTCCAGGGCCTGCATCCGAACGGCAACGCGCCCGGCGATTCCTCGCTGGTCGATTCCTCCCGCGGCGGCAATTTCGACCGCGCCGCCTACACCGCGTGGCTGAAGCAGCTGCGCGAGGTCTGCACCGAGCGCGGCATCGCGCTGATCTTCGACGAAGTGTTCGTCGGCTTCCGCCTCGCCGCAGGCGGCGCCCAGGAATATTTTGGCATCAAGGCCGACATGGTGACCTACGGCAAGAGCCTCGCCGGCGGCCTGCCGGTCGGCGTGGTCTGCGGCAAACGCGAGCTGATGCGCCGCTTCCGCGACGATCGCCCCGCCGACGTCTGCTTCGCCCGCGGCACCTTCAACTCGCACCCCTACGTCATGACGGCGATGGACGAGTTTCTGAGCCGGCTCGCCAGCCCGAACTTCCGCGCCGTCTATGACGGGCTGGAAGAGACCTGGAACGGCCGCGGGCAAAAGCTCAACCAGATGATGGAGGGCGCCGACCTGCCGGTGCGGTTCGCCAACTTCTCGTCGATCTGGACGGTGAAATACACCACCCCGTCCCGCTACAACTGGATGCTGCAGTATTACCTTCGCGCCGAAGGCCTGTCCTTGAGCTGGGTCGGCACCGGCCGGCTGATCTTCAGCCTGAACTACACCGATGCCGATTTCACCGAGGTCGCCGAGCGTTTCGTCCGCGCGGCCGAGAAGATGAAGGCCGACGGCTTCTGGTGGCACGATGGCGTCCTCACCAACAAGACCATCAAGCGGCAGATCCTGAAAGAGATGCTCGCCAAGCGCTTCGGGCGCTGAGGCTAGTTCCTCCAACGGCGTCATGGCCGGGCTTGTCCCGGCCATCCACGCGTCTCCGCGCGAGAACTCCAAGACGTGGATGCCCGGGACGAGCCCGGGCATGACGCAACCATCAGACATCGGAGGCCTTGGTGAGAACGGCGCGCTCAGGCGTGCTGCTCTTCGAGCGTGGGCTCGCCGATGAGGCCCAGCGTGTGCTCGGGGTTGAGGTGCAGGCCGGGATCCATCAGCTCGCCGCGCATCAGCGCCAGCGGCGCGTTACGGTAGAGCATCAAATCATGGAAGGGGTCGGTCAGGATCTTCGTCATCCAGACGAGGCCGGTCTCGACGTCGCGGATGAAGAACAGGTGCACCGTGCGGAACAGGAGACCGCCACCGCCGACCACGAGCCAGATCTTGGCGACCTGCCGCATGAAGTCGGTTGCGCCTGCCCAGGGCGTGAACAGTCCGAACAGCGTGGGATCGACCAACAGCACCAGTGGCGACAGCGCCCAGATCGACATCAGCACCACCTTGCGCTGAAGGTTGTAGCCGACCTTGATCTCTTCCTTGTGCTCGTGCGTCGCCTGATTGACGTGGTCGTAGCCGTGCGGCTCGAAGAAAAAGTGACCCGCCTGACGCGAGGTCATCGACACCAGCCAGCCGACCAGCGCGGAGACCATGGGATCGACGAACAACCAGACATAGGCGAACAGAAAGCTCAGCGCGCTGACGAAGTGCAGGCTCTGATTGATGCGGCTGTGGTGATAGTAGCGATGGTCGTCCCAGCGCTGGATCCGCAGCTGTTCGAGATAGTTCTTGATCATGCTCTTCCCCAAATGCTTTCGGGTTCAGGATTTACAGAGATTCGATGTAGGTCGTGTGACATCATCATTTTGTCATGTGACAATGTGCAGCGACGCGGTGACGCACGCGACCCGTGAGCTTGGGTTACGCCGCCTTGGCGACGTCGAGCTTGCGGAAGCGCACCAGCGAGAAATGACCGAGCGGCGGGATCAGGCGGCGCTCGGCCAGCTCGATGCCGTCGGCACCGGCCAGCCATTTGGCGTAACGCGACCAGGCGAACTCGGCGGTGCGGAAGCCGAGCGGGCGCACCACCGGCTGCAGCTTCTGCTCGATGAAGCGGCGCATGCCGGTATCGGCGCTGACGCGGGTGAGGATGATCAGCTCGCCGCCCGGGCGCAGCACGCGGGCGAATTCGTCCAGCGCGACTTCCGGATTCGGCACGGCCGTGACGACGTATTGCGCCATCACGACGTCGAAGGAGTTGTCGGGAAATTCGAGCTTCTCGGCATCCATCACCGCGAGGCCTTCGACGTTGTTCAGCTTGCCCTCGGCGACGCGCTGGCGCGCCTTGTCGAGCATCGCCTCCGAGATGTCGGTGCCGAAGATGCGCAGATGCGGCGCGTAGAGCGGCAGCGAGATGCCGGTGCCGACGCCGACCTCGAGCACCCGGCCGCCGATCTTGTTGGTGGCGGCGATCGCGGCCTGCCGGCCCTTGGCGAACACGCCCCCGAACACGAGGTCGTAGACCGGCGCCCAGCGATCATAGGCCTGCTCGACCGTGCCACGGGTGAGGTCGAGCTGCTGGGTGCCGTCAAGGTTCATGATCTTAGCCATCGGTGAGGTTCTCGCTGTGGTTCAAAACGTTGAGGTCAACCGCGCACCGGCCGCCGCGCCATGCGAGGCGAGGCGCGCAAGGCACGGCTGGGCTGAAGTGAGGTGAGGTTGCCGACGAACTGGCGCGCGCTGTTTTCCCAGGAGCGCTCCAGCGCGAAGTTGCGGCAGGTCTGGCGCGACATGGTGAGCGCGCGCAGGCACGCGGCGCGCAGATCGTGGTCGATCGCGCCGATCGGATGATCGGCGATGACATCCTTCGGACCCGTCACCGGAAACGCCGCAACCGGCGTGCCGCAGGCGAGCGCCTCGAGCTGCACCACGCCGAACGTGTCGGTCAGGCTCGGAAACACGAACACATCGGCGGCGGCGAGATGGGCGGTGAGATCGGCGCCCTTCTTCTCGCCGAGGAAGACCACATCAGGATATTTCTTTTCGAGCGCAGCCTTCTGCGGGCCGTCGCCGACGACGACCTTGGTGCCGGGGAGGTCGAGCGAGAGGAACGCCTCGAGGTTCTTCTCCACCGCCACGCGGCCCATCGTCATGAAGATCGGCCCAGGCAGATCAAGCTTGGCCGGAGAGTCGGGATGGAACAGCTCGGTGTTGACGCCGCGGGTCCAGAAGCCGAGCCGCTTGAAGCCGCGCTCGGACAGCTCCTGCCGCAGCGAGGCCGTCGCCACCATCGTCATCGCGGCGGCATCGTGGAAGTGGCGCAGCACGGCGTAGCCGACACTCGCGGGGATGCCGGTTCGCACCGAGACATATTCCGGAAAGCGCGTGGTGTAGGAGGTGGTGAAGGCGAGCCCGTTGCGACGGCAATAAGCCCGCGCCGCCCAGCCGATCGGCCCCTCGGTCGCGATGTGCAGCGCTTCCGGCGCCGCCTTCTCGATCCGCCGCGCAATCTCCTTGCCGCTCGGCAGCGCAATGCGCAGCCCCGGATAGGTCGGCAACGGCCACGACCGAAAGCCGTCCGGCGTGAGGAAGTCGATCTCGACATCCAATGCCTTGGCCGCGCCAGCCAGCGAGGTCAGCGTCCGCACCACACCGTTGACCTGCGGATGCCAGGCGTCAGTCGCGATTAATACCCGCATGGGGAAATCCCGAGATTTTTATGATTCTCGGCTTTGGACCATCAACCACGGATATTTCAGGCGTGTGACGTCATGTAAGTGTCGGCCCGCTGTTTTGTTCGTTAACGGGTCCGCGCAGCCACGAAACCGTCATGAAACAATCGTTGCCGCCATGAAGCCGTTTTCGGTTTTCCGCGCAAACGTCCCGAAACTTCTTGCCGTTAGTGATTTACGCAACAGAGCACCGAAGCGGTGCCGGGGCGGCCAAGCAACACCGCGCAAACAGGGGCGACCAATGATCAATCTGGAGACGTTGAAGACTTATTCGCGCGCCGTTGTGTTTGGCGCAGTGGCTGTCACCGCGATCGCGTTCGCCGGCCCGGCCAACGCCGCGCCCGTGCAGCTCTTCCCGTTCTTCCAACCACTGCCGCCGATCGCAGCGCCGCAGCCGTACCAACCCTATCAAGCGACGCCCTATCAGGCCGCGCCGTCCGAAGATCAGGACGTCATTGAAACACCCGCCCGCTTTCGTCGTCAGACGGTCTCCTACGCGACGCGTGAGGCGCCCGGCACCATCATCATCGATACGCCCAACACCTACCTCTATCTCGTGCTCGGCAACGGCCAGGCGATACGCTACGGCATCGGTGTCGGCCGCGACGGTTTCACCTGGTCCGGCGTGCAGTCGGTGACCAGGAAGGCGGAGTGGCCGGCGTGGACCCCGCCGCCGGAGATGATCGCCCGCCAGCCCTATCTGCCGCGCCACATGGCCGGCGGCCCCGGCAATCCGCTCGGCGCCCGCGCCATGTATCTCGGCGGCACCATTTACCGCATCCACGGCACCAACGCGCCCGAGACCATCGGCAAGCAGGTCTCCTCCGGCTGCATCCGCCTGACCAATGACGATGTCTCGGATCTCTACTCCCGCGTCAATGTCGGCACCAAGGTCATCGTGCTGCCGATGACGGAGCGCCGCGCCGACCTCGGCGCCGCGACGCGGTAAGCAACAGGACATTGTGACGCAAACGGCCCCGGAACCCACCGGGGCCGTTTTCGTTGGCCCTCGGCATCCCGATGCGCGCGCGTGCTGCGGCGCGATCCCCGATGGAGGCGCCAATGCAATCACGTCCGCAAACGCCGCAAGGCACATGGCTGCGCGTGTTCGCGGGCGCAGTGGCGCTGCTGCTGTCTGCGCCCGCCTCGCTCGCACAGCAGCCGGCGAGCAGCGACGCAGCCCAGCAGGCGTTCAACAATTCCTGCCGAACCTGCCACTCGGTGAAAGAGGGCGACAATCGTCTGGGCCCCAACCTCAATAAAATCGTCGGACGCAAAGCCGGCTCGCTGCCGAACTACAACTATTCCTCATCGATGAAAGAAGCCGATTTCGTCTGGGACCAGGACAAGCTCACCCGCTTCATGGTCAAGCCGGACGAGGTCGTATCCGGCAACAAGATGCAGCCCTATGGCGGCGTCTCGGCGGAGGAAGCGGCGAAGGTGGTTGCATATTTGCAGGCGGCTTCGCCGTAACCAGCCCCCGACGCAGGACGCCGACCGGTTATCCGTCCTAGTTCCCCTTCACCAGCGGGCAGCCGCCTTTGTCGAGCGGACGGAAGGCCTCGTCGCCGGGCACGGTGGCGATCAGCTTGTAGAGGTCCCACTCGCCCTTGGAATCCTCGGGCTTCTTGACCTCGAACAGATACATGTCGTGGACCATGCGGCCATCGATGCGGATCTTGCCGTTCTTTGCGAAGAAGTCGTTGACCGGCGTCTTGCGCATCTGCTCCATCACCTTCGGTGCCTCGTCGGACTTGATGGCGTCGATCGCCTTCAGGTAATGCATGGTCGCCGAATAGAGCCCCGCCTGGATCATGGTCGGCATGTGGCCGACCTTCTCGTTGAAGCGCTTGGAGAAGGCGCGCGTCTCCTCGTTGGTGTCCCAGTAGAACGCGTCGGTGATGATCAGACCCTGCGTCGACTTGATGCCGAGCGAATGAACGTCGGTGATCTCCATGAGCAAGGCGATCATCTTCTGGCCGCCCTGCGTCAGGCCGAACTCGGCCGCCTGTTTGAGCGCGTTGGTGGTGTCGCCGCCGGCATTGGCCAGCGCGACGACCTTGGCTTTGGACGCCTGAGCCTGGAGCAGGAAGGAGGAGAAGTCCGACGAGTTGAGCGGATGGCGGACCTCGCCGAGCACCTTGCCGCCGCTCTCCTTGACCACGTTGGCGGCGTCGCGCTGCAGCGCCATGCCGAAGGCGTAGTCCGCGGTGACGAAGAACCAGGAGTCCTCCCCGCGCTTGACCATCGCCTTGCCGGCGACGTTCGACAGCGCATAGGTGTCGTAGGTCCAGTGCACCGTGTTGGGCGAACAGGCGACGCCCGTGATATCGGATGAGCCGCCGCCGGAATTGATGTGGATCTTGTTCTTCTCGCGCGTCAGCGCCGAGATTGGCAGCGCCACCGACGAGGTCGGCACGTCGAAGATCGCGTCGACCTTGTCGTTGTCGTACCAGTTGCGGGCGATGTTGACGCCGACGTCGGGCTTGTTCTGGTGATCGGCGGAGACCACGGCGACCTGCTTGCCCGCGACCTTGCCGCCGTGATCGGCGACCGCCATCTCCACGGCTGCGAGCGAGCCCTTGCCGGTCGCGTCCGCATAGAGGCTCGACATGTCCGTGAGCACGCCGATCTTGACGACGTCGTCGGAAATCTGCGCCTGCGCGGCGCCCGAAGTGGCGGCGAGAGCGAGACCGGCCGCGACCGCGGCGATGAGTTTTTGCATTTTGTTTCTCCCTTTGTGTTGTTGTTTGGGCTTTGTTGCGGGAGCCGTTCTAGCGACAATCGCTGGCGGGAGCAAAGCCCGGGATGTGCGAGGAGGGTTGAGAAATAAGCAGGGCGCGGCGGTGTTCCTTCGTCTCTCCCCGCTTGCGGGAAAGCAATCGAATTTGATCCGAGAGTTTGGGCGCGAAGCCTCCGCGTCATGGCCGGGCCTGTCCCGGCCATCCACGTCTAACCATGCGGCGCGAAGAACGTGGATGCCCGGGACAAGCCCGGGCATGACGACTTCTCGCGCATGCTCACAGGCGATAGCCCTGCCGCAAGCCGGGTGAGAGAGAAGCGCCGATCCCGCTCACGCGCTGCCCTTGAGCCGTTCATTGCGTCGGCGCAGGCCTTCCAGCGTGGCGAGCAGGATCACCGAGACCGTGGTCAGAATCACCGCCGCTGCCGTGATGGTCGGGCTGATGTTCTCGCGGATGCCGCTGAACATCTCGCGCGGCAGGGTGCGCTGTTCCGGACCTGCCATGAACAGCACGATCACCACCTCATCGAAGCTGGTCGCGAAGGCGAACAGCGCCCCCGACGCCACGCCGGGCAGGATCAGCGGCAGGATCACGCGGCGGAACGCATCAAGCGGCGAGGCCCCGAGCGAGGCGGCGGCGCGTGCCAGATTGGTGTCGAAGCTTTGCAGCGTCGCGCCGACCGTGATCACCACGAAGGGTGTCGCCAGCGCGGTGTGGGCCAGGATCAAGCCGAGATAACTGCCGGTCAGTCCGATCGGCGCGAAGAAGAAATACAGGCCGACCGCGGTGATGACCCCGGGCACGACGACCGGCGACAGCACGAAGGCCAGCACGAGCGGCTTGAACCGGCTCTTCCACTGCGCCAGCCCCAGCGCCGCCAACGTGCCGAGCACCATCGACAGCAGGGTCGAGGACACCCCGATGATCATGCTGTTCTTCAGCGAATTCATCCAGCGCGGCGAATTGATGAAGTCGTCATACCAGCGCAGGGAGAGGCCCGGCAGCGGATAAGTGAGATACGAGCCCGAGCTGAAGGACAGCGGCATGATCGCGAGGATCGGCGCGATCAGGAAGATGAACACCAGCGTGGAGATCACGATGGTCGCGGCCCACGCGATGCGCTGGCTGGGCGTGCGGAGGGAGGGACTGTCGCTCAATTCTTCATCCCTCCCGTCACCTGCTGTCCCTGCACCAGCTTTCCGTAGACGAGCGCGAGCAGAATAGTGGCGAGCAGCAGCACCGCACCCAGTGCCGAAGCAAGGCCCCAATTGGCCGTCTCGGTCGTGTAGAGCGCGATGAAGTAGCTGATCATCTGGTCGGCGGCGCCCCCGACGAGTGCCGGCGTGATGTAATAGCCGAGCGCCAGGATGAAAACGAGCAGGCTTCCCGCGCCGATGCCGGGCAGCGTTTGAGGCAGGTAGATGCGCAGGAAGGCGGCGACCGGCGGCGCACCGAGCGAGGCGGCGGCACGCATGTAAGCAGGCGAGATCGCCTTCATACTGCTGTACAGCGGCAGGATCATGAACGGCAAGAGAACGTGGGTCATGGCCACGCAGACACCGAAGCGGTTGTAGATCAGGCGCAACGGCGCATCGATGATGTCAAGCCAGAGCAGGCTTTCGTTCACGACGCCTTTGCCCTGCAACAGAACGATCCAGGCGCAGGTGCGGACCAGCAGAGACGTCCAGAACGGCAGCAGGACAAAGATCATCAGCAGGTTCGACCGGCCGGGCGGCAGCGCGGCCAGCAAGTAAGCGACCGGGAAGCCGAGGATCAGGCAAAGTGCCGTGACACTGAGGCTGATGAGGAAGGTGCGGACGAAAACGTCGCGGTAGATGGCCTGATCCGGCGGGGCCGCGACGATCGCGCCGTCCACGTTCCGCGTCAGGTCGAGCGCCGACAAAAGATAGAAGCCGGTCATGGGACCACTGGCGTCCTTGATCGTGGTCCAGGTGGCGCGTTCGCGCCAGGCGGGGTTGATCTTGCCCAGCGTCTCCCTGGCCGTGCCGGGCTCGGGCACGGTCTTCAGATTGCGTGCGGTGCTGGTCAGGATCGTGCGGAAGCCGTTCAGTGCGTAATTTAGCCGCTTGGCCGCAATCGCAATGGTGCCGGAAGCGCGCGCCGCCATGATGTCGCCGGCCAGCGCCGCGTAGGCCTTTTCGTCCGGCAGATCCCTGCCGTCCCAACTGGCGAGAGCCGCGATGGTCTGAGGCAGAATCTGGCGCACCTCCCGGTCATCGACCGAGCGCCACAGCATGCCGGCGATGGGCCCAGCGAAGGTGAAGAGCAGGAAGACGAGAAGCGGCAGCACCAGCGCCAATGCCTTGACCTGGCGTGCTCGCTCCGCACGCCGCAATCGGCGCTTGAGCGGCACCTCGGTCGATGCGTTGGCGCCGGTCAAGAGCGCATCCGTCATTGGTCGAGCCCTGCGGGGCGCGCTACTTCGCTGCCCATTTGTTGAAGCGCTCGGTCAGGCGGTCGATGTTCTCGAGCCAGAAGGCGACGTTGATCTCGACCGCATTCTTGATGTTGTCGGGTGCCGTCGGCAGGTCCTTCAGAACAGCAGGCGCGAGCAGAGCGGCTGCGGCCTTGTTCGAGGTGCCATAAGCAATGTTCTCCGACAGTTTCGACTGGTTCTCCGCCTTGCCGACAAAGTCCAGGAACTTGTAGGCCGCATCCTTGTTCGGGCTGCCTTTCAGGATGACCCAGGTGTCGAGGGTAAACAGCGCTCCGTCCCACACCATGCCGAAATTCTTCTTCTCGTTCTTGTTCGCGGTGTCGATGCGGCCATTGTAGACCGAGGTCATTGCCACCTCGCCGGAGGCGAGCAATTGCGGCGGCTGAGCGCCGGCCTTCCACCACACGATGTCGCCCTTGATGGTGTCCAGCTTCTTGAACGCGCGCTCGACGCCTTCGTCGGTCGCCAGCACCTTGTAGACGTCCTTTGGCGCGACGCCGTCGGCCATGAGGGCGATCTCCAGCGTGGTCTTCGGGCCCTGACGCAAGGCCCTCTTGCCCGGAATCTTCTTGGTGTCGAAGAAGTCGGCCCAGCCCTTGGGAGCCTCTTTCAGCTTGTCCTTGTCGTAGCCGAGAACGAAATCGTAGAGGATGGCGCCGACGCCGCAAGCGTTGACTGACGGTGGGATATAGGCGGCCTCGCCGCCGATCTTCGAATAGTCGAGCTTCTCGAACAGGCCTTCCTCGCAGCCAACCGCCAGTTCGTCGCTCTCGACCTGGACGACGTCCCAGGTGGCGGCACCACCCTGCACCTTGGCGCGCAACACGCCGACGCCCCCGTCCCATGACTCGTCGTTCATCGCAACGCCGGTCGCTTTCTTGAACGGCTCGAAATAGACCTTCTTCTGGGCATCCTGATAGGCGCCGCCCCACGACACGACGGTGAGGTCACGCGCCTGCGCGACCGTGGCCAGCGCCGCGCTGGCGGTGAATGCCGCGGCGAACCCCAGTGCAATCTTGCGCTTCAGCATGGTCTTTGTTCCTTCTTCTTCACGTGAATTGCGTTGAGCTTGGTCGGTGCAGGTCCGCCCGCGTGGGAGCGATGTTGCATCGTTGGATCAGACGGGATCGAGAGCCAGGCAGTCCTCCGGGCGGAAGGTGATGAACACGTCATCGCCGGGTGTAAGGCCGCCAACTCTCAGGCTGTCGGCTCTCAGGCCGTCATGCGTCCCCGGCTGAAGCTTGACCATGAACTCCCTGTTGTCGGCGACGTCGAGCACGGCCAGCGCGTGGTCGCCGAGATAGATGGTGTTCTGCACCTTGGCAGGCAGTCGGTTCGGTTGGTCGCTGGAGGTGCCATCCGGGATAATGGCGATCCGCTCCGGCCGCACCGACAGCGAGGTCGATGCGCCCGCGCCCGATACGTTGACCGCTCGTGCGGTCACGGCGCCGCCGCCCGCCAGCGCAACGCGGCAATATTCTTTCTCGACCGTCTCGACGGTGCCGGACAGCACATTGTTCTCGCCGATGAAATGGGCGACGAAGCTGTTCACCGGATGCTCATACAGCGCGTCGGGCCTGTCGATCTGCTGCACGATGCCGTCGTTGAACACGGCGATGCGGTCCGACATCGTAAGCGCTTCGCTTTGATCGTGGGTGACGTAGACGACGGTGATGCCCATCGTCTCGTGCAGTTGCTTGATCTCCAGTTGCATCTGCTCCCGCAGGCGCTTGTCCAGCGCGCCCAGGGGCTCGTCCATCAGCACGAGTTGCGGATTGAAAACCAGGGCGCGGGCCAGCGCCACGCGCTGCTGCTGACCGCCGGACAACTGCCCGGGCCGGCGCTGAGCCAGGTTTTCCATCTTGATCATGCGCAACGCTGCCCTCACGCGCTCCTGCGCTTCGGCCTTGTTCGTGTTGCGGACGGATAGCGGGAAGGCGATATTCTCCGCAATTGTCAGGTGCGGAAACAAGGCATAGTTCTGGAAAACCATGCCGATGTCGCGCTTGTGTGGCGGCACGTTCTTGATCGGCCGGTCCGCGAGGTAGATCTCGCCATGGGTCGGAACTTCGAAACCCGCCAGCATCATCAGGGTGGTCGTCTTGCCCGAGCCCGACGGACCGAGCAGGGTGACGAACTCGCCCTTCCTGATGTCGAGATCGAGGTTCTTCACCACGAGGTGCTCGCCATCGTAGGTCTTCTGAATGCCGGAAAAGCGCACCAGCGCCGGCGCAGGCGTGACCATGCCGGCTTCCATGTCGTCCTCGCGTTATCAGCCACACTGCTGTCAGCACCTCGTCCGAAGGTGCGAGGAACAGCTTAGCATCCTCCGACCAGATTGCCAGCGGCGCAAGCGACGACGCGCACGAACCCGTCGAGGAAAGGCGCGCGTTACATTCCCGACAGTTTCGTCACGGATACATTCAGCGAGCCGCCGGCTTCCGCGATCACGCGCAGCGTCTTGGAGTCGAAGGCGATGTCGGCCAGCGTCAGGCTGTCGATCTTCGCCTCGACCTTGAGGCCGTCCTCGTTTTTCTGGAAGTCGGCGATCGCGGCGGCGATCTTCTCGCGTGCGTTCGCGGCAATCGGCTTCAGATCGATCGTCGCTTTCTGTACCAGCGCCTGCTGCATCTGCGGCACCACCGCCCGCGCCGCGGCACCCAGGAGGCCGAAGGCCGCCTCCGACTCCACCGCGAGCTGGATGTCGGCGAGCCTCAGCGTCTGCTGCGCCTGGTCGAGCATCGGCCGGCCCCAGATGTGCACGGTCGCTTCGGCGCCGAGACCAAGCCAGCTCTTCTTCTCCTTGGCGCGCACCAGCAGCGAAATCAGGAGGCGCTCCCCCGACGGGATCACGTTGACGCTCTTGACGGTGACGTCCACCGGACCGGAGCCGTCCTCGGGATAGGTGCGGCCGACCATCTGCGCCGCGATCAGCTTGTTGATCTCGGTGAAGGGCACGTCGATGGGTACGCCGATATTCACACCGGTGCCGGTCGGCGGCACGATCGATATCTTGTCGGGGAACGGGCAGTCGGGCTTGGTCGGCGTGGACGTAACGCGCGTCTCCGCTTCCAGGCCCAGCAGCAGGGTCACGGCCTGCGCATCGACGCGCGGCTGCGCCGCGATGGCGCGGATCGGCTTCATCTCCAGCCAGAGCGGCGGCAGCGCGGCCGAGGAGCCCGAGCCTTGCAGCGGGATCGAGCGGCAGGCCTTGGCCCATTGCAGCTTCGCGTTCTCCCGCAAGGTCGGATCGTTGCGCATGCGTTCGGAGACGGCGTTGATCTGTTCGCCGACGGTCTTGTCGATCAGCGGCTTCACCTGCGCCGGCACGTTGACCTTGGCGCCCGAGACGTTGAGGTTGGTGTCGCCAAGATTGACCTGGGCGCCGAGATTGGGCTCGAGATGCCAGTTGGCCGCGAGCTTCGGCCGCGAGGTGACGACGACGTTGCCCTTGATCTCGGCGCTGGCGTTCAGATTCTTGATGTTGACCGCGCCGATCTGTTTTGCGGCATTGCCGCCGAGCACGCTGCCGAGCGCCTCGCCGAGGGCGCCGGTGGCTTTCGACGACAGCGATCCCGTCACGTTCAGCTTGCCCGTGAGCGGTGTCGAGATCGTCAGCACGTCCTTGTCGCCGACCGCCGACATCGGCCCGCGCACGGCGGACCAGCCGATGTCGGCGTTCTCCAGGATTTGCGAAATCGGGTTCTCGGCCTTGCCGGCGAAATTGCGCGGGGCGGCCTTCTCGGCCTGCTCGCGGATCGCCGACAGCGCGATGGCGACCGGCGCCACCACGATCGAGCTCTTCGCGACCTGCAGCAGCGGCGGCAGTTGCGCGACCGGCGGCGCGGAATTCGTCGCCCGCGGCGACAGCAAGTCCATCGCCTTCAGGCTGATGAAAAACGACGCCGCGAGCACCGCGACGGCGATCAGGATGGTCTTCAAGTTCAGAGTTAGTCGCATCAATCCCCCAGGCCGCCCGGGAAGGGATTTTACAGGGCGGGAGAGAGGGGCGCTAGAGCGTACCGATGGGGTGGAATTGCGGCGAATGGGTTAACGGCTGCGAGTGCGCAATTGCCGCGGATTCAGGCAGCCCTCACGAGGCTAGCCGCGTTTGGGACGGCGGACCGCTCTCACATTGCCGCGATCTCCGCCACCGCAGAAGAAACGGTCGCCGCCGTCGGACTCCAATCCTGACACCATCGTCCCGGCGGGCAGGTCGAGCTGCTCCAGCACCTTGCCCGTATCTGGGTCGATCCGCCTGATGTCGCTGTCCTCGCCTTCCCAGGTGCCGTGCCAGAGCTCGCCGTCGACCCAGGTCACGCCGGTGACGAAGCGCTTGCTTTCGATGGTGCGGAGAATTTTTCCCGTCTGGGGATCGACCTGATGGATCTTGCGCTCCCGATACTGCCCGACCCAGAGCGAGCCCTCGGCCCAGGCCAATCCGGAATCGCCACCGCCGCCAGGTGCAGGGATGGTGGCGAGCACCTTGCCGGTCGCAGCGTCAATCTTCTGGATGCGGTCCTCGGCGATCTGGAACAAGTGCCGGCCGTCGAACGCCGTTCCCGCGTGCGCGGCGACATCGATGGAGCGGGCGATTTTGCCGTCGGCCGGATCGACCGCATTCAATCTGTCGCCGGATGCGAACCACATATGGCTGCCGTCATAGGTGACGCCGTGCACGGCTTCGACGCCCGCAAAGGGCCCGTATTCCCTGACGATCTCGGCGGCTGAACGTTTCATCTGCTCGGTCCCTGTGGTGTGAATCCCACCTTACGTCTTCATGAGCGATCCGGGGAGTAACAAGCCTGTCGGGAAACCCGGGACGGGCGGCGTCATCCAGCGCCGCGCCCGTCCGTGTCCGAAGGACTGCACCTTGTTCGATCGTGCTAGCTCTTCGAGGGCCCGCTGCACGGTGCGCGCGCTCGTTGCCAGCGCCAGCGCGAGCGCCGAGCTCGACCAGGGCTCGCCGTCGGAGAGGAAAGCCAGCACGCTGGCGTGCTTCTCCTCGACGGGCCGTGCCAGCACGAGAACCTGCCGCGTCTTGCGCGGTGTCAGCACAAAACCCTCCTTCGTCGCGCTGATGTCGGCGAGAGGCTCGAGCTTGGTGCGGAGCCGCCCGATTTCGACGCGGAGCCGGGCGCGATGCGATTCATCGACGTGCCTTGCCTGAAACGCTCCCGTGATCAACGCTTCCCGCGAGACATCGGCGGGCCAGGCCTGCGCCAGGATGCGGGCGAGCGCGAACAGCACCGGCCGTCTTCCGAGCGGCACGAGGATGCCTCGCCTGCGAACCGCGTGATGGAACGTGTCCACCACGAGCGCCTCCGATGTCGCGAGGTCCTCGACCTCGTCGAGCAGCAACGGCCGTTCGTGCCCACGCGTGATCAGGCGCGCTGCGGGCGTATCGAGCACGCGGCTCGTGCCTTCGACCTCGGCCGCAAGTGCTGGAATGCCGGCCTGCCGCGCTGCGCTCGCCGCGCGCCCGAGCGCCACGCGCGCGTCTTTCGTTCGGAGCCGCCTGATGGCGATGCCGGCGATCACGAGCTCGCGGGCGACCTGCGAAGCCGGGGGCATCGGCGTGGTCTTGATCTCGGCCAGCGTGCGTTCGGCCTCGTCGAGACGCCCGAGAAGGAGCAGTCGGCGCGCCTCGATGTGACCCGCATGGGCGGCGTTGGCGAGGTCACCGTGACCTTCGAGCGTCGCCCGCGCCGCCGCGAGCGTGTTTGCCGGCCAATTCAGGTCGCGCGAGACGAGTGCGATCTCGGCCTCCGCCACCACGCATCTTGCACGCGCGACCGCCTCTCTCGGACCGAAGGCGCGTGCGGCGCTGCGCAGCAGCGTCTTCGCCTTCGCGAGATCGCCGAGCTGCGCCATCGCGATGCCGCGCAGCGCCAGCGAAGGTGCATCGTTGCGCAGCGCGACGCGGTTCAGCGCGCCGAGCGGATCGCCGGCTTCGAGCGCGCGGGCCGCGGCCGTGATCAACGACTCCATTCAAATCCCGCCACACTTGTTACTCCCACCGCGCAACTGTCTGGTGCGAGAGATCGTTGACGGCCGACAATGTGCGGCGAGGGGCGAGCGGTTCCGCATCTTGCATAGCGAGATACGGAACGACCGCCCGGGAAAAGTTGGAGAGCCATGATGACATCAGCTGACAACGCAGGAAATAACGGACAGGCCGCCATGCAAACACCGCCGGTGGTGTCGCCGCAGGACTGGGAGGCCGCCCGTCAGCAACTGCTCGTGAAGGAAAAGGCGCATACCCGTGCCCGCGACGCCCTGGCCGCCGAGCGGCGGCGCATGCCGTGGATGGAAGTCACCAAAACCTATGCGTTCGAGGGGCCCGGCGGCAAGGTCAGTCTGCACGACTTATTCCAGGGCCGGCGGCAACTGATCGTCTACCGCGCCTTCTTCGAGCCGGGCGTGTTCGGCTGGCCGGATCACGCCTGCCGCGGCTGCTCGATGGTGGCCGATCAGGTCGCCCATGTCTCACACCTGAATGCCCGCGACACCACGCTGGTGTTCGCCTCGCGCGCGCCGCAGGCCGATATCATCAGGCTGAAGCAGCGGATGGGTTGGACCATGCCATGGGTCACCGTCACCGACAGCTTCGATGCGGATTTCGGCGTCGACGAATGGCACGGGACCAACGTGTTCTACCGCGACGGGACGCGCATCTTCCGCACCTACTTCGTCAAGAGCCGCGGCGACGAGCAGATGGGCGGCACCTGGAATTATCTCGACATCACGCCGCTGGGACGGCAGGAGGTCTGGGAGGATTCGCCGAAAGGTTATCCGCAAACGCCGACCTATAAATGGTGGAACTGGCACGACAGCTACACCGAAGGTGCGGCGCCCGACAAGAAATGGGTCGAGATCTCGACCGCCGGCGAAAAGGCTTTTCGCGAGGAGGCAGCTGAAGGACGTGACTAGTCCCGTCAGCGCAAGTGTCGGTGCGACCCGCAACGGTGTGGTGGCGGCGCGCCACCTCGCCAGATGGCTCGGGCTGGCGGCCACGCCGACCTTTGCGATCATGGCCGTGCTGACGGCCGTGCTCGATGGCCCGGCGGACGTGCTGTGCGGCTCCGGACACGGGGCGATGCTCGGAGGGATGGTGCCGATGTATCTGCTGATGAGCGCGTTTCATTCGGCGGCATGGCTGAGGCTGATTGCGGAGTGGCGGGGCGGAGTTGGCCGTTAGCGGCTATCCCGCGCCCGCCCCGTCCTTCGAGAGCCCGCCTGCAGCGGGCTCCTCGGACTGAGGGTCGCAATGACGGCAGACGAAAAAAGACACGACAGCGCGCCCGGCAAAAACCGGGCGCGCTTCGTTTAGCCGTTCAGAGCCGAATTACTCCGAGTACTTGAACTCGGGCATGTTCTTCAGCTCGTCCTTGCTCGCATTGAACACGGCGTGGTCCGGATACCATTTCGACGAGGACGACGCGGTCGTTGTCGTCGCGGGCTTGTTGTCGGTGCCGGTCGCGGCACCCGTCGTGGTGCTCGCCGCGGGCCGGTTGGCTGCGCTGTTCGGGTTGTTGCCAGCAGCGCCGGTGTAGGCAACCGCCTCGTTGACGAACTTCAGCTTCTCATATGGCACCGCGACCAGATGCTCGCCCAGGCCGAGGAAGCCACCGACGCCGATCACGGCGATCTTGATGTTGCCGCTCTTGTCCATCAGCAGATCATTGATCGAGCCGATGTTCTCGTTGGCGTCGTTGTAGACCTTGATGCCGTCCATCTTGGACGTACGCCACTGTCCCGACGCGGTCGTGGTGGTGGTCGAGGCGGCGGCAGCCGGCGCCTTGTCGGTGGTGGCGGTCGGATTTTGCGCGAACGCAACGGTTGCGAGCAGTGCGGTACCGGCGAGACCGGCCGCGATCGATTTCATCAACATATTGTCCTCTCCTTCAGCAGAAAACTTGTGCGGAGAAAACAGTCCGGATCAGTCCCAGTTCCGCGCGCGCTGCAATTTCGTCGCGCGCTGCGCGAGTATCAGAGCTGCGCGTGATTGTTCCTAAGTCACTCAGGAACATTTTGCAGCGCACCGTTTCTCGCCGACCATCGCGCGGGGCGCGGGATCGAGCGGATGCAGTTGCTGGTGCGGCAGCAGCCGCGGCTTGCGGCTTGAGGCATGATCCGGAAAAATGTGCAGCGGTTTTTCCGAAATCATGCCTAAAGAACGAAACTCAGGCCGCGAGCGGCGGGTGCTCGAGCGCCGCCTCGTCGAAGATCGCCACCGCCTCGAAGCGGTAATTGCAGGCGTGGCATGTCCAGAGATAGGAGACGCGCCCTTCGCCCGGCTCGATCCAATCGGGCTGCGCGATCGGCGTGCCGCATTGGGCACAGGGGTTATGTCTGGGGATCTCGCCGGTGTGGGCACTGACCATGGTTGATTTTGTCATGGCACCTCTCCCGATTCGCTGGCCGTGACATACTCGCTTTCGTCCGACCATGCGAATAGACAGGCCTGCTGTCGCGAGTTGTCCGCCTGAGGGAACTCCTGCGCCAGCATTGAGTCGTCACAGCGGCTCGGCGCCGCGAAAACGTTAACGGCGGCGTTTGGTCACATCATCGCCGCGTTCGGGAGGCCTAAACGGCAGCCGGGCGCAGGCGTTCAATCAGTCTCAGGGACCTCCGGGATATCTGATGAAAATTTTACATGTTGCCGCGCTGCTCGCGGCCGGACTGACGTTGCCGCAGGCGGCATTCGCGGGCCAAGCGGAGTACGCCGAGATGGTCGCGGCCCATGCGCGCGCCAACGGCGTGCCGGAGGCGCTCGTGCATCGCGTCATCATGCGCGAGAGCCGCTATCAGCCTGGCCTGGTCGGCCATGGCGGCACCATCGGGCTGATGCAGATCAAGCTCGCGACCGCCCGCGGGGTCGGCTACACCGGCGACGCCGCCGGCCTGCGCGATCCCAACACCAACCTCACCTATGCCGTGAAATATCTCGCCGGCGCCTATCACGCCGCCAATGGCGATCATGCGAGAGCCGTTCGTTATTTCGCCGGCGGCTATTACTACGCCGCAAAGCGGCAGCGGCAGGAGGCCGTCCAAGTCGCCAATATGGGCGAGGCCAATATGAGCGCCCCTTGGCTCGAGCCGAACGGCAATCCGCAGCCGATGTTCGGCACCGTCCCGCACCGTAAGCTCGCCCAGCGCGTTCGCAACGCCCGGGCGCAGGCGCCCGCTCGCTGATCGCCGTCATGGCCGGGCTTGTCCCGGCCATCCACGAACTTTCGCGCCGCATCAAGAACGTGGATGCCCGGGACAAGCCCGGGCATGACGACCGACAGCACATTGACATCCCACTCCACTGGCATACATTCCGTCCGTTCCGAGGGGTGCTCCGAGGAGGAGCTGAGATACCGCTAAATGGGCAAATCCGCCCAGGACCGCGGTGACCCTTTGAACCTGATCCGGGTCATGCCGGCGAAGGGACAGGGATGTTGCAGACGACCAAGCGACCGGATTCCCCGGTATCCATCATCGGCGCAGGCATTGCGGGCGCCTGGCAGGCCTTGCTGTTCGCGCAGGCCGGCCACGCCGTCACCCTGCACGAGCGCGGTGACGCCGAAATGACCGATGCCACCAGCCATTGGGCCGGCGGCATGCTCGCGCCTTATTGCGAGGCGGAAGTTTCCGAACCCATCATCTCCAGGCTCGGCCTGCGCTCGCTCGACATCTGGCGGCGCGAGCTGCCCGACACGCCCTTCAACGGCTCGCTGGTCGTCGCCCATCCGCGCGAGCGCAACGACTTCGAGCGTTTTGCCCGGATGACCGCAGGCCATCGCCGGCTCGATGCCGCCGGCCTGGCCGAGCTCGAGCCGTCGCTCGAAGGCCGCTTCCGCGACGCGCTGTTCTTCCCGACCGAAGGCCATGTCGAGCCGCGCCGCGTGCTGCCGAAACTGCACGAGCGCATCAAAGCTGCTGGCGGCACCATCAAGTTCGACAGCGACGTCACCGCCGGGGATCTCGACGGCATCGTCATCGACTGCCGCGGCCTTTCCGCGCGCGACGAGCAGCCGGAGCTTCGCGGCGTCAAGGGCGAGATGATCCTGATCGAAACCGCCGAGGTGCAGCTCGCGCGCCCGGTGCGGCTGATCCATCCGCGCTGGCCGCTCTATGTGATCCCGCGCGAGGACAATCTGTTCATGCTGGGCGCGACCTCGATCGAGGCAGAGGACACCGGCGTCAGCGTGCGCTCGGCGCTGGAGCTGTTGGGTGCGGCCTATGCCGTGCATCCCGCCTTCGGCGAGGCCCGCATCGTCGAATTCGGCTCCGGCCTGCGCCCCGCTTTCCCTGACAATCTGCCGCGCATCGGCATTCGCGGCAACACGATCAACGTGAACGGCCTCTACCGCCACGGCTTCCTGATCGCGCCGGCGCTGGCCGAGCTGACGCTCGCTTATGTCGAGCGCGGCCAGATCGACAATGAGGTGATGCAATGCGCGTGATCGTCAACGGCGAGCAACGCGAGGTGAATTCCGCCAGCGTGGACGCGCTGCTCGCCGAGCTCGACTACGAAGGCACTCATTTCGCGATCGCGCTGAACTACGACGTCGTGCCGAAGAGCCGCTGGGCCGAGACCGCGCTGAAGGCCGGCGACGAGATCGAAATCATCACGCCGCGGCAGGGAGGGTGAAGATGATCGCACGTTCTCTCTCCTTGTCGTCCCGGCGAAGGCCGGGACCCATAGCCACCGTCCTTCATTGGGACGGAAGGTCTCTGCCAAGCTGCCCTAAGGGAAATCACGCGGTATGGGTCCCGGCCTTCGCCGGGACGACAGTTGAATTTGAGGAGACACCTCCCACATGGTGACCTTCTACGGCAAGACCTTCCCCTCCCGCCTCCTCATCGGCAGCGCACTCTATCCCTCGCCTGCGATCATGCAGTCGGCGATCCGCGCCTCGGGCTCGAACATCGTCACGGTGTCGCTGCGGCGCGAATCCGCCGGCGGCAAGACCGGGGACGCGTTCTGGAATCTGATCCGCGAGCTCGACGTCACGGTGCTGCCGAACACGGCCGGCTGCCGCAGCGTGCGCGAGGCGGTGACGACGGCCAAGCTCGCGCGCGAATTGTTTGCGACATCCTGGATCAAGCTCGAAGTCATCGCCGACAATGACACGCTGCAGCCCGATGTGGTCGGACTTGTGGAAGCAGCAAGCATCCTGATCAAGGACGGCTTTGAAGTGTTCCCCTATTGCACCGAGGATCTCTCGGTCGCGAACCGGCTGGTCGATGCCGGCTGCAAGGTGGTGATGCCGTGGGCCGCGCCGATCGGCAGCGCAAAAGGCATCACCAACCGCGATGCGCTCAAGCTGATGCGCGAGCGGCTGCCCGATATCACGCTGGTGGTCGATGCCGGCATCGGCGCGCCCTCGCATGCGGCGCAGGCGCTCGAACTCGGCTACGACGCCGTGCTGCTCAACACCGCCATCGCAAAAGCCGCCGATCCCGTCGCGATGGCCAACGCCTTCCGCCTCGGCATCGAGGCCGGCCGCACCGCTTACGAAGCCGGGCTGATGAACGCACGCGATTTCGCCTCTCCTTCCACCCCTGTCGTTGGGACACCGTTCTGGCATGCCGTATCCTGATCGCTTTTATCCGGTCGTCGACAGCCTCGCCTGGGTCGAGCGCCTGACCAAACTCGGCGTGGGCACCATCCAGCTGCGCGCAAAGGACCTCGACGACTCCCAATCGCTCCAGATGGTCACCGATGCGCTCGCGATCACCGCGGGCACGCAAGCCAAGCTGGTCGTCAACGACTATTGGCGCGCTGCGATTGTCGCCGGTGCAAAGTATCTGCATCTCGGCCAGGAGGACCTTGCCGACGCAGACCTCGGCGCCATCCGCGAGGCCGGCCTGTCGCTCGGCGTTTCCACCCACGACGATGCGGAGCTGGACACCGCGCTCGCCGCCAAACCCGATTATGTCGCGCTGGGCCCGATCTTCTTCACCACCTTGAAGTCGATGCGATTCGAGCCGCAGGGCATTCCAAAGATCACGGAATGGAAGAAGCGCATCGGCGACATTCCGCTGGTCGCGATCGGCGGCATCAAGTTCGAGCACGCCGCGGAGATCTTTGCCGCCGGCGCGGATTCCATCGCCGTCGTCAGCGACGTCACCCAGAACGCCGACCCCGATGCGCGGGTGCGGCAGTGGCTCGGCCTGTCCGCGGAGGCGGCGTGATGCGTGCGCCTCACTCTCTCACCCCGTCATTGCGAGCGCAGCGAAGCAATCCAGAGTCTCTCCGCAGAGACAGTCTGGATTGCTTCGTCGCAAGAGCTC